>NZ_CP009962.1:3735688-4046995 GCF_000786695.1 Collimonas arenae | reverse complement strand
CGGGCCTACACCACATCGTGGTGTAGGCCTAGTTTTTTGATTAATTCATTTAGCAGACGACTGGGATCATAGGACTCGGATGGCGCAATCTGCATGTCTGCTAAATGAGTTGGAGTAGCGCCTCTAGTCGAAACGGTTTTTGGCTTACGTCCGTTCCCAACTCTTGGTCGGTTTAAAAAACATTGGCGACACCATTGGCCTGCAAGAATATTTCTCGGAATTGCTTGCTATACGTGACCGCTTTCACATTCTCACGTTAGATGCGTGCCTTCATTATCATATTTTTCCGACAAACAACGCCCGCCGCGCCTTGCTGCGATTTCTTGCATACGATCGATGCCGAGTCGGCGCTTTTTAATATGGCATTCTCTACACCAATGCCCATTGATGATGCTATGCGAGGATGCCGTCCACATATGGCCTTGTGCGCACCGCCAACGCATAGAAGTACGGTTAGTGAGATAACTAGTAGATAAACATTCCCCTCAGCGATCTGGTGCGCCCGATCAAATTTCTCCATGCGGGTTTTCGTCTTTTCACACGCATGACACCAACTCCCTTTTTGATCGCGGATGCTCTGTCTCGCCAGTGGTGACCATGCGCGCATTCAAATAGGAGCATTGAGTCAGCGCTCGCGCTTTGATCGGAAAGACTCGGTCCACCGCGTTCGGCAGCTATCGTTTGCATCATCTCTATTGTTGGCTTAAAAGTACCGCCAGACCTGAATGCAGGTGAGGGTGGGGCATGATGAGGCCGTTCTGTTGGCATAAGAATTTTCCGCAATTCGGCGGCATGCACTCCACCGAGCGCATGGATTTTGCGGAAGATCGAAGCACTTACAGAAATTCTGGCATGCCGAATATGGCTGATAGTTCGGGTGTCGCTGTGAAATACCAGTAACTTTGTTTCGGATCTTCATCCGTAATTGCCGTTTATTGGCTCGCACTAGGGATTCAGTGCAATTTCATTCGATCGCTCGTTTAAAGGAAGTGTTAAAAATAGTTAAATACTGGGGCTGATTTGTGGCGCGATGATTGCCAATATAGCAGACGATGTTAGTATGGATTCGTACGAAAGAGTATCGTCGTATAACTGTTTTAAGGATTCGACCCATCGACTGAAAAGTTGATGGGTTTTTTTTTGACAAATCGTCGTAAATGTTAAATTTGCGTGTGTTTTATTCGCAACAGAATCTACTAATAACTATTTCTTTTCCAAAAATTTATTCTTGTAAAAGACCAAACAAACCGTCTACATCTATTGACGCTTTATCTTTGTCACATCCGACAAGATGTGCGGATCTTTAAACGCAGTACCCCTAATAAAAGGACGTCAAATGAAGAAATCACTCATCGCGCTGGCCGTACTCGGTGTAATCGCAGGTGCAGCCCAAGCCCAAAGCTCGGTCACCATCTACGGTATCGTTGATACAGGTATCGTCTACACCAATCCAGTCTACAATTCCTCGACTGGTACAACTGGCAGCAAATTTAGCGTCAACTCCGGCGTCATCCAAGGTTCGCGTCTGGGTTTCAAGGGCGTTGAAGATCTGGGTGGCGGTTTGAAGGCTCTGTTCCAATTGGAAGCTGGTTTTTCGAACGATACTGGCGCATTGCAAAAAGATCCTAATGGTTCTTCAGCTCTGTTCCGTCGTAAATCGGTGGTCGGTCTGGGTGGTAACTTCGGTTCCGTCCTGCTGGGTCGTCAAACAGACATCCTGGACGATGTGAGCCAATGGACTTCGGTTCAAGACTTCGGTGGCGTTACTGGTAATGTCGGCCATAATCTGGACCGTTTGGAAGGCACACGCACTAACAACTCGATCCGCTACAACACACCAGATCTGTCCGGGTTCACCGGCAGCCTGATTTATGGCTTCGGCGAAACAGCTGGTCAAACTTCGAGCGGTCAATCGTTCGGTCTGGGCGGTCAATACGCTAACGGTCCACTGGGTCTGTTCGCCGCTTATTACCAATCGAAACTGGGTACAGGTAATGCATTAACTACCAATACAAGTGATGTTTCGCTGTTGGGTGCTTCGTTCGCTGGTGTAGGTAACCCGGGCGACACAGCACTGAAGACATTCAGTCTGGGCGCAAGCTACCAAGTTGGTCCTGCCCGACTTTACGGTAACTGGTCGCGCGTTAAACAACCTTTGGCATACGCCCCAACTCAGGTCACTACGGGCATTCTGCAACCAGGCGGCTTCACTGTTGGCAGCTTCAACAACAAAAAGGCTGACATCTTTGAACTGGGCGTAAACTACGCTGTTACAGCACCTTTGCACCTGCTGGCTAGCGTTCAATACAACAAGCTGACATTCGTCAATGATGGTTTGGGTGATCCGACAAAGGGCCGTCTGCTGCAAATCAACTTGGGCACAGACTACTTCTTGTCGAAGCGCACTGACCTGTATGCATTTGTGTCGAATCTGCGCGCTAAAGACGCCATCAATCCTGGCGTCTACGGTGACAGCACCGGTTCAGATAACAACCAGACTGCAGTTGCTGTTGGTATTCGCCACAAGTTCTAATGTAATCCAGGTGGGTTAAGAAAAAATGCGGGTCTCTAAAAATTAGGGCCCGCATTTTTATTGCGTATCTGATTTTCTGTATCAGAATATAACGATCATCGGCTTGATCACGTCGACTTGCATTGCCCTTGTTGGCAATATCGTTTTAATGGTTGTTCTGAGCCTGTCTTGGATCTGAGGCGAAAATACAATGAGGCCATCAGCTGAAATGAGTGACGAGGTTCAACGGGCCAACATGCAGTTGAAATGGGCCGGGTAATTGACGGCCGTACATTTTTTTGAAATGCGGGGAGGTGGGGCGTCGATGGCGGCCGTTTTTACGCTGTCGCAGATGATGACCTTGCTTGATGAACTATCCGAACCGGATCGAGCCCGTGTATTTCAAGGGTTGGCTGATTTTGAGCAAGCAAGATCTAGTATGGTCGTTTCCTCTTCCCAAAAAACTGTATGAGATAGATGTCTGCGACGTATTGCAGAGCGTAGTCTGAAGCGATCATGGGAAATAGAATTGCGATGGACCACTTTGAACCTGCCAACAAAAAATCACGGCTGACCCAGGTCGTTGGGCAACTGACGGGAAGGAAATTTTGTGCTTATCATGGAGGACAAGCGGACATCACTACAGGATCCTATCTGATCCGTAAGGGGAGAAAAATGTGGATGTGCGCTGCGTGTATGGCGTTGCGCACCACGAAAGGAAAATGAGTATGTTGGTCGTACAAGGCGCGACAATTCCAGATGAAGTTATTGATGCGTGTGCCAGGAGAATGAAAGTCGCTTCGTTCCAAGAATATGACATACAAGCAGTGGTTGAGCGCTATGGCGTTTCACGCGAAGATCGCCTTTCTATGCGCGTTGCCGACCTCGTGATCGAGCGCGAACAAGCTGCAGGAAATATCACATTCGCCGATCGGTATTGGAGATGGACGATCAGCGGTTGATCAACGATGTTCGTTGTTGTCCGCCAATTTACCGTCCGAACAAGCCGTGCTTCTCATAAATGCGCCCATAGCTGAACATTTCACGCCTGAATTCACGGTTCATTGATATCTGGTTCTGCAAGCCAGTTATTCGCCGCTCTGATTATCATCGATGGTCGCCCCTGTAGTAAAGGCAGCGTACGGCCAGAATAAATAATCTTCAAAACAATACAATACGGAGGCGCGTTTACCGCGGATTGTGATCGCATTGTCTACCGACAGATCTGCTATCGCACTCGGCGGTGCCCCATGTCTTGCGTAACATTGGACAATGAAAATTTATGCATGAAAATTGAAAAAATAAATTTAAATTGACAATTATGAACATTTTGTATTCTGGTATTCTAGAGCAAGCTATACGGTGCAGGAAGAGCCATATTGTGCATTACGTGAATAAATTTTTTCACGCCGGCTATGCCCATATGAATATCGAGACCTATGTTGAGCAAGCATACAAAGGCATTCTTAAACTCCCCCGTAGAGAATACGGCCAATCCTTTTGCGCACGACGATCCCAATTTTTTGTTAACGATAGTGATGGACAGATTGCGTTTGAAACATGACGCCGATCTATGTCGTCTAGTGAATGTGGCGCATCCAATTGTCAGTCAAATTCGTCATCGTACTCACCCTATTGGCGCATCAATGCTTCTCAGCATCCATGAAATAAGCGGGCTGAAAATTGACGAGCTACCTACTTTGTTGCAGGTTCAGCCGATTTGCGCGTTTCCACAATTGGAATCTGGTGAAGGTAAGACACATAGTTCCCAGAAGACGACGCTGGAGACGATCCTGTCTGGCAGAAGGGGGCGCTAGATGGGGAGCTCAATTTATGAATATTGAATTTTCCTGAATGGAAAATGTTGGTTTAGTTATCTCTGCAGTCAATCGGATGTTACGTTTCCAAACTTATCCAGTAACGGCAGCAATCAATAGCTACAATCAATCCCACTTCGGAGGTGCCCACAAGTATTCATGTCACTGACAGATCACTTAAGATCCAGATCGCTTGATTATCAATCAGCATAAAGCAGTCGTTGAGGCATAGCCTATCGTCATAGAGTCCATTGTGCTTTATTACGGTTTTTATTCGTGGAACAAACATTGACAGGTCGCTCATTTATCGGGGGAACGAAATGGATTTATCCGGCTTTTTGATTTCGCTACAAAGTACGTTGGGAGCTTATCTGCCAAAGATCGCCGGAGCTATCGGTATCTTGATCCTTGGTTGGCTGATTGCTGTCATCGCCCGGGCAGCGGCCCGCAAACTACTGAGCACATTACAAGTAGATCAACGCATCATCGAGAGTACAGGACAGCAGGGGACCAGGGTCGAAGCTATCATTGCAGGCGGAGTGTTCTGGCTCATTTTGCTCATTACTACGGTAGGGATCTTCAATGTTCTGAACTTGTACGCGATTTCCAGTCCGTTTGCGCAACTCGTCACCAGGATTATTGGCTACCTGCCAAATCTCATCGGCGGCACGGTGTTGGTGCTTGTCGCTTGGGTCATTGCATCGCTACTGCGTAGTTTGGCCAACAAGGGGCTGCGCGCTGGAAAACTTGATAGTAAATTGTCTGAATCGACTGGCATGCGACCAATGAGTGGCTATTTAGGCGATGTGCTATTTTGGTTGATCATCCTTATATTCATCCCTGCCATTCTGGCTGCCTTCAATTTGAATGGCCTGCTATCGCCGGTACAGGGTATGGTTGACAAACTGTTGGCGATTGTACCTAACATCTTCGCGGCAGCCGTTATTGGATTTGTCGGCTGGCTACTTGCCAAGATCCTGCGCGGCTTGGTGACCAATTTGTTGGTGGCGGCAGATGTCGACAGGTTTGTGCAGAGTATTGACAGTGTGACCCAAGTCAAACTTTCAAGTCTAATAGGTACGGTGGTCTACGTTTTCATTTTTGTGCCGACATTGATTTCCGCACTTGATGCGCTCAAAATTGAAGCGATCTCTCGGCCGGCAACGAATCTGCTGGATCAATTTCTTAGCGCTGTGCCTAATATCATTGCAGCCGTGGTAATTCTTCTCGTGACTTTTTATGTGGCACGCTTCGTCAGCACACTGATGCAAAAGCTGCTCGTTGCTGCCGGCGCGGATAGTCTGCCATCAGTGCTCGCTCTTGAAAAAATACTGACTGGGCAACTGCTGCCTTCTGTGCTGACTGGACGTTTGGTGATTTTCTTCGCCATGTTGTTTGCCGTGGTAGAGGCAGCCAACCGCTTGGGTTTCTCGCAGGTGCGCGACGTGATGACGTTGTTCATAGAGTTCGGTGCGCATATCCTGATGGGCAGTATTATTCTCATCATTGGATTCTGGCTGGCTGGATTGGCGAGACGAGTCATCGAACAAGCCGAGAACGACAGTAGCAAACTATTAGCACGTATTGCACAGTTCGCGATTCTTGGACTGGTATTTGCGATGGGCTTACGTGCGATGGGTATCGCCAACGAAATCGTACAACTTGCATTTGCACTGACAGTCGGGGCCATTGCTGTTGCTGTTGCATTGGCTTTTGGCTTAGGCGGACGTGAAGCTGCGGGTAAGCTGCTGGACCGCTGGTTTAATCGTACTGGTAAATAGGACTGTTGGGTCTAGTAAAGGCCAGGCCGGATTGTAATATCCGGCCTTTTTGACCCTACCTCAATAAACGGTCGCTACTGGTTTTTGGGTACGGTCACTCTGCCTGGCATAACGGACGATTCGAGACAAAATAAGGGGGAGGAATGGCGCAAGATCTGCAATTTTTCGATAGATTGTATCAAGGTTTTGAGGCTGAATATCTGGTAGCTGCTGCGATGTTCGGTGCTGGCTTTGAAGCTTTTAAGTTGCCAGGGGATTTTGGATTTGACCTGCTTGTATCGAATCAGCTAAATGTGCTGCGACAGACGTTTAAGCCAGAGAAGGACGATGAACAGCGAACACCGTTTCCGTATGCAGTGCAGGTCAAGTCACGCCGTGCGCGACCTGGAGATATTGGTTTGGTGGACGAGCTTGGTAGGCACGAGTTGGATATGACGTTCAGTCTTAAGCAGGACGAATACGACAAATTGACGTCCAGCGAGAAGGCGTTTCTTGTATGCGTGCTCTTCCTGCCAACGGACCACCGGTCACTATCATCTCGTCCAGTGATTTTCTGGCTGAAGGGAAATCAATTGCCTGCACTGAACGAGCGGGGGTATCTGGTTTCAGGGGTAGATGGAAAAGGCGTTTCACAACTGACGCTGACGACCGTCTATCGTTTCGTGCCGATGATGAAGCGGAATGCGTTGATTGATACGATAGCGAAGTCAATTGAAGCAACTGGTAGCGCGGAAGACGGCAAGAAGGCGCAACAACTCATCTTGGACAACGCCATTACAGCGTGCCGGAAACAACTAGCTGATCTGTTGCCTGAAGAGGTCGCGCTCAATCGGACTGGTAAAGAATATGTCTCATTTCGGCGACTGGAATGGGATAAATCGTCGAAGACATTCGGTAGCGAATTGTCGAAGCCGAAGAAGCTTGATGATTCCCATACCGATTTGACCAGTCTTGGAACGAAGACACGGATCTTTCCGGTGGACGATCGCGGCGTTGAGCACTGGCTCACTCAGAGAAACTAAACGTGTGGGAGTTGTGATTTGAGGTAGCCAAAATGGCTTGTATTCGTTCATGACTGATCGCTCAAATCAAATTCATGCCGCTCAGTAAAATTTCAGAAAGCACGATTCAGGTTCTCTCCAAAATGTGCAGAGAGAAAATGCGATGGATTACCGGCTTTTGGATGAATCCTGATTGATGGTGGCGGCAACGGTCGTATTGGAGTCATTTATCGCTCCAAATTGTGTCTCTACTTCAATAGTGCAAAAGATGATAGCTATCCGCGGCGTCTGCCGTCAGTTTGTGGCCTTGACCTGCCCGGGTATTTTCGGACCAATTCATTGATACCTAAATACCAATGGGGTATTTTTACCCATATCCTCGAATATGCTGTGCACGGCATATTCGAGGATATGCATGAAAATGGCCAAACTACGGACAGTAATTGCATGCGCTTTACTTAAGCTATGCGACGTGTCCGGAGTTGCTGACCATGAGAGGTTTTATTTGGACAATGCTTACGAGCGCATGTTTTTTTGCCCGCAATCATAATCCGATAGACTTTATTGTTTGTCATCAATTTTTGATGTGGTTATTAGTTTCGGCAATATCTGACGTCCAAAATTAAAGATAATTTCCGTCATTCTGGTCTGTCACGGGTTCCTAGCCCCTCGTGACAGACTTTATTATCGCGTGACAGACTTTATTAGTCATTATCAGGTGCGATGTGGATGGGATCTGCTGAATTTTTAAGCGAAGCAAAAAAAGCCTTTTAAATCATTGGATTAAATTCTGACTTCAGTACTTGTCCACAATCTTGTTCACATAATATGTGCGGAACTCGGCGCGTCGGCTGAGCAACACAAAACACAGCATTAAAAATTTCTACTCAGCAATGCTTGTCACGCTTGCCCGCAAGCCTTCAACACGTTACATTCTGCATCCATGCCGATGAACCCCTCATCGACATCGTCCTACTGATTCGCTCTACTGAATTCGTATCTCACCAAGGAGTTTCTTTTGTTTGCCATTATTCAAGCTGCGGGCTGGCCGATCTGGTTGTTGTTAATTGCCTCCATCATTGCCACCGCATTGATTATCGAACGTCTGGTTTACCTACGCCGCCCGCGGATTTTGCCGCCGCAATTGTTGCAAGAAGTGATACGGGTTTATCACAACGGTAAGATCAATAGCGAAGTACTGACCAATTTGGAAACCAATTCGCCGCTGGGCCGCGTGCTGGCCGCCGGCTTGCGCAACGTCGATGCGCCGCGCGAGCTGATGAAGGAATCGATTGAAGAAGCGGGGCAGGCGACTGCACATGATCTTGAGCGCTTCTTGACCACACTCGGCACGATTGCTTCGCTGGCGCCGTTGATGGGTTTGTTCGGCACAGTGGTCGGGATGATTGAGATTTTTGGCGCGACTACCGGCGCAGGTGCCGATCCTGCCCAGTTGGGCCACGGTATTTCGGTGGCGCTGTATAACACTGGCTTCGGCCTGGCGATTGCGATGCCTGCCTTGATTTTCTATCGCCATTTCCGTGCCTTGGTGGACGGTTTCGTGGTGGACATGGAACAGCAAGCGGTAAAATTTGTCGATACTGTGCATGGCGCGCGCAAATAGAAATAAAGACAAAGACTATGAATTTTCGTAAAGGCAAGGGTCGTGAAGACCCTGAAATCAACCTGATCCCGTTCATCGACGTCTTGCTGGTGATCGTGATTTTCCTGATGGTGACTACCAGCTACAGCAAATTCACCGCGCTGCAGATCACCTTGCCGACCGCCGATGCCGACAAGGCGATGACGCAGCCGCAAGAGATCAACGTCGCCGTCAGTCCGCAGGGCCAGTATGCGGTCAACAACGTGCAGGTGTCTTCCAAGGATGCGGCGTCGCTGGCGCTGGATCTGAAGAGTGCGGTGCAGGGCGATGGCAAGGGCGATCCGGTGGTGATCATCAACGCCGACGCCATGGCGACTCATCAGACTGTGATCAATGTGCTGGAAGCTGCGCGTCTGGCAGGTTTCGACAAGATCACGTTTGCGGCCCAGACTAGTGGCCACAAGTAAGCCATCGCTTGAAGCTACCCTGAGCGCTGCCTGGCAGCGGCGCGGCTTGCTGGCATGTCTGCTGTGGCCGTTGTCGCTGTTGTTCGGTTTGCTGGCGGCGCTTCGGCGCCGTCTATATGCCAGCGGTTGGCAGGCTAGCACGCGCCTGCCGGTGCCGGTGATCGTGGTCGGTAATATTTTTGTCGGCGGTACGGGAAAGACGCCGCTGACCATCTGGCTGGTGCAGGCGCTACGCCAGGCCGGTTATATCCCCGGCGTGATCTCGCGCGGCTACGCTGCACAGTCCGGCGATGGCCAACCGCAGCTGCAACATGTGAACGCGACCTCGCTGGCGGCTGAAGTCGGCGACGAGCCTCTGCTGATTGCCGGCCGTGCGCAATGTCCGGTGGTGGTGGGCCGCGACCGGGTGGCGGCGGCGCAAGCCTTGCTGCAGGCTCATCCTGAAGTCAATCTGATCTTGTCGGATGATGGCTTGCAACATTACCGTTTGCAGCGGGACATCGAAATCGTCTTGTTCGATGCCCGTGGCGCAGGCAACGGCTGGCTGCTGCCGGCCGGGCCATTGCGTGAACCGGTTTCGCGCCGGCGCGACTTTACCGTGGTCAATGCGGCATCGATTCCTGTGTCCATGCCGGCTTCATCGATTCGCATGCAACTGGAGGGGAATCAGGCTGAACAACTGGCCGATCCGACGCAGACGAGAATGCTGGCCAGCCTGCAAGATCCGATGCGCAAGATCACTGCGGCTGCCGGCATCGGCAATCCGCAACGCTTTTTCAACACGCTGAGCGCTGCGGGACTGGTGTTCCAGACCCTGGTCTTGCCCGATCATCATGATTTTTCCGACAACCCTTTTGCCGCCCTGCAAGCCGAGGTGATCCTGATCACTGAAAAGGATGCAGTAAAATGTCGGCAAATAGCTTCTATTAAAAACGACCCGCGCATCTGGGTCGTTCCGGTGACGGCGCAGATTGACGCCTCGCTGGGCCATCAAATACATCAAATTCTGGAGAAACTCCGTGGACATTCAACTGCTTGACATCCTGGTTTGCCCGATCTGCAAAGGGCCGCTTCATCACGACAAGAAAGCTCAGGAACTGATTTGCAATGCCGACAAGCTGGCTTATCCGATCCGCGACGGAATCCCGATCATGTGGGCTGACCAGGCGCGCGACCTGAATAGCCCGGCCGCTCCCGCAGCTTAGGCGGTGGGAGATATTGTGAGTTCGACCACGCCTTTCACGGTCATCATTCCCGCGCGGCTGGCGTCCACGCGTTTGCCTAACAAACCGTTGGCCGATATCGGCGGCAAGCCGATGATCGTGCGCACTGCAGAACGTGCTGCGCAGTCCGGCGCGGCGCAAGTGATCGTGGCCACCGACCATGCTGAAATCCTGGCGGTGTGCGCACAGCATGGCATCGCTGCGCGCTTGACGCGTTCCGATCACCCATCCGGCACCGACCGTATCGCGGAAGTGGCGGCGGCGCTAGGACTGGCTGCCGATGCGGTGGTGGTCAACGTGCAGGGCGATGAACCGATGATAGATCCGGCGCTGATCGCCGCTACCGCTGCCCATATTACGTCTCAGGTGCCGATGGCGACTGCGGCGCATGCAATACATTCGGCGGCCGATGCGTTTAATCCGAATGTAGTCAAAGTGGTGTTGAACCAGGCAGGGCGCGCCTTGTATTTTTCAAGGGCGACGATCCCATGGCATCGGGATGGTTTTGCGCAGTCGCAACAACAATTGCCGGCAGATTATCTGCCGTTGCGGCATATCGGTCTGTACGCCTACAGTAATGGTTTTTTGCAAACCTATCCGACCCTGGCCGTCTCGCCGCTGGAGCAGATTGAAGCGTTGGAGCAGTTGCGGGTACTGTGGCACGGTTATCCGATTGCAGTGCATATTGCGCCTGCAGCGCCGGCTCCCGGGGTGGATACGCCGGAAGACCTGGAGCGGGTGCGCAGTTTTTTCAACACATGAAAATTACAGGAACTACCGGGAAATTATCGTTGAACCAACAGAAATCGCTCTCAGGGCTGGCTGTTTGGTAAAATTGTATGGTAAGTTTCATGCAAAGATAGCGTGATACAAGTAATTGCAAGTGCGAATTGCAAGTGCGAAGCATCTCAGGAGACGTCGCTGCATAGCTAGCTGTGCGCCGTCGCCACAATAAATTCACAAACTCACCTTAGGACTTAACATGCGCCTCATCCTTTTAGGAGCGCCTGGTGCCGGTAAAGGCACGCAAGCGACTTTCATTAAAGAGAAATTCAACATTCCGCAGATTTCCACTGGCGACATGTTGCGCGCAGCAGTCAAGGCTGGCACTCCGCTTGGTATCGAAGCGAAGAAGGTGATGGACGCAGGCGGCCTAGTATCCGATGACATCATCATCGGCCTGGTGAAAGACCGCCTGAAGCAGGCGGATTGCGCCAATGGTTACCTGTTCGACGGCTTCCCGCGCACTATCCCGCAGGCGGACGCCATGAAAGAAGCCGGCGTGTCGATTGATTACGTCCTGGAAATCGACGTGCCAGACAGCGCCATCATCGAGCGCATGAGTGGCCGCCGCGTGCATTTGTCGTCGGGCCGTACTTACCACGTCACATTCAATCCGCCCAAAGTCGAGGGCAAGGACGACGTCACCGGTGAAGACCTGATCCAGCGCGACGACGACAAGGTAGAGACCGTCAAGAAGCGCCTGTCCGTGTATCACGAGCAGACCGAAGTGTTGGTCAATTATTATGGCGACTGGGCCAAGGCCGGTTTACCAGGCGCGCCCAAGTATCGCAAGATTGCCGGCGTCGGTCCGGTCGAGCAAATACGCGACAGCGCGTTTGCGGCGTTGGAAGCATAAAAGAAAAAGCGGACTTCGGTCCGCTTTTTCTTTTAGTTAATAAAGGTTCGCTAAAGTCATTTAGAATCAACCAAGGCTTCAAGCTTCGGATTGCAACCCGGGAGCGGTAACAAGTCAACGCCAGCCCAGGCATTTCTCTGAAAATAAAAGGGCGACGAAAAATTTTGCGTTACGCAGTATCGGCCGGGAATCGAAAACGCCACGTTGGCGTTCACGAAGACCGGTGAAATGGTGTGATTGTCTTATTTTGTCGTGCAGCCGTTCGAAAAACAGGAGGAGTCAACATGGCATCAAGTCTATGGTTTGCCGTCGCTTGTGGCATCATTGCCGTTATCTACGGGCTGGTTTCACGTAGCTGGATATTAAAGCAGGATCCCGGTAATCCGCGCATGCAGGAAATTGCCGCAGCCATTCAACAAGGTGCCGCTGCTTACCTGGCGCGCCAGTACCGCACCATCGCCATTGTCGGCGTGGTGTTGTTTATCGTTATTGCGCTATTACCCGGACTGGGGCTGGTGACGGCCGCTGGCTTTCTGGTCGGCGCAGTGCTGTCAGGCGCTTGCGGGTTCATCGGCATGAATGTTTCGGTACGCGCCAATGTGCGCACCGCGCAAGCCGCAACCAAAGGCATCGGGCCAGCGCTGGACGTGGCTTTCCGCGGCGGCGCCATTACCGGCATGCTGGTGGTGGGACTGGGATTGCTGGGCGTGACCTTGTTCTTCTTGTTCCTGCTGGCGTTTGTCGGACCGTCCGGGTTATCGCTGCATGACATCATCCGTCCTTTGATCGGCCTGGCCTTTGGCGCTTCGCTGATTTCGATTTTCGCGCGTCTCGGCGGCGGCATCTTTACCAAGGGCGCCGACGTTGGCGCTGATCTGGTGGGCAAGGTTGAAGCCGGTATTCCCGAGGACGATCCGCGCAACCCGGCGGTGATCGCCGATAACGTCGGCGACAATGTCGGCGACTGCGCCGGCATGGCGGCTGACCTGTTTGAAACCTATGTAGTGACTTTGATTGCGACCATGCTGCTGGGTTCGCTGCTGATCCACGGCTTTGAACTTCAGGCGGTGCTGTATCCGCTGGCCTTGGGCGGTGTATCGATCCTGGCTTCGATCATCGGCTGTTCGATGGTCAAGGCCAAGCCTGGCAAGAAGATCATGTCAGCGCTATATACCGGCCTGTGGTGGGCGGCCATTTTGAGCCTGATCGGTTTTGCCGTGGTGACCTGGCTGGTCTTGCCTGCACCGATACGGATACCGATGATGGGCTCCGCCTTCATCGGCATTGTTCTCACCGGCCTGATGGTGTACATCACCGAGTATTACACCGGCACCGATTTCAAACCGGTGCGCCACATCGCGCAAGCTTCGACGACTGGGCATGGCACCAATATCATTGCCGGCCTCGGCGTCTCGATGAAATCCACCGCCTATCCGGTACTGGCCGTGTGCGTCGCCATCCTGGCTTCTTACTGGCTGGCTGGCCTGTACGGCATTGCAATCGCCGCGACCGCCATGCTGTCGATGGCTGGCATCATTGTGGCGCTGGACGCTTATGGTCCGATCACCGATAACGCCGGCGGCATCGCCGAAATGTCAGGCTTGCCTGATTCGGTGCGGGCGATCACCGATCCGCTTGATGCGGTCGGTAATACCACCAAGGCCGTCACCAAAGGCTACGCCATCGGCTCGGCCGGGCTGGCGGCGCTGGTGCTGTTCGCCGACTACACCCATGCTCTCGATTCAGTGGGGAAGAGTACTGTGTTCGACTTGTCTAATCCGCTGGTGATCGTCGGCCTGTTTATCGGTGGCCTGATTCCCTACCTGTTTGGGGCGATGGCGATGGAAGCGGTGGGGCGCGCAGCTGGTGCGGTGGTGGTGGAGGTACGACGCCAGTTCCGCGACATCAAGGGCATCATGGATGGCAGCGGTAAACCGGAATACGACAAGGCGGTCGACATGCTGACTTCGTCGGCGATCAAGGAAATGATCATTCCGTCGCTGCTGCCGGTGGTGGTGCCGATCCTGGTCGGCCTGATCCTTGGTCCGGCGGCGCTCGGCGGTCTGTTGATGGGCACTATCGTTACCGGCCTGTTTGTGGCTATCTCGATGACCACCGGCGGCGGCGCCTGGGACAATGCCAAGAAATATATCGAAGACGGCAATCACGGCGGCAAAGGTTCGGAAGCGCACAAGGCGGCGGTCACCGGCGATACGGTCGGCGATCCCTACAAGGATACTGCGGGTCCGGCGGTCAATCCACTGATCAAGATCATCAACATCGTAGCCTTGCTGCTGGTGCCATTGTTGCCGGCTTCGGGTATGAACCAGGCCGTAACGAGGCAGGAAGTGGTTCTGGTGCCGGTACCTGTCACCGCGCCGCCAGCTACTGAAGTCACTATCGACAAGAACGTTCCCGCCGCTTCGGCGCCGGCATCGTCGCCTGTCGCTGTGATTTACTTTGATTCGGGCAAGTCCGATGCACCTGCTGATACCGGTGAAAAACTGGCAGTGATAGTCGATGCTGCCAAGGCCAAGCCTGATGCCAAAGTAGTGGTGAGCGGCTTTCACGACACAACTGGCGATCCGGCCAAGAACGAGGAAATCTCGAAAGAGCGCGCCAAGAGCGTCAAAGCCATTCTGCTGATCGCCGGTGTGGCCGAAGATGCGATCGTGCTGGAGAAACCTCAAGTGACGACCGGCAGCGGCGACAATGCCGAGGCACGGCGGGTCGAGGTGAGTGTGCGTTGAGCTTGCGGCAGGAAAAGCAGGCGGCTAGCCCGGGATCCGGGCTGCCCCCGCAAGAAGTGCCTGTGTACCGTATGTCAGTCGCAAAGCGGATACCCAGGCTGCTTGGACTTCACCCATCACGGATAAACCGGATTGAAAATAGAAAGGACACCAGAAGGTGTCCTTTCTATTTGATCCCGCTTGCAGTAGCTTATCTGTTTATCTTGCAAGCAGTATCGGTATCCCAGCGTCCGGAACAAATCCGCCAGCGGCACAGTTCGCCTTCGATGATGCCAAGCTGTTTGCAACGTTGTAGCAAGCCGGCGGTGCTGTCGCCGCTTTTGCGTTCGACAATGTCCGGCGCGTCAGCGGTATTTTGCGCGAGCACTGGTTCGGCTGCTTTCCTTTTCGCTTGCTGCCGGGACTTCGCCGTCTCTTTGGTTTTTGGCGGCTCTGTCACGCTGTCGCCATGCGATACCAGCGCGGTCAGGATATTCACGTCGCTGTCAGCCGGCGCGCTTCCGGCTTTTACCGGTTTCTGTGCAGCCGCGAGTTTTTTTTCAGAAGTACTGCGATTCACCAGCGGCGCATTCACGCCCTTTACTACAGGTTTCGCAGGCTTCGGTTCTTCCAGCGCTTTTTTAAGCGAGGTGGCGGTTACGGGCACGCCTGCTTCCAAGCTTTCCGTCAGTTTGGCGCGAGCATCGACCGGCGTTTCATCGGTGCTTGCATCGGGTTTGTCCGGATGTGCGCTGGGGTCGTTTTCGATTACAGCTGCTTGTGATTCGGCTTTCTCGGGTTGAGGGGTGTTGGCCGCGAGTGCAGGAGTGGCGGATGCTGATTCTTTGGCCGCTGGCGTCGGCGTTGCCGGCAAGCTGGCTGCCGTAGCATCCTGGTTACTGCGTTGATTCCAAGCAAAAAATCCCCCTGCGCCAATCGCAGCAAGCAAGACCACTGCAATTGCACCGCGCAATGCGCCAGATTTCTTTTGCGCAATGGCTTTCGTCGGAGACTCTTTGCCCTCCAAGGCATTCAAGATGCTCCCGCTTGTATTTTCTGTCGGCGTCGATCCCGATAACAAATTCGGTTTTACGGAGCCACGCGCAGTTTCTTCTGATGGTTGCAAGACACAATTCTCCATATGTCAGGTATTAAACACAGACCGACGTGACGCCCAATTTGATAAGGTATACTCTCTGACAACTAAATATGTCAACTGGCAATATATTACCAAAAAAGTATAATTTTTTTTTGGTAATATTCACGAAAGGTGTTTGCGTTGGTCTTAGCCGTTGCTCTTTATTTTCTGCTTGCTTGCGGCATCTCGGGATTGCTGCTGTTTCCAGCCGCCCGTGAGATTGTGTTTTCTGCATTGCTCAAGAGGCGGCAGCAAATTGGCGTGCAAGTCCAGAGTTGGAAAGAACGTCGGTCCCGGACAACAAAATCCGTTACACAAAACCTGCAAGCGTCGAGACTCTCGACGTGGCAGTTTGTTAAAAAACATCATTTGATGTTGCTCGCAGGAATGGCGGTGGTGTTGATTCCGCCGTTAGTTGCGTGGATGTTGAGTGGAAAAGGCATGCTCGGTAGCTATGATGATTCTGGGCAAGTAGTGAATCAGCAGATTGCTGCGTTGCTGGAAGGTGAGCAGTTAGTACCGCCGCCGCCGTTACCGCCGGAGGTGTTTACTACCCAGGAAGTAGCGTTGGTACGGCCGATGCTGGATACCGCCAGTCGTAACTGGCAGCAGTTGGACGCGGATTTTACCCAGCGTTTGCTGCTGACTTTCAAGATCATGAAAGAACAGCATGGTTACGACATGGTCATTATCGAAGGTTATCGTAGTCCAGAGCGGCAAAACGCGTTGGCTCAGATGGGGGGCAGCGTCACCAATGCCAAGGCGTTCCAGAGTTATCACCAGTACGGCTTGGCGGCAGATTCGGCGTTCATGCGTAACGGCAAGTTGGTGATTACCGAGAAAGACCCATGGGCCATGCGCGGATATCAGCTGTATGGCGAAGTGGCTGAATCGGTTGGCCTGACCTGGGGCGGACGTTGGAAAATGATGGATCTGGGTCACGTAGAGTTTCGCAAGCCGGGTGTAATGAAAAAATAAAGCGGCTCTTTTTGAATGGCGTGAAGCGATAAAAGAGATATGGCATGGTACGGCGATTGATCGTATCGGAAGATAGCATTTCATGCGGTGGCATAGTCGTGCAACAAGCGACGGCCATTTATGCAGCGCAATCCAGATTCACCGTTTAGGCCGATGTAGAAACGCATAGGGTTCGGCTGACGACAGTTAGATCAATAATGGTGTTGCATAAAAGCAACGACAGTGGTGATTTGACTCCGAATACGGCTATCGTCATGGCTCTCGATGGCGTTTGCGGCTTTGCATCACTTTCAAAAGAATCAATTACTTAATTACTGATACTTATGCAACGAATTTGGCAATTTTTGACGAATACCCGCACTCTGGCAATCGTCGGCTTTGTGGCTCTCGCCTGTTTTCTCTTTCTTGCTGCGGATGCCTTGCAAATCGACGGCATCTGGGTCATTGCACTCCTGGCAGCAGTCCTGCTGATTTGGGGGCTGATCTGGCTGTATCGCAAGCAGCGCACCAAAACAGCGTCGAAAAACCTGAGCGACATGCTGGAAAATCAGGCCGAGAAAGCCAGCGACAAGCCCAGCACCGTTGGTCGCGACGAGACTGAAACCATCCGCAAGCGGATGCTGGAAGCAATTTCCACCATCAAGAATTCCAAGCTCGGCGAAAAATCCGGCGCTACTGCCTTATACGAGCTGCCGTGGTACATGATCATCGGTAATCCCGCCGCTGGTAAAAGTACGGCAGTCGCCAACTCCGGTCTGCAATTTCCGCTGGCCGACAAGAACAGCAATATTGTGCAGGGCATAGGCGGTACGCGTAATTGCGACTGGTTCTTTACAACCGACGGCATCCTGCTGGATACGGCAGGACGCTATTCGGTGCATGAGGAAGATCGCGCCGAGTGGTTCAGTTTCCTCGGTCTGTTGAAAAAGCATCGCAGCCGCGCGCCAATCAACGGCATCATCATTGCCGTCAGCGTGGCCGAGCTTGCGGGTAACCGTCCTGAGTTCGGCATCAACCTCGCCAAAAACCTGCGCCAGCGCGTACAGGAACTGACAGAGAAGCTGGAAGTTTTTGCACCGGTCTACGTCATGTTTACCAAGGCCGATCTGATCACCGGCTTTACCGAATTTTTCGTCGATATGGATCGCGGCGAAAAAGACCGGGTATGGGGCGCAACGTTGCCGTACAGCCGGAAGACCAGCAGTCAGGACGTGCTGTCGTATTTCGATGATCGCTTTGATGAGTTGTTTGAAGGCCTGAAGGAAATCAGCCTGGTTAATATGGCCTTGAATCGAGGCGACCGCTTGCCGCCAGGCGTGCTCACTTTCCCGCTCGAATTTGCAGCTGTGAAGAGTTCTTTGCGCGCGTTTATCGCGACCCTGTTTGAAGAAAACCCGTTTCAGTTCAAGCCGGTCTTCCGCGGTTTCTATTTCACCAGCGCTTTGCAGGAAGGCAGCGGCATCAGCAGCTCTTCGGAGCGGATTGCCGAACGTTTCGATCTGAAATTGCAAGCGCTTGAGCGTCCGGAAGTGCATTCCAAGCATGGCTTCTTTCTGCTCAACCTGTTCCGCAAAGTCATTTTTGCCGACAAGGATCTGGTCTCGCAATATGCAAGCCGCCACAAGACGCGTTTGCGCTACACCATGTTTTTTGCCGCGACCGCATTCGTCGGCCTTGCCCTGGCTGGCTGGAGCTGGTCGTATATCGGCAACCGTCAATTGACCGCCAACGTCCAGGCTGACCTGGACAAAGCGATTAAGCTGCAGGAAAAGCGGATTGACCTGCAATCGCGCTTTGAAGCGATGGAAATCCTGCAAGACCGTATCGAGCAGTTGCAAAAATATGACAACACTCGTCCGCTGTCGCTGAGCTTCGGCTTGTATCAGGGCGATTTGCTGGAACAGAAGCTGCGCGAAGAATATTTCGCCGGCGTCAAGGAGATCATGCTCAAGCCGGTCACAGCCAATATCGAATCCTTCCTGTCGGAGATGAACGCCCATGCAGCGCAGTTGGAGCCGATGTCGCATCCGGTGCAGTTGACCAGTACCTCACTGCCGGCAGCAGGGGCGGCAGCCGCAGCTCCCGGGCAGCCAGCGGGCGGCGCTGCCGCTCCTGCTGCTAGTGCTAGCGGCAATGCTACAGCCCCGGCTGGCAATGGCAGCAGTGGCGTTGCCCAGCAATATAAGGATTCCTCGCCGACGAATGTCCAGGATGGCTACAACGCCCTGAAAACCTATCTGATGCTGAGCGACCGGCAGCGCGCCGAATCGAGTCATCTGAATGATCAGCTGACCCGTTTCTGGCGCGGCTGGCTGGAAAGCAATCGCGGCAACATGACGCGCGAACAGATGATCCGCAGCGCCGAGCGCCTGATGACTTTCTATCTGTCGCAAATCAATGATCCGTCGTGGCCGACTATCGAAAGCAAACTGACCCTGGTTGACCAGTCGCGCGATAATCTGCGCCGCGTAGTGCGCGGTATGGCAGCTCGTGATCGCGTGTATGCGGACATCAAGGCGCGCGCTTCGACCCGCTTCCCGTCGATCACGGTGGCCAGTATTGTTGGCGATCAGGATAAGGAATTGATCGTCGGCAGCTACGCTATTTCCGGCACCTTCACACGTGAGGCGTGGGAGAAATTCGTCCAGGGCGCCTTCAAGGAAGCAGCTAACAAAGAACTGCAAAGCGCCGACTGGGTGCTCAAGACGGCTTCCAGCGATGACCTGACATTGGAAGGCAGCCCGGAGCAGATCCAGAAAGCGCTGGTCACCCAATACAAGACCGAATACGCCAAGGAATGGCAGAAGTTCATGCAGGGCGCGAACATTGCCGATCTTGGCGGATTTGATAACGCGGTCAAGGCGATGAACCGTTTTGGCGATCCATCCACGTCGCCGATCAACAAATTTGTCAATGCCGTGTATGAGCAGACCTCTTGGGACAACCCGTCGCTGTTGAATACCAGCCTGGGCCGTGCACAAAGCGGTGTGGTCGCCTGGTTCAAGCAAACCATCTTGCGTCAGGCGCCGTCCGGGGTGAACGTGAATGTCAACGTCAATGCCAACGTCAGTGCGGATGGCACAGCCCCGCCAATGGGGCCGGTCGGCAAGGAATTTTCCGGCGTCGCTCGCATGGTGAGCGCCAAGGACAACAATGCCACGCTGATGCGCGGCTACATGGAAACCCTGTCGAAATTGCGCACCCGTTTCAACCAGATCAAGAATCAGGGCGATACCGGCCCTGGCGCTAATCAGCTGATGCAGCAGACCTTGAACGGCAACGGTTCGGAGTTGGCCGATGCGCTCAAATATGTCGATGAGCAAATGCTGGTTGGCATGAGCGACTCGCAAAAGCAAGCTATCCGTCCAATCCTGGTGCGGCCGCTGATCCAGGCTTTTGCCGTCACCATTAAGCCGACCGAAGCAGAGATGAACCGGACCTGGGCGGCGCAGGTGTATGCACCGTTCGAGAAAACCCTGGCGGAGAAATATCCGTTTGCCGCCAACTCGAAGATCGAGGCGACCAGCGCCGAGATCGGCCAGACTTTTGGTCCTGACGGCAGCATCGCCAAGTTCGTCAATGCCTCGATGGGGCCATTGGTAGTGCGCCGCGGCGATACATTGGCGGCCAAGACCTGGGCTGACATGGGCATCACCTTGTCGCCGACCATGGTGTCGAGCTTCTCGCGCTGGGTTGCACCACTGGGAGCCAGCAGTGCAGCCGCGGCCGGCGCCGGCGGCGGCGCCGCAGATGCGCAAACGGTGTTCCAGATCCAGGCGCTGCCGGCTGCCGGCACCACCGAATACACCATTGAGATCGATGGCCAGCAACTGCGTTACCGCAATACGCAAGCGCAATGGACCAACTTTGTCTGGCCTAATCCGCAAGGTGTCGCTGGTGCTCGTATTACCGCGGTTACTTTTGACGGCCGTACTGTTGAAATCGCCAACCAACCCGGCCGCTTCGGCCTGGAGCGCCTGATCAACACGGCGGTGCGTAAGCGTAAAGACGGCAACTTCGAACTCAGCTGGACCAACGAAAATATCACCGTGCCGATTAATCTGAAAATCATCAGCAGCCCGCAAGTCAGCGCCAAGACGCCTGATGGCAGCGCACAGCAAGGGCAGGGCTTCCGTGGCATGAAATTACCTGAAACCATCGTAGGCACAGCGGCGAGTCCGGTATCCAATCCGCCAGCCGCTGCTCCAACCGGAACAACAGGGGCAACTGCAGCCGCTGCGGTAGGCGTAGCAACTGCAGGGGGAACAGTACAATGAGCGTTGGAGAAAAGTTGGCAAATATCGGTTATTTCGGGAAAATTCCTAGCCGCGGCGATTTCATCAAGGCCACGGATAATGTGCCACTGGTGTCGATCCTTGATGAGTGGCTGGCGCAAGCCATGGATCTGCTGTCCGCCGAGCCGCGCTGGAAGATCGCCTACGATGCAGTCAGTCCGCTGCACTTCGCGTTCGTCGGTCCGCGCAGCAGGCGCGCCATCGCCGGGCATCTGATCGCAAGTAACGACCAGGCCAACCGGCGCTTTCCTTTCCTTGCAGTCAGCACCATGGAAATCGATGAGCCGCAGGATTTTACGGCGAAGAGTCCGATGGCCTTCTCGCGCCTGTGGAACAGGCTCGAAACCCAGGCTTCCGATGTGATCGCGGCGACTGATCCAGCCATTTCCTTGCAAAACCTGACGGCCACCGCTATCCCCTTGCAACTCGGCAGTGGCGCTTATCATGCTGCTTTCACCGATTTCATGGAAATCCAGACCGTCGGTGGATTGGAGGCCATGCTGCGCAGTACCGGTTTCAAGGGTTCCTTGCGCCATCTGATACTTGCGCTAGGCATCTTGTTGCAGCCTGTGATGGAAAGCGCCTCCTCGCGGCTGGAAAAGAGCCTGGTGATGCCGTTGCCGGAAGATCCTCTGTACCGTAACCTGGTGGCGTCTTACTGGCTGCACCTGATCACGCCATTCCTGTTGCGTGGTAATTTTGAACTGGCGACCTTCGTCACCAAGATCAACGACCGGCCGGCGATGGTGATCGGCTTCAGCGGCGCTTCGCCGCGCACCCTGCAAGCGATCATGGATCCACAGGTCGCACTGGAGCACCATATTTCGTTCGAGGATGCCAATTGGGTCGAAGAGCAGGTCAGGGCCGACTACAGCATCACAAAAATCGCCAGCTATCTGGCGCAACCCACCTTATCGTTAAAATCGGCTCATGATTCGTTTCGTGAAGCATTTATTGGAGCCTGACGCATGCGTTATCTGAGCATTGCCCTGACATCGTTATTGCTGTCAAACCTGGCGCTGGCACAAAATGTGGCGCCCCCTGTCGCGACCCCCAAACCTGGCCAGATCCTGGTCAGCGGCACGGTGCCGGACGAAGCCAGCAAGCAGAGCGCGCTGAGCAAATTGCAGGAACTGTATGGTGCGGATCGGGTAGTCGACCAGATCTCGGTGGGGGCGGTGGTAGCGCCGGCCAACTGGAACGGTTATGTGCAAAAACTGATTAATCCAAGCTTGAAGCAAGTCAGCCGCGGCCAACTGAAAATCGATGGCAATACCGTCAGCATCAACGGCGAGGTCAGCAATGAAGCGCAGCGGCAGCAAATCGCCAGCGAGATTGCGGGCAATCTAAACCCAACCTACACGGTCAAGAATGGTCTGCGGGTGTCGGCATCTGAGCAAGGTCTGCTAGACCAGACGCTGGCTAACCGCACCATTGAATTCGAAAGCGGGCAAGCCACCTTGACGCCATCGGGCATGAGCATTCTTGATGAAATGTCGGCGGCGCTGTCGAAGCTGAAAGACAAGAAAGTGGAAGTGATCGGCCATACCGACAACCAGGGACTGCGGGCACGCAATATCTCGCTGAGCAAGGCACGCGCCGATGCGGTCAAGGATTATCTGACGCAGAAGGGCATCAATGGCGACCTGATCGTCACCTCAGGCCAAGGGCCGGACCGGCCGATCATGACCAACGATACGGCCGACGGGCGCTCGCGCAATCGTCGTATCGAGTTCCGGGTATCACAGTAAATGTAATAGCTGGAATGGCAGTGGTGATCGCAGTCGGCGTAGCGGCTGCAATCAGAGAATCAGTTTTGGTCTTGCGACTGGTTCTGCTGCAAACCCAGCAATTCTTCGACGTGGGCTAGCGATGCAGGGTCTTTGATGACCGTCTGCAGCCAGCTATGCAAGGGCAAGTCACCCCAGCTGGCGGCCTTGTCCGCCAGGTAAGCAACCGGGCTATGCGGTTCGGTGCGGCGGAAGAAATCCGCCACATGGCGCAGCTGCATCAAAGCTTGGGTGCGATTCTGTATTGGGCCATTCAACGTTGCTTGCGGTTCGTGCTGTTCCACCTTCTTCACCTCCTGTTGCATTTTGGGTGCGGCTTGTCCGTTGTCGGCGCTGGTTGTTGTTTGTGGCGCAGGGCGGGTATTGATCCCGGCTTCCTGGGCGAAACGGGTAATCGTCGAAATCACACTTTCAAGCGCTTCCTTGACTGCAGAAAAAGCCGGTCCGTCCTGGCCGACCCGAAAATCAATCGATTTTTCGAGTTGCAGCAGTGCTTGCTGGCATGAGGTAGCGTCCTTCAGCAGGGTTTCGTAGAAAGCCGGGGACGATTTGCGCCGTGCGGATTCAATATCCGCCAGCTTGACGCCATCGTTGTTGCCGCCATCGCTATTACCGCGTTCTTCATTCGCAGCACGAATGCGAGCAGACTCGAAGTCGACGGTAGAGAATGCAGTGCCGCGACCTTCGGTGAGCGGTATTTCACGCACCAATTGCACCGAGCGCGACAACAGCCAGCCGACATTGCCGATCCGCAGTTCCTGGTCGCCATCGTCCGGCACCGGATGCAACATGTCCCAATAACGGTCGCTCAAACCCGCCAGCACCAGATAGCCATCCGCCAGTCCGCGGAAACGCCGGACTTTGACATTGGCTTCGGTCAGCCATACGGCCAGACGGAGATCCTTGCTTTGTGTTTCAATCAGGCGCGCACAGTTGTCGACGACAAAACCCCAGTCGGCTTCTTTCAGGTCGGTGATCCATTCACCCTGATCCAGCGAAGGATCATCGAAGCGGCGCGCATGCGCAATGGCATCGAAGTCGCTGGAAAAAGACAGGTCGCCACCGCAAGGCGATGACTCGCTGATTGGATTGAGTAGTTGATCGATAGAAAACATAAAAGACAAACCCACAAAAAATATTTCAAGCTAAAAATGGCGGCCGCAATGCGGGGCGTTCCCTAAGAACGCCACTGTCGCCGCCGATATGGAACATATCGCAACAGTAAATAAAATCTTGCCAATACCTTACATGAAACATAAGAGAAATGCAGGAATTTCCTTGGGGTAATCATACCCCAGTGCTTACCCTGGTTACAAAATGATAGATAACTACCCGATGTCGGTCACTGTGGTTTTTCGGTAGATTGGACTCGGCGCAGGGTGTCAAAAAGTAAAAGGATATGTTTCCGTAGTAACATGTGTTCTACGTACACGATGAGTGATTGTCTGTTGGTATCCGAGGGTACCTGAGCCCGTAACCAGGTTTTTATTGGCGGATGAAATACCTGGTCATGCCGAGCAAGCAGTTAGTAGCCGCCAGATTTGATAATCAATTCATGATTGTTGTATTTGAAACAATTGTGTCATGTTGCCCCGGTTTTAATATTTTTAGGAAAGTGAGTAAAGCTATGAATCGTTGGAAAACCAGATTGATTTGCAGTGTTGCGATGACCTGCCTGACGCTGCCGCTGGTGGCGTCAGCCGCGCCTGCTGCTGCCCCAGTTGTTGCCGATACGACACAAAAGAACGCTGTGGCCGACCAGGAAATCAAAGTACTCAAGGACGTGGCGCAAGCCCGTCCAACCGAAAAAACGCCCTGGCTGCGTATGACCCAGATCAAATACGACGCCGGCAGCTATGGCGATGCGCTGGCTTATGCCTCCGAGGTGCTGCAGCGCGATCCGGCTGACAAATATGCGCGGGGTATTGTCGCGTTGAGCAGTCTCCGGTTGTCGATCAAGGCGTTGAACGACCTGAGCGCGCAGAGCGATCTGAATGGCACCGTGATGACAGATGCACAAAGCCAGACAAAACTGCTGCGTGAAAGCCTGGGTGAAACCGTGGTCGACCCGGCTGCGGTCGCTGAAGCAAAACCCAAAGTTTCTCATCCAATAAGGAGAAAGGCGGTACGCGCTGCCAAGGCCGCAACTCCGGCTCCCGCCGAGGCTGGTGGCGACGCAAAGCCATTTGGCGCGTTGCAGTAATACCAGCATGGCGATGTCGGACATCGTCATCTAACATATTGTGCATGCATCATCTGGCTGCCAGTCTTCGACTACTGGCAGCCGCTTCATTTTTCTTCGCTTTGCTTTCTCCTTATTGCTGCAATGTAATTTATTGTGGCGAAATGTCGCATCTCCCCAAAATATCGATATAATTTCATTCCGGCAATAATTGCCGCTCAGTCGTTCAATGAAGTGTCCAGGCGCCGGAGGTTCGCGCCAAACTCATTTGGGACCATGGCTCGAATCGCTGTCTCGGGCGGAGCCATTCCCCTTGCGAAACGGAGAATGTCCATGTATCCAAACGCCTCTGCATTGCTGGCCCGGGTGGGCCGTTTCAATCAAGACCGGCGCCTGGTCCGGATCAAGACGCCACTGGACGCCGACCTGCTGCTGGTGCACCGGCTACATGGCAGCGAAGCGTTATCCAAACCTTTCGACCTGACGCTGGAATTGTTGTCTCCCTACGACCAGCTGGAACTCAAGCAACTGGTCGGCCAGCCAGTGTTGCTGACCATGCAAACACGCTCCGGCGAAAGACATTTCCATGGCTTTGTGAAAGAGTTCGCGCGCACCGGTAGCGATGGCGGCATGGCTGTTTACCAGGCGCAGTTGGCGCCTTGGTTTTCCTTTCTTGATTACGCCAGCAATTGCCGCGTGTTCCAGGATCTGTCGGTGCTAGACATCGCGCAGAGAGTGTTCCAGAAGTACAACCAGCTAGCCGACTATCGCTTCGATCTGATCGCCAGCCGTTACCCGAAGCTGTCTTATTGCGTGCAATACAACGAATCCGATTTTAGCTTCGTCTCGCGCCTGCTTGAAGACGCCGGCATTTACTATAGCTTCGAGCATAGCGAGAGCGGCCACAAGCTGGTGCTGGCTGACGATTCCACCCAGTGCCTGCCGCTGGAAGAAAATGCCACGGTACGTTTCCAGCCGAACCAGGAATTGAAGGCCAGCGACGTCCTCGATGACTGGCAGCCGCGCCGCAGGATCGGCACTACGGTGCACAGCCTCAAGAGTTTCGATTTCAAGCAGCCGCGCAACCCGCTGGCGGCGGAGCAAAAGACCGATGCGCCTCGCGGTAGTTTGCCGCAGTTTGAGCGCTATGCCTATGACGGCTCCGCCAGATACGGCAACAGCGCCATCGGCGAGCAATTGACCGCGGTGCGCGCCGAAGAAGCCGGCTGGCAGACCAAGCTGTTCGAAGGTGCAGGCACCAATCGCGAACTGGTCGCCGGCCGTTACTTCGATCTGCAAGGCCATTTCGAGCACGAGAGCAGCGACATCGCCGAGCATCGCTTCATCGCCTTGCAGGTCACGCACGATGCACGAAATAATTTTTCCAACGATTTTAGCGACGTCCAGGATTGCGTCTACCGCGCCGGCGTCACCGCCTTGCGCCGCAAGATTCCATTCAGGCCCTTGCGCGACACAGCCAGACCGCGCATGCCGGGACCGCAGACGGCGACCGTGGTGGGGCCAAAAGGCGAAGAGATTTGGGCCGATAAATACGGCCGCGTGAAACTGCAGTTCCATTGGGATCGGCAAGGGCAGTTCAATGACCAGAGTTCTTGCTGGGTGCGGGTCGCCAGCCCGTGGGCGGGCAGCGGCATGGGTGGCGTGTCGGCGCCGCGTATCGGCCAGGAAGTGGTGGTCGATTTCCTCGACGGCAATCCGGACCGGCCTATCATTACCGGCCGCGTCTACAACGCCGACAACATGCCGCCGTTTGGCCAGGAGGTCAGCGGCATGCGTTCGAAAACAGTGCGCGGCGGCGGTTTCAACGAAGTCACCATGCACGACTCGGCCGGCGGCGAACTGCTAAACATGCACGCTCAGCGCGATATGGCGGTAACGGTGCTAAACGACCACAACAGTACCGTCAAGAACAACAAGGCGACCAAGGTCACTGTCAACCACAGCCTGGACGTCGGCGCCAACCAGGATATCTCGGTAGGGGGTAATCGCGGAGCGACGGTGACCGGTACCGATACCCGCACCGTCACCGGCACCGATACCGCAACGGTGACTGGAGCCGTGACGCAAACCTATCATGCCGGCCAGAAGCGGACGATTACCGCGGCGGGCTATAACGAAAACATCACCGGCGATTACGGCAGCACCTTGCTTGGCAATTACAGCGGCAATACCAATGGCAACTGGAAACGCGATATTACCGGCACGCTCACACACACCGTGACCGGCGCCGTCACCGACACCATGTATGCCGGCCGCGAGGTGAGCGTAACCGGCACCGACAAGCGTACCGTAACCGGTCCGGTAGAAGACAACAATACCGGCCACCGTCTGCTATCGGTAACCGGCGACATGCAGCACGAGGTGTCTGGTACGCATTCTGTTTATTCCGGCGCCAACCAGACCATGACTTCTGCCAGCAAGATCGAATTGGGCGTCGGTAGCGCCGTCATCAGCATCGACGCCGGCGAAATCACTATCACCGCCGGTGGATCGGTCATCAAGATCAATGGCGGCGGAGTCGCGATCAATGGCAGCAAGATAAATCTGAATAGCTGAAGCATCACCGAGAGGGCGCCAGCATGGCTAAGAATCCCGTTGAAAAAAGAGTCGACACCCTGCGCGATCTATGGCTGGAAAACACACAGGATCCACGCGTACGGATCCTGGTGTGGCGCATCCCGGCCAACGCCGACCGCATGCTGCAAGCCTTCTTCGAGATGCAGCAGCATCCCGGAGACTGGACCACGCCGGATTTGTTCCTGCGCTTTGATGTGGCATTCGACACTGGCTTTGGCTACAGCCGCGCGTTGCGCCAGTCTCTGGCCGAAAATTATATCGACAGCAAGGACAGTCTGCGCGAGCAAGGCGTGACGGCCGACTGGTCGGTGGCGCAGGTCGTACAGCACGATTCAGCTTCGGGCACGATGGCCATGCTGGCTTCGTTCGCGCAATATCATAAGGCTCAGCTGGCGCATTTGCGTTACGTGGCAGCGGTGCTGGCGCCGCATCCTGTCAGCAGCCAGTCGGCTTGGGAGGCATGGCTGGATGCTGCGTTGCGTAGTTCCGCACTGGCGTCGGACGACGCCAGCGTTCGCCTGACTCTGGTTGACACCATGTCCGACCAGCGTTGGCAAGCTTTGGCACAGCGTCATGGCGACCGCGTGCGCGTGGTCGAGGCACCCATTGATATGTTCGATATCGCCCGCGAAACAGTAGCGCAATCGGGCGGCACCGGACCGACCGTGGCTTACCGCCAGCTCCTGACCGACGTCATCACGCTGGTAGAAAAAGGCAGCGCCACGCAAACCTCCGCACGCGCCGAAAAAGCCATGCAGATCGCCCAGCGCGAGCAGTGGCCGGACCAGCAAGTGGTGTTGCACATGGCTGTCGCCGGTGCTTTTCTCAAGGAAAAAAACTTTGCCGACGCCATCAAGCGCTATCGTGATGCGCGCGCATGTGCAACCCAGGCCGAGCAAAGCAAGCATCCGATGGGCGCCGACCTGATCATGCAAACCTGGTTCGGCGAAGCCGGTGTATGGCTGGTAGCCAAAGAACCTGAGCGTGCGGCTCAAGCCTATCGTAGTGCGGCGGAGCAAGCGCAGCGCGTACCGAATCCCATGTTTGAAATTGAAGGCTTTCGCATGGCTGGCTACTGCTATGCGCAAAACGGCCAGCAGCAACAGGCGCGCGAACACGGCGCGCTGGCGCTGCGCGCCGCCAAGGTCATCAGTCCAGCCGAACGTCCGCTGACTACCATGCCGCTGGTTCTCCAGGGTTTATTGCGTGTGCAAGATCCTGCGCGCACCGCAAAACTGGAGCGCAGCGCAGCAGACTATCAAGCGGCTGTCGCCGCCGCGCATCTGCAAGCAGAACAGCAAGCCGCCAAACTTGGCGAACGGCCACAAGCCAGCGACCTGGAAAAAATCGAAAACGCCATGCATGCGAGCTTCGAAAGCAGCTTTCAGCGCCAGAGGCAGGAGCGCGAACACCTGATTGCTGGCGGTGACGAATTTTTCCGCAAAGTGGTGGCGCTGGCGCGCGAGCTGCTCAATCCGCTCTGGAACGGGCTGCCTGAGGTCAAGCATCCGTTGGACAAGGATGTTCCGGAATGGAGCGAGCCGCCGCAATTTACCAAACTGCCTGATTCGTCCGGTGTGATTGATGGTGAGACCGCAGTGAATACAAGCGCAAACATTACAGAACCGTTGAACGCCGCCGCGACGGCCTGAGAGGGAAGCGCCCATGACCAACGCAGCCAAACACTTCGATCCGCAGATCGGTATTGACATCCACATGTATTCGGTGCCGCCCGGCCCGTTGCCAACCGCGCACATATCCATCGTACTAGATCCTTTCGACTATCTCCCTTTCATCGGCGCCACGGTGCAGGTGGCCGGCGTCAAGCGCGCCACGGCAGGCACCGGAGGATTGTCGGTGCATATTCCTCTGGGAATGTGGACGCCGCCCATGCGCGCCCCAGAAGGGCCGCAGTTTGACGACCAGATCTTCATGGGCAGCAAGACGGTGATGGCCGACGGCTCCCCGTTTTCTCGCCTGGGCATGCCGGTACTCGATTGCAGCGTGGTTGGCATGGTGCCTCCGTTCCGAATCAAGAAGCCGGAAGAACCGCATATGTCGATGACCCTGCCGACTGCAGTTAATCTGGCGATACCCGACACAGTTTTCATCGGTGGCCCGCCTAGCATTATCGAGGCATTGGAGGGAATTGCAGCCCAGCTGGCGCTGGCTGGTCTGGTTAAAGGCTTGGGTAAAGGGTTAAAGGCCCTGCGTGAGACGAAAGCTTTCAAGCGCGCCGCCGCATCACTCAAAAAGAAGTACAAGAAGCTGTTCGAGAACATGGAGTCGGGTTTCTTGAAGTGCAAAGTGCTGCGCGCCGAACCAGTCGATATTCGTGACGGTAGCGTCGCCGTCTCTCATGAAGATTTTTTGATACCGGGTCGTTTGCAGCTAAGATGGAGTCGCGACTATGCATCGGGCAATAGCTACGATGGCATATGTGGCTACGGCTGGCAGACCCCCGCCGACTTTCGACTGGAAATCGATGTTGACGGCACAGTTCTTTTCTTCGAAGCCAACGGTGCGGCTGTTTTTCCGCATCTGCCTGCAGCGATCGGCGCTGAACACGCGGTGACCGAATTTGTCGATGGCGCACGCCTGATATGGACGCAAGATGCTGGTACCGATTTACTACAAGTAGTGACCAAGGACGACCTGCGCTACGTCTTCGACAAACCGGCCGCCAACATCACACCGTTGCATCAAGCCGTGCACCTGCAGATAGAACGGATCGAAGACCTGTGTGGCAATTACTGGCGCTTTGATCGCGTCGGCGGGCACTTGACCCGGATCGTCGAAAGCGGTATAGACGCCTTGCAGGGACGTTTCATCGAGGTGCATGAACATGATGGAAAGATCCATGGCCTCGGCTTGCACGACCCTGCTACCGGCCTGACCCACCCGTTGGTGAGTTACAAATATCAAAACAAAGATCTGGTCGCCGCGCTTGACGCGCTCGATGCCGCGCGTACCTTCGACTACGATCACCATTACATGGTGCGCCATACCGACCGCCTGGGCCTGTCTTTTTACTATGCTTATGATAGTGAATGGCGCGTGCTGCATGCCTGGGGCGATCACGGATTGCACGACTATCGGTTTGCCTACAACACACTACTGCGCGAGACTGAAGTCACTGATTCTCTCGGACACATCTTCTTGATCAAGTTCGATGAGAACAACTTGCCCCTCTGTGAAATCGATCCCTTGGGCGGAGTCACAATCTTCGAATACGATGAGGTGGGGCGTACTACGGCAGTAGTCGATCCGGTCGGAGCGCGCACTGAATTTGAATATGATGAGCGCGGCAATTTGTTGAAATTACTGCAGCCCGACGACAGCGCAATTGTGATGGCATTTGACGATGCTAATCGCATTACTGAGGTAGTCAACCCGCTCGGTCAGCACTGGCGGTACAGCTGGGATGAGCACGGCTTACTGCTGGAGCAAAGCACCCCCATGGGTGCGTGCTCGAATTTTACCTACGACGTCCATGGCCAACTTGTAACCCATGTCAACCCGCGCGGCGCTGTCACAGCGCTTGCTTTTGATCGCTACGGCAACCTATTGCATCTGACCGATGCACTCGGCCATCGCAGCTATTTTGAGAGTGATGCACTGGGTTGCTTGATGCGGCACACCGATCCAGCCGGTGACATCATCGAATATCGCTATGATGCCAAAGGGAGATTGTTACAGACGCGCCAGGTCGACGGCACTAGCGTCCATTGCGACTACGATGCAGAAGATCAGTTAGTTAGCTATACAGACCAGAACGGTGCTCGAACGAAGCTGGAGTATATGGGTACCGGTCAGCTCAGCGGACGCGTGCAGGCCGATGGCCACATCATGCAGTATCTCTATGACACCGAAGAGCAACTGATCGGACTGATCAACCAGAGCAACGAAAGCTACCAGCTCAGACGTGATGCGCTGGGTCGCATTATCGAAGAAATTGATTACTGGGAGCAGTCGCGCCACTATTGTTACAATGCCGACGGCAGCTTGCTGAGTACTACCGATCCGTTGGGTCGGGTCATTACCTACGCAACCGACCGCTTGGGCCGCGTCATCAAAAAAACTCTGCCTGACAGCGACCATCCAGCGCAGCAAATCCACGAAACCTTCAGCTACGATAGAAACGGCGCGCTCGTCGAGATGCGCAATCCGTATCGGCACATTCTGCGAAAGTTCGACGCAGACGGCCGTCTCAGCGAAGAAGTACAGGATGGATTTCAGATTAAATACCTCTACGACGAGGCCGGCAACTGGTTATCGCGGCAAACCTGTACCGGGAACAAGGTCGTTGCCACCTACGATCTGCGTGATCAGGTGGCGACCATCGCCGTCAACGATGAGCCACCCATTCTGATCGAACGTGATGCGCTGGGGCGCGCCATCAAAGAACATTTGAGCAGTAGCATCCAGCGTCAACTGCGTTATGACGCGAACGACCAACTGACCGCCCAGACCGTCCTGCGCGACCAGGTGCCATTGTTCGCCACCAGTTACGGATATGACCGCGCCGGTAACCGGACCCGGAGCAGCGATAGCGAGCATGGCAGCGACCTGTACCACTATGATCCTCTGGGCAATCTTCTGCGCCACACAGATCCGGTCAGAACGGTGACTGACTTCTTCAATGATCCTGCTGGCGACCGGTTGCGCACGCAGATCCGCCGATTGGAAATTAAGCAGGCAGCCGGCGGAGAAAGCCAAGCCGAAGTCCTGTGGACCCGGGAAGGGAGCCACGAAGGTACACATTACGTATTCGACCGCGCTGGCAACCTGGTCCGAAGAGGTGGTGGCCCAACATCGTCGACAGATTCACCTGTTTCTACTGCAGTTACAGATCCCGCCATGCAATTGCGTTGGGACGCCAACCAACGTCTGATCGAAAGTATCAAGGCGGGTCAGGTGACCCGTTATGGCTACGATCCGCTCGGGCGTCGGGTATTCAAACGCAACCCGACTCATACCACCTGGTTCTTTTGGGATGACGATGCCCTGCTGGGCGAAGTGCGGCACTGCAACGATGTTCAGAGCGCTGATATCTGGTCGGCCGGCAATGTAGCTGATTTAATGGCGGCGCGTAAACGGCTTTCTGCACTAAAGACACTTCACAACCGGGTGAGGGAATTTGTCTATTATCCGGGTACGTTTGTGCCGCTGGCCCTGATTGATCGGCAGACCAAGCTATCCAAACCGCCTGTGCGCGCGCCGATAACATCTGTTCCTGTAACAACGCCGCTACCCCACGTTTTATCAGATTTAACGGGAACCGCTGTTGGTGGTATCGGTGGATTGGGTGGGATGGGAGGATTGGGCAGTGTCCGACTCGGTCAGCAGGGTGAAGTCGCGTTCATGGCAGTGGAGGGCAATCGCCAAGCCAATCTTGCAGGATTGGGTGTTGGGATGCAACTGGGTGGCAATACAGGCCGAGCGTCCACTGCCTTTACACAAACGGCTGTTGAGCCAACAACAGCGGCAGGTACCCCATTAGAGATCACCGTCAGCAATGCAGAATCGACGGAGGATCAGACAAGCTACGGTGTCTTCCACTATCACAACGATCCTAATGGTTGTCCGATCAGACTGACTGATAGCAGTGGACAAGTGGTCTGGTCGGCCAGCTACACGACATGGGGGGGGAGACAGTCACAGCAAACGCTTGCCGTGGATAATCCGATCTGTTTTCAGGGACAGTACAAAGACGATGAAACAGAGCTGCATTACAATCGGTATCGCTACTATGATCCAAATATTGGCCAGTTTGTCGGGCAGGACCCTATTGGATTGCATGGAGGGGAAAACCTCTATTCCTATGGACCCAATCCGCTTTCTTGGATTGATCCATGGGGGCTGACAGGGACTTATATCTTTACGGATGGAACAACATCTTATATTGGTAAGGGTCCGATAGATAGAATGAAAAGTTCAATGAGGGCGAGAATAGGTGGGGTGGCTAACGCAACCAAATCGGCACACATAGATTTTAGGTCTTACGGTGGCTCTAGTAAATTGGGTTTTATGGTGGAGTATAAAATGATGGAAAAATATAATGCCCGACTTTCCCCAAATTTTGCAAATAGCCCATCTATGAATTCGCCTGGAAGGAAGAAATACATGGCAGCAGATTTGAAAACAAAAAGAAAGGTGGATAGGCTCGCCAATAAATTAGATAGGGAATATAAAAATTCTACTCAAGCTAAACCTGGTCGGTGTTAGGAAAAATATGAAAAAATTTAATTTTAATGAAGATATACAAGAATTAGAAGTTGACCCTCGTTTTATTGAACAAGGATTGTCCTACGCAGCGAAAAAAAAATGTACCGCAATTAGAGTGCATGAGTTAAATGAACAAAGTGGGGGTAGTTATGATCTGGATTTAACACCGCTCGCGAACAATAAAGTTATTCAGTCGCTATCAATATCGGACAATTTTAAAATTTCAAAAATACAAATTGATGAAATATATACATTGGAAAATCTAAGTAAGTTATCTTATCAAGACAAGAAAATTAAAATAGATTTTTCAAAATTGCCACAGCTTGAAGTTCTTTATTTTAAATATAACGATGTGCCAACCGGATTTTCTTCCTTAAAAAATTTAAAGCATCTTCTAATAACTTCTTTGAGTAATAATGATTGCTTTCTTCTTGAGGGGTTGACTTCTTTACGAGAGCTGCGGCTAAGTGGCGGGACTGTAAAAACCTTGTCCGGTATCGAGATGTTGTCGAAGTTGATAGATGTGAAAATCGACCATTGTTCCAAACTGGAAGATATATCTTCAATAGGTAAATTAAAGAACTTAGAAAATTTATATATAGAGAAATGTAAACTTCTAAATGATTTTTCATTTTTATCATCCAATAACTCTATCGAGAGACTGTTCCTGTCTGATTTGGACTCGATTTCGTTTATTGCTGGGATGAAGAAGCTCAATTTTCTTAAGTTTTGGAATTTAAAAGATGGAGATCTAAATCCCGTTTTAAAGGTTAAATCGTTAAAGATGGTGGATTTTTACCCAGATAAAAAACATTATAGCCACACAAAATCAGAAATTAACAACCTGCTAAACCATTAATATTAATGGTTCAGAAAATAATTCCACGAGACTGCATTAACGCTCAGCTTGTTAAAAAAATATTTCACGAGCTCAGGTAATTTCTGCGTCCGCAGTAAAGCGCGAGCTTTATTATATGGTTATTTTTTTTGACAATATGTTGCTGACCAGACTAATGACGTGAATTCGGGCACACTTAATTTTTTGTGGGCAGGTGACGACGAACATGCACTTGGTCGCACCAATCATCAGGTACATGAGAAATTAATTATTTGGTGGTGCTTGATATTCAGGAATTATCCGGGAACCATGAACCGTTAATCGCCTCGGGCGATTAACGGTAGGATCATGTTGTACGAGAAGCTATGCTCTGTCACCCCGAGCACAGGTGTGCCACCAAAAGGCTGCCATGTCTTGTCAGCGATGGTCAAAACAACGCTGGCCTTATTGGTAAAATAGCTCGGTAGATCGCAGTCCAGGTTTGCGCTTGAATCGCCCGACAGATTTCTGCTTGCGCCATTACTGGACAAGCTCGGTGTTTTGCTATCAGAGCTGAATAGCCGCTCCCGAATAGAAAAACCAAATGGCTTCGTAACGGGGCTGACTCAAGCCAGAGTAAGTGACTTACCGATTGGCCAATTCATAGATAAAGATTGGCAAATATCCAGGCGGTTACCCTGTGATCTGGATTACATGCAAAACAGGCAGTTCCTTACACCGCAAGTGATAACTCTTATCCCCCACCTTCAGCGTGATATGCAGATTAGTATCCACCCCACGCTGATCCCCAGTTCCGCCTTCATGCGGCGCTGCCGAAGGTAGCCAAGGCCGTCCCTGCATCAGCTGCAGCAAGCCGCGCGCCTGTGAGCGAGCAGCGGCAGTGGGCGTATCCAGTAAATCAACAATATCCGCCGGCGTCAGCTTGACGAAATTTCGCACATCCGTCGCCTTATCCTGGTACTGGTGCTTGCGACTGTATTTCTCGTCGAAGCGTTTCGAATAGCACTGTTTCAGAATTTTCTGTTTGGTTGCTGCATCCATGATTTCTCCTGGTTTTATTTAATCGCGTACTTGAATTGCCCCTGCTTGTTGGCAGTGACCTTGATCTTGGCGATGCTGCCGCCTTCGGCCATCTTGGCCAGCACGGTTTCGGCAATTTCTGGCAACAGCGTACCGTTGAGGATGTTGTCGACGTTGCGGGCGCCGGAATCGACTTCGGTGCAGCGCGCCAGCACCGCTTCGACCAGCGGCTCGTCGTAGCTGAATTCGGCCTTGTGGTTGATGGCGATGCGTTTCTGGATGCGTCCCAGCTTGAGGTTGATGATCTCCACCAGTACGTCGTCGGAGATCGGGTAGTAGGGGATCACTTTCAGGCGGCCGAGGAAGGCCGGCTTGAAGGCTTTCACCAGCTGCGGCCGGATTGCCTGTTCGAGGTCGTCGGTGCTCGGCAGTTCCGCCGCGGCCTTGTTGAGGCAGCTTTGCATGATCAGGCTGGAGGCGACATTGCTGGTGAGGATGATGATGGTGTTCTTGAAGTCGATTTCGCGGCCTTCGGCGTCGTCCAGAACGCCTTTGTCGAAGACCTGGAAGAACAGTTCGAGCACGTCAGGATGGGCTTTCTCTACCTCGTCGAGCAGCACCACGCTGTACGGATTGCGGCGCACCGCTTCGGTCAGGACGCCGCCTTCGCCGTAGCCGACATAACCCGGCGGCGAGCCTTTCAGGCCGGAGACGCTGTGTGCTTCCTGGTATTCGCTCATGTTGATGGTGACCAGCTTGCGTTCGCCGCCGTACAGCACGTCGGCCAGCGCCAGCGCGGTTTCGGTCTTGCCGACGCCGGACGGGCCGACGAACAGGAACACGCCCTTGGGTTTGTTCGGATCGTCCAGGTTGGCGCGCGAAGTACGCACGCGCTGCGCCACCGCTTCGATCGCATGCGGCTGACCGAGCACGCGCTCGTGCAGCAGCGAACCGAGGTTGATCACGGTCTTGATTTCATCCTTGACCATCTTTCCGAGCGGGATGCCGGTCCAGCTGGCGACGATTTCCGCCACGACCAGGCCGTCGACCTGCACCGGCACCATTGGTGTTTCGCCCTGCAGCAGCTTCAGTTCTTCGATCAGCTTGGCCAGTTCCTGGTTTTCCTTGCTGTCCTTGGCGGCTTTCTTGGACGGCTTGGTGCTGTCGTCTGCCGCGGTTTGTTCGGCCGCGGGGATCGCTTCCAGTTCAGTGCGGGCCGCCTTGATGCGATCAGTCAGCGCTTTTTCTTTTTCCCAGCGTTCGCGGTGGATCGCCAGTTCTGCATTCAGCGTGCTTTGCAGCTCACGCAATTCCTTGAGGCGCTCGGCATGTTTGCCGCCGGCGTTCGATTCACGTTCGAGCGAGTTCAGTTCCGCCACCAGACGATCCAGCTTCTTGACGATGTTCTCGATCAAGGCCGGCGTCGCGTTCTGGCCCAGTGCGACCTTGGCGCAGGCGGTATCAAGTACGCTGATGGCTTTGTCCGGCAACTGGCGGCCGCTGATGTAGCGGTGCGACAGGCGCACCGCCTCGGTAATGGCATCGTCGAAGACGCGCACGCCGAAGTGCTTTTCCATCAGCGGCGCCATGCCGCGCAGCATGGCGCAGGCCAGTTCTTCGCTTGGCTCTTCGACTTTGACGACCTGGAAACGGCGGGCCAGGGCTGCGTCTTTCTCGAAGTATTTCTTGTACTCGCTCCAGGTGGTGGCGGCAATGGTGCGCAGTTCGCCGCGCGCCAGCGCCGGTTTCAGCAGGTTGGCGGCGTCGTTCTGGCCGGCCTGGCCGCCAGCGCCGATCATGGTGTGGGCTTCGTCGATGAACAGGATGATGGCGTGCGAGCTCTTCTTGACTTCGTCGATCACGCTTTTCAGGCGGTTTTCAAACTCGCCCTTGACGCTGGCGCCGGCTTGCAGCAGGCCCATGTCGAGGGTATGCACTTCCACCCCTTGCAGCACGTCGGGCACGTCTTTTTGCGCGATGCGCAGCGCCAAGCCTTCCACCACTGCGGTTTTGCCGACGCCGGCTTCGCCGGTCAGGATAGGATTGTTTTGCCGGCGCCGCATCAGGATGTCGATGGTCTGGCGGATTTCGGCATCGCGGCCGATCACCGGATCGACCTTGCCTTCGCGCGCGCGCTGGGTCAGGTTGGTGGTGAACTTGTCCAGCGATGGGGTTTTCGACGCTTCGCCTTTGGTGGTCAGCTCCTGCACCGGGTCGCCGCCGTCGTCTTCAGTGGAAGCGCTGTTACTATCGATAGTGCTTTCTTGTGAGCCCTCGGTCAACTTCGCTAGGTCATGCTTAAGGTCATCCAGCTTGAACTTGATGAATAGCTTGGAACCGCGATAGGCCAGTTGCACCAGATCCGGTTCGGTCAGCAATGCCAGCAGCAAATGGCCGCTGCGGATGCGGCCGGACTGGTTGTCGAGCGAGGCGATCAGCCAGGCATGCTCGAACAACTTGGGCAGGTGAGGGGAGAATACCGGGGTGCGGGCGTTGCCGCTTTTGAAGCGTTCGATTTCATGCTGCAGATCGCTTTCGAGTGCGGCGAGGCTGATGCCGCATTTATGCGCAATCACCGCAAAATCGCTCTTCGGCTGTTCCAGCAAGGCCAGGAACAAATGCTCGATATCCACTTCATACTGGCCGCGGCCGACGCAGATGTTTGCTGCCCGTTCCGCTGCCAGGCGCGAGGTGTCGTTCAGTTTGCTGATTAAGGTTTTGAGATTAATGCTCATTGAAGCCTTCCCATCCATGCATGGTCAAAGTGAGTGAATTTCGTAACAAACGTCGGTGCGATCATTGACTTCCGGCTTGCTGGTGACAAACGTATCCCAGCCGAGCTGCCCACCCACGCGGTCGGAGTCCAAGGTCACGCTTTGCACCTCGTCCGCCCGCAGGATCAGCTGTACTTCATATTCCAGGAAAAAGCTGGTGAACATCGCCAGGATTTTCTGCAAGCCGATGGCGGCAGTGCCGCCCGGCAGAAAATTTTCAAAATTCTTCCGGCGCAGCGGGCCTATCTTCAGACGCATGCGCAAGTCGCGCTGCCAGACCCGCTCTCCAACCATCGCCACGCTGCCCAGCGTCGCATTGGTGGCTCCCAGCACCGTTTGTTGATCGCGCGGCACGTCGTACCAGTGGCCGACAAATTGCTCAATCGCGATCGGCACCGCAAAATATTCGCACAGGACCCGCTGCATGTAGGCGGCAGACGGTGGCCGGTGCCGGATCGCTGCAGCGAAATGCCCGATCGATTCGTCCAGCAAGCCCTCGCCGTCTTCCGACATGCGGTCGCGCAAAGTTCGATGGCCGAGACCGGCCAGCGCCATCAGCAGGGGCAGGAAACTGTCCTTGCCGTCGATCTGGTACTTGAACTCCAGGCGGTATTTGCGCCAGGCCTTGAAAAACAACGCCACGCCGCGATTCGAGAAGACGTCGAGGAACGCGCGCGGGCCGTGATCCTTTTCATACAACTGATGTGCGGCGATGCGTTCCGAATAGTGACTCGGGAGCGTGCCGTTGCTGCCTAAAAAGCCGAGAAACGCAGGTGTTAGCGAAATACTGTCGAGCTGGTTGGTCTGCAAGGCTTCCAGCAACTCTTCCACCGATTGCTGGGTCAGCTTGGGCCTTACTTCCAGCGCCTCGATTTCGCTCGGCGGAAAACCCAGCGACACGGTGTTCTGGAAACGCAGATAATCACTGACGGCCTCTTCATGCGGGACGCCATTCCGTTTCAGCCACAGTTCCAGCATCATCACTGCCTGGAAAAAATGGAAGCGATGCGGCTTGTCGAGCAGGCGCTGGATTACACTAGGTTCGAATCTCCGCTGCGCGGCAAGCATCGCAGTATCTCCTCACCTGTTCGTTTTGAAGCGATCACCAATTGCGTAAAGCTGTTGGCATGTACATACAGGCCGAGAAAACTGTCCAGGATATTGGCAAATACGTGAATGCCGCTACCGACAAAACCTTCCTCGTCCAGGGTCACCTTGATCTCGATGCCGCGCACCAGCGAGGCGAACGGATTTCCTGGTAACCAGGCGGTTGCGGCTTTATGATCGATGCCGACAACGCTGCCGATCTGGCGTTGCGATATTGCCGAACGCGGCAAATCGTACAGGCTCAGGGTTTCTTGCAGGGCTTCCAGGCCGCCCTTGGCCAGCGACAGATGGTTCAGCGCCAAATGCGAGATCAGGCGCCAGTGGGCGCCGCGGCCGCGTTCGAAACGACAGGGTTCGGAAGGTTTGCGCAAGAAACTGATTTCGTTGACCAGCGAGCCGCCTTCCAGGAACAGATCGCCGTCTGGCAGGCCGTAGGCCAGCGAGGCTGGCAAATTGCGATTGCAGCAAGTCAGTTCGATACTCAGCGTGTCGGTTTCTATGGCCGCCGGATCGAAGTCGATGTCAACGATGGAAATTTCGGTTTCGTAGCCGGGGCTTCTATCGGCTACCATTTCATCGCGCCGCATGGCCCAGTAGTGGCCGGCCTTGTCGACGTTTTCTCCATGGCGCAACGAATAGAACGGCCTGAATTCTGTGATCGATTCGCCTTCCGGCGTTTGTCGCACCAGTTGCACGGAATCGATGGAGTGTACTTCGTAAGCGTAGGCGCGCCGGGAATCGCCGACCACCGGATAATAGGCGCTGGTGTGAGTCAATCGGATCGGATCGCCGCGTTGTTTGAACAGGTTGATGACCGGCGTACAGCCCAGCAACAGGTTGTTGGTAGACAAGGTGCCCAGCATGCGCGCAGTGTTAGAGTCGGCGCGTAGTCCCGACAGCACCAGATGCAAGGTAAATTTCTTGCACCCGGCTGGCAGCAGCCGGGTGAGTTCGGCGACATCGACATCGAAGAAGTTGAATTTCTCCGGATAGGAAAAATACTCGGTCAGCAATCGGTAGGCAGGATGCGAGCGCGCCGGAAAATCGATCAGCGATTCTTCTTCTGCAAAGCCGGCAGGCGTGACCGGGATTTTACTCACCGCATGCCATTTACCACTCTTGCCGGCTTCTACATAGGCTCGCACAGTGCGCATGAACAGCGTATCGCGCAGGGCAGCGCAAAACGATGGCTCGCCGTCGATAAATACGCGGAGGGTCTTGACTCCGAGTTGAGCAAAACCGGCTTGCTCTGCGGTGCTTTCAAAGGTGATACCGATGCGCGAGCTGGCGGAAGGCGGCAGCAGGACTGCATCCGGCGGTTCGATGATGGGATCGAATATCGCATGCGACAAAAGCACAGGCGCTACAGTGACATCATAGCTAGTCTTGAATTTGCAGGCCACGCCTTTGACCAAACGCGTTGTCAGTTCGGTGCCACGTGGCACCGACATGGCCGAGGTGAGTTGCTTTGCCGCGGCACGATAGTCCATACGGGCAATTGAGCACGATGGAAAAGGGCGCAGATAGTGCGGATACAGTACCTCGAACAGGGCTTCAGTGAACTCCGGGTAGTCGTCGTCTAGCCGTTTCGATGTACGTGCATTGATCAGTGCAAACGACTGGATCATGCGCTCGATATGCGGATCTTCCGAGACTTCGCCGGACATCAGCAAGCGTCCGGCAATCTTCGGGTAGCGCTCGGAGAATTCCCGCGAATAGCGTCTCAGGAAACCCAGCTCACGTTCATAATAGGGGAGTAGTTCGTCCACGTTAACCGTCCATTCGCATCGCGCGGCGTGCTCTGCTGATTGAGTATTGCAAGGTAGAAGGCTGCAGTACGGCGTCGAAGCTTACGGCTTCCTTGGCCGGTCCGACAACCAGCATGGCGGCAATCGCAAAATTCAAGCGGTTGATCGATCCTTCGCGCAGTTCGAGCGAGGCCTTGACATCTCGCAAGCGCGGTTCATGGCGCGCAATGCCTTGTTCCAGGCATTGGCAGATATATGCACGATCATCCATGCTTGCCAGGCTCATACCGGAAAAATCATTCAAGCCGTAGGTCAATATCGACTGGCTGCATTCAGGGAAATTCTTCAGTATTTCTTCGGGAATCACGGTACGCGTATTCAGCATCGCTTCGAGATCGCGGGCAACCGCGTCTTTCAAGGCGTCCATCGATAAACGCACTACCAGGTCGGATTGCGCAGGCGTATTGTCGCCGCCCATCAGTCTGTCAAACAATCCAGGCGTGAAACCTTTCATCGCATACCATTCAGAGAAAAAAAGAACCGCAGCATCGGGATGCCACGGCTCTTGTTATTACTGGTACAAAAAAAATTACACGACCTTGTTGGTCGACAGATCCCAGCCGCCGGATGTGTTGCCACCGGAGCCGCCACCGATTTTTTGCTGGGTGTACTTCCATTTGACCTTGGAGTACTTCAAGCTGACGCTTTCGCTCAAGACATCGCCTTCCTGGACCGAAGGAGTGACGTCGGAGATGAGCAGGTTCGAGAGCTCGATTTCGAAGTACTTGATGCGGTCGCCCTTGCCGTCAGCACGCAGGAATTCAAACTTGGCGCTGTCGATGGTTTTGCCGGAAGAGCAGTTTTGCAGCAACAAAGGTGTGGCCAGATCGGCGATCTTGGTGATCACGATGTCCTTGTGTTCGCAACGTTCAGCTGTGTGGCCGCCGCCGGTCGATGCTGTAGCCGACTTCGGTTGCAGCACTTCCCATTGCACCGATTTGCATTCGATCCAGTCTTTATGCGCGCTGTCGGTCGATTCGCCCTTGATGCCGTTAATTTGCAGATATACGTCGATTGCCATGGTGATACCCCTTATTCAAGTAAATTAAGACTTGGTTGATGCTGGTAATTCTGCGACCAAGCGAAGTGAAACTGAAAGTTCGTCAAGCTGGAAGTGCGGGCGCAAAAACGATACTGCACGGTAGACGCCCGGACGTCCCGGTACTTCAGATACCTGCACTGAAGCTTCACGCAACGGGAATTGCGCCTTTTGCTCCTGGCTGGCATTGTCATCAAGCAGCACATACTGGGTCAGCCAACGGTTGAGGAAGTCTTCCACGTTGCCTGCCGAAGCAAAGCTGCCGATTTTGTCGCGCATCATCGATTTCATGTAATGCGCAATACGCGATACGGCGAAAATGTACTGCAGTTGGGCTGACAGTACCGAGTTGGCATTGGCCGAATCAGTATTGTATTTTTTTGCCTTCTGAGTCGATTGCGCACCGAAGAAGGCGGCGTAGTCGGTATTTTTGCAATGTACCAGCGAGATGAAGCCGAGGTCGCTCAGTTCTTTCTCGCGACGGTCGGTGATCGCGATTTCGGTAGGGCATTTGAGCGCAACTTCGCCTTCGTCGGTCTTGAAAGTGTGGGTCGGCAAGTCTTCCACCAAGCCACCGCCTTCGACGCCGCGGATGGCCGCGCACCAGCCAAAATCTTCAAAAGCCTTGGTCAGCTTGGTGCCAAAGGCATAAGCGGCGTTACACCACAGGTATTTGGAATGATCGGTGCCATCCACGTCTTCCACGAAGTTGAAGCCTTCGACAGTCTGGCCATCCTTCGGATTGAATGGCAGCCGGCCCAGGAAGCGCGGCAAGGTCAATCCGACATAGCGGGAATCTTCCGACTCGCGGAAAGATTTCCATTTTGCATATTCGACGGTTTCGAATACCTTCGCCAGGTCACGTGGCTTGCCGAGTTCGCTGTAGGTTTCCAGGCCGAACAATTCCGGCGATGCCGAACTGATGAATGGCGCATGCGCAGAAGCTGCGATGTGCGACATCTGTTCGACGAAGTACATGTCTTCCGGTTGGCGGGTAATTTCAAAATCGCCCAGCAAGGCGCCGAACGGCGAGCCGCCGAAAGTGCCGAATTCTTCTTCATAAACTTTCTTGAAGACGGCGCTTTGGTCGAAATCCAATGCTGCCTGGAAGTCTTTTACCAGTTCGCGTTTGGTAGCGTTCAAGACCTTGATCTTGATGTTCTGTCCGGTAGTCGAGTTGAAGACCAGGTAGTGCAAACCGGTCCAGCTGCTTTCCAGTTTCTGGAACTCAGGCGCGTGCATGACTGCGCTGACCTGTTCGGAAATCAGACGGTCCAGTTCTGCCACGCGGGCGTCGATGGTAGCCGACAGATTGGCCGACACCACCACAGTGCCCTGCATGACCTGATTCACGAGCTCCGAAATGATGTCTTTGGCGCGGTCGTGTTCTGCGCCGGACTTGGCGACCTTGCTCTGTTCTACGATCTGGTCGAGTAGACCGGATTCTGCCGCGGCCGAGCTGGCCGCCGCCGCAGGATTGTGCTGAAAGGACATCTCAGTCTCCTTGCTTTTTGGTTTGCTTACTCAACGCCGCCAGCTTTTCGGTACTGTTCAGCACGTCGTTCAGGATATCTTCCAGCTTGTCGTTGCCGGCCAGCTTGTTGCGCAGATCCGCAAGTTTGGTGCGGGCTTCGAGCAATTGCTTGAGCGGTTCGATCTGCTGTACTACAGCCTCCGGACGGAAATCGTCGATTGACTTGAATTTCAGTTCGACTCCGAACTCGCCGCCGGCGTCGGTCAGATGATTCGGCACGCGGAAAGTGGCTTTTGGCTCGATCCCCTTCAACACTTCGTCGAAGTTGTCGTTGTCAATATTGACGAACTTGCGGTCCTTCAGCTTGGCCTGGGCCACATCTGATTTGCCGCTGAAGTCGCCGACTACGCCCATCACGAAAGGCAATTCCTTTTGCTCGATAGCGTCGCCGATTTCAACGTCATACGTCATCTGCACCCGTGGTGGACGCACTTTCTGCAAACGTTTTTGAGTACTCTCTTTTTTGGCCATAAAACCCCCACTGATGCTTACCGAATAATCAAATCCCCGGTCCCGCTGGGCGGAAGCAGGATGTATTTAAGTTACTGCAACGATCCGAACGGATTGGTGCCGTCACCGCTAGGTTCTGGTGTAGCGCCCGGTTTCGCAGCGACTGCCCCTTTTTTTGTAGCGGCAGGGCGTGTAACTACTTTAGGGCGGGCAGGGACCAGGACTGTTTCGCCCAGGCTCTCACGCAGGATTTTTGCCAGCCCTTGTGCTTCAGTACGCACATTGCCGTTCAGGTCGTTTTGGGTACGCAGGTCGTTCAAAGCCTTGGTAGACAATCTGAGCCCACCCACGGCGACGATGCTGTTGGCAACCTTGTCTTTTGAGTCGCGTTGCAAACCTTCCAGCGCATAGGAAATTGCGTCACCGTAATTTTCCGCGTCGAATCTGATTTGCGCCAGCTTGATCCATGGGGCTTTGTCTGCTGGAAACGCGCCAGTCGCGTCCTTCAGCAATTTGACTGCCTTGTCGGTCTGGCCGGCTTTTTGAGCCGCGTCCGCTTCAGCAACAATTGCGTCCAGTTTGACAGCTGGGTCCACCGGTGGCGGGGTTGTTGCGCATGCACTTACCAAACATGCCAACGCCATGCTGTAGATTAATTTACTCTTCCATTGACTCATCTTAAACTCGCTTTCTATGTGGCAACTTTTAAATAGCCCAAATCTTAACAAAACTCGGCAGATGCAGATATCATATTGCCAATCTACATCAAAATTTGTTAACTTTGGTTACACCATTGCAACAAGTTTAGTTCAGACACGTACTATATGTCTAGAAGACAACTAATACATTGTTGTTGTTTTTTACAATATTGGTAACAAAATATTATCTCAGACAGTATTTTATCTATTTGGCATTTTTGCAACCCAAATAAAGACGACAATCAAAATAATGCGACATCTCTCTCTCTTGGCATCGCTGGTATCAGTACTAACTCTGACAGGCTGCGCAGCAGGTGCCGTCTCTGCGGTTGGCTCAATCGCCAGCTCTGTATTACAGATGTCAGGCATCACCAAGCCGGAAGTTCCCGACGCCCAGAAGCCGCCGCGAACCATCGCAATCAAGTTGCATGCAGGCACCAATCTGAATGCAGATAGTGGTGGCGCGCCACTTGCCCTTGTCGCCAGAGTATATAAGTTAAGACAAAATGGTGCATTCCAACAGGCAACTTACGATACATTTACTAATCCGCAAAAGGAAAAAGATGTGTTGGGGGCAGATTTGATTGAAGTCAAGGAAATCACCCTGGTTCCCGGGCAACGCTATGAAGTCAGTGAAAAAGTTAGTCGGGAAGCGGGCTTCGTCGGCATTGTTGCCTTGTTCCGGAAGCCGGCGGCACAACGTTGGAAACTGACCTTTCCAGCGGAGCAGGCTGAAAAATCAGGTATAACTTTAGGTGCAAATGCTTGTGCGTTGACGGTTGGTACTGGCGTTGCAGTTGCAGAAGATGTCGGCGCCAGCAAGTTCTTAACCCCGGCTCCGTGCGGCTAAGCGGCCAACTCTTGCTGCTAGCTGCATGATGATGGTTTGAATAAATTTACATGTGAGTCAAATACGTGAATCGAACATCGAAAATTTTATGGGGCGAGGGATTGTTCCTGCGCCCCCAGCATTTCCAGCAGCAGGACCGGTATCACGAGAATCGCCTGCATGAAACCACCAACGCCTTGCATCCTTTTGCCTGGGGCGTGCTGTCGGTGCAATTGGACCGAGATGCGCTGGCCAACAATACCTTGCGTTTGGCGGAATTGTCGGTAATTTTCCAGGACGGTGAAATCTATAAAGCGCCAGAAGCAGACGATTTGCCGGAAGTGGTTGACCTGGTTAATATCCCGCATGCCCAGCAAACTGTTACCTACTATGCGGCGCTTCCTTATATGAAGGGGTTCGGCGGCAATTTTTCGGCCCTGGGGCAGGTCAGCAATTCGACCCGTTATGCACAAAGCAATTCAGCTACGCCCGATCTGTTTACGCAAGCGGCGGAAGCGGAGCTGACTTACCTCAAGAAGTCGGTGCGACTGGTGTCGGAAGTCGAACCGCGCGACTCCCTGATCAGTTTTCCGTTGATCAAACTGCGCCGCATCTCGACTGGCGGCTTCGAGCCCGATCCGACTTTTGTCGCCCCAAGCCTGACGATCCGCAGCGCACCCGCGTTGTATATCCAGCTGCGACGATTGATGGATGCGCTACAGGCCAAGGTCAGCGCCTTGTACGGCCATCACCGTGAACCGAGCAAGAATGTCATCGAATTCCGCTCTGGAGATATTTCCTCTTTCTGGCTGCTGCACACCGCCAGTTCGGCATTTGCCGCATTGACGCATTACTTCCATAATCCGTCGTTTCATCCGGAGCGCCTGTACGAGCAATTACTGAGTCTTGCCGGCGCGCTGATGACGTTTTCAAAGAGCTACGCGCTATCCGATTTGCCGGTATACCAGCATCAGGATCCGGGGCCTTGTTTTGCCAAACTGGATTCCATCATTCGTGAGTTGCTGGATACCGTGATTTCGTCGCGTTACTTCTCGATCGCGTTGTCGGAAAACAAGCCTTCGCATCATCACGGCATGCTGGATTCCGGAAAAATCGACGACAAGACGGCGTTTTACCTGGCGGTCAATGCCAGCATGCCTGCCATCGAACTGGTCGATATCGTACCGTTGCGCTTCAAGATCGGCGCACCAGATGACGTCGATAAATTCGTGCTGTCGGCGATGCCTGGCGTCAAGCTGTCGCACTCGCCGCAAGTCCCTGCGGCGCTCCCGGTACGCCCGGATACTTATTACTTTGCGCTGGAAAACAAGGGCGCTCTGTATGACCGCATGTTGCAGGCGCAATCGATTTCGATCTACGTACCATCCGGCATCAACGACCTTAAACTTGAGCTCTTAGCGGTTACATCATGATGAACAGAACTTCAGCCCCATCCCTGCTTGGCGACATGGCTACCGGGCAAGGTCAATACTCCGCGGCCGACAGCGGTACGTCGGCAAATTCATTGCTGGACCTGATGTACGACGGTTTCTATGCCTTGTTTTTGCTGAAGAACCGCTGCGCGCCGGCCGATGAAGCCGGCTTTACGGAAAAGATGCAGCGCTTCCTGAATGATTTTGAGCGTGGCGCAAAAAAACTAGATGTTTCGGCGGAAGATGTCCACGCAGCCAAGTACGCTTTTTGTGCAGCGGTGGACGAAAATATCTTGCATTCGCAATTCAATATCCGTGAGTCATGGGCGCGGCGGCCACTGCAACTGATTCTGTTCGGCGATCAACTGGCGGGTGAGCATTTCTTCACGCGTCTCGAAGACTTGCGCGCAAAAGGCGCTTTGCACTTGCAGGCGCTGGAAGTTTTCCACATGTGTCTGCTACTCGGTTTCCAGGGTAAATATATTATCGAAGGCCCTGAAAAATTGAACTACCTGACCGCTCGCCTGGGCGATGAAATCGCCCGCATGAAAGGTAAGAGCGCCGGTTTTGCGCCGCACTGGGAGCGGCCGGACCAGATCAGTCACAAGTTGCGCAACGAAGTGCCGCTGTGGGCGCTTTGCTCGGTGTTTGCGTTGATCGGACTAGGCGGTTATTTTGGTTTGAACACGATGTTGTCGCGCGCTACTGCATCCAATATTGCCGGCTATAGCGACATCGTCAAACTTGCGCCGCGTGCGGCCAACTTGACCATCACTTTGCCGTAATCAACGATTTTTACTGTGCCGGCTGCGGGTCTTGTCGAGTGATTTGAAAAGGATCAACTTGTCGCCCGCACTACGCGTCATGGCTGTTGAGATGGCTGCGTTGTTTGACATGCAAGTCTTTCCCCTGTGCCAGAATTTTACGGCTTGTGGAATATTCCACTGACGTTCAATCTGATGGAGCAGTAATACATTACTGCTGGTAATCTTCTGTTTCATGGAGACAAAACAAAAAACCGGCCTCATCCTCACCGGCGGCGGCGCTCGCGCGGCCTATCAGGTTGGCGTCATGGACGCGGTGGCGTCGATTTTGCGAGAGCAGGGCTGGGCGGCCGAGAAAAATCCTTTCGATATCATTTGCGGTACGTCGGCCGGCGCGATCAATGCCACGGCGTTGGCTTGCCGGGTCGATAATTTCGGCCTTGGTGTGCAGAAGCTGATGGATGTCTGGGAACACTTCACGGTTGAGCAGGTATACCGCGCCGATTCGCTGGCCGTCTTGCGTTCGGGTGCGCGCTGGCTGTCCTTGCTGTCTTTCGGCTGGCTGTTGCGCAAGTGGCACGCCCATCCACCCAATTCGCTGCTCGACAATACGCCGCTGATTACTTTACTGCACCGTTTGCTGGACCTGGAGAGGCTGGATCAGGCGCTAGCTAATGGCAGCCTGGATGCGTTGGCGATCACCGCCTCATCGTACAGCGGCGGCCAGCACATTACTTTTTATCAGAGCGCTATCGAAATCCAGGGCTGGACCCGCAGCCAGCGGCGGGCAGTCAGGGATCAGATCGGCGTCGGCCACCTGCTGGCATCGTCGGCGATTCCCTTTATCTTTCCAGCGATTCCGATTTACTGCGAAGGCCGCCGCCAGTTTTTCGGCGATGGTTCGATGCGCCAACTAGCACCGATTTCTCCGGCGATTCATCTGGGCGCCAGCAAAGTGCTGGTGGTCGGCGCCGGTCGCCGCCAGGAAGCACCGGCGGACTCGCCGAACTTCGCCCGTTATCCAAGCCTGGCGCAAATAGCCAGTCATGCACTGTCCAGTATTTTCCTGGACGGGCTGGCGGTGGATATCGAGCGCCTCGAGCGTATCAATCACACACTTTCTTTTCTCACCGAAGAACAGCGCCAGCGAACGCCGCTGAAGCCGGTGGAAATGTTGATTATTTCTCCTTCGGAACAAATCGACGATATCGCCACCAAGCATTTTGGCAGCTTGCCGGTGCCGATCCGCACCTTGCTCGGGGGGCTTGGCGCTAAAGAAGTGCAGGGCGGCGGTTTGGCGTCGTATCTGTTATTCGAGTCCGGTTATACCCGTGAGCTGATTCGGATGGGACAAAAAGATACCTTGGCGCGACGCGACGAAGTTGCTGCTTTTTTCGGGCCTGCCTGCACCTAGATCACGATTAGGACGGCGCTGTACTGAACGCACGTTGTGCGATATTGTCAAATATTGCAACACTTGATGCGGGGGCAGGTATACGGGTTGATTCGTTTTCAGCAACACGTTACCCTACGGTATCGCATATGGTTTGCACATACAAAAATATGAAATTTATGAAAAACCACGCAACCCAGCGCCATTTTCTTGGTCTAAATGCCGATTTTGCTGTCGCCATGCTACGCAACAGCGTTCTGTTGCTGCTAGGTTTGCTACTGTCTTTTCAGGTTTTTGCGCGTGAGTCCCTGTCACAGGATGTGGTTACGGTGGACCAATTGCCGTCAGAAGCACAGACTACATTGATACTGATCAAGCAGGGTGGGCCGTTTCCCTATGCCAAGGATGGCGTCATCTTTGGTAATTATGAAGGGATGCTGCCGAAGCAGCGACGCGGCTATTATCATGAATACACGGTAAAAACCCCACGCGCCCGTAATCGTGGCGCTCGGCGCATCATTGCCGGCGGCAATCCGCAGTCGTCCGGCGAATATTATTACACTGACAATCACTATCAAACTTTCAGACGCATACAGGAGTGACTGAGACGAGTGACTGATATACAACAACGGCAATCCATTATCATTGCTCTAGCTGAGGGAAAAAATGAGCTTGTTTAAAACCGTACCGCCAAATGTAGTGCAGTCCATCCGCGCCTTCCGTGTGACCGAACTGCAGGCGGAGGCTCACCGTCTGGGGCAGCATTTCCTGTATGCCTACTGTGCGGAAGCAACGACTAAACAGCAAGTTTTAGGCAAAATCGCCAGCGCCTTCCATTTCCCCAAGCATTTTGGCAAGAATTTCGACGCTCTGGCCGATTGCCTGACCGATCTGGCGCACAAGTCCGGCCCGCAGCCTGGCTTTATCGTGGTAATCGAACAACTGCCAAATACGCAGAAATTCGACAAGGAAGCGCGTGAAACCTTGCTCGACGTATTCCGCGACAGCGCCGATTTCTGGGCCGACAAAAAAGTTGCCTTTCGCGTCTTTTATTCTTTCCAATAACGATATTTACCGTCTGTTTTGCTCAAAAACAGCGTTGCAACGGGTACAATGCGCGCCATGAGAAGCATTGTTATCCTGATTTCCGGGCGTGGCAGCAACATGCAAGCCATCGTCCGCACCGCTCAAACCGAACAATGGCCAGCCCGAATCGTTGCAGTGATCAGCAACCGTGCAGATGCCGAAGGTTTGAAATTTGCTGCCGCCCAAGGTATTCCCACGGCGGTGGTCGCGAATAAAGACTATCCTGATCGTGCGCAGTTCGACGCCGCTTTGCGTGTCGTGATTGATGGCTTTGTCCCTGATCTTGTGGTGCTGGCAGGTTTCATGCGGATTTTGACTGCGCCGCTGGTGGAACATTACGCCGGCCGCATGTTGAATATTCATCCTTCGCTACTACCAAGTTTTACCGGCATGGCGACCCATCGGCAAGCGCTGGAGGCGGGTGTAAAGGTACATGGCGTGACCGTGCATTTCGTTACGCCGACATTGGACCATGGGCCGATTGTGGCGCAAGTTGCAGTGCCGGTGCTGGAAGGCGATACCGAACAGTCGCTGGAGCAACGGGTGCTGATCGAAGAACATCAACTCTATCCGCGTGCGGTGCGCTGGTTTGTCGAAAATCGTTTAGTTATAGAGGACGGCCGGGTTCGCATCAATGCCGATCCTGCCTGACGCTAACAGCGCCGAATTTAATTTAACTGCACTATCGTCGTTTGCCATCCGAGCACGACAATCAGATTTTTAAGAAAGAATCATTATGAGATTGCCTCCAGCGATCATCGGTCACACCGAAGAAGTCTTGCGCGAAATTTTACGTTTTACCGGCCCTGCCGATGGCACCTTGTCGCACTATTTCCGCGAGCATCCAAAGCTCGGTTCGCGCGAGCGCGGCGTCGTTGCAGAAGCAGTGTATGGCTTGCTGCGCAACAAATCCATCTATACCAGTTTCGCCGAATCGGGAAATGGTCCGACCATGCGTCGCATGACCTTGCTGGGCCTGGCCGATGCGGTCGGCGTCGATTCGTTGGGCGGTTTGACGGAAGAAGAAACCGAATGGCTGACGCGGGTCGCGGATATCGACCGCAATCTGATGCCGCCGCTGATGCGTTCCAACCTGCCGCAATGGCTGTTCGACAAACTGGTCGCGCGTGATGGCGAGGCTGCAACGCTGGAGCTGGCGTCTGCAATGAACCAGCCGGCGCCATTGGATCTTCGAGTCAACACCATCAAGTCAAATCGTGAGGACGTCGCCGCCGCCTTGGCCGAAGCGCCGATTCTGTGTGAACCGACCCCGTATGCGCCGCTGGGTTTGCGTGTCATCAAAAAACCGGCTTTGCAAAACCTGCCGCTGTTCAAGAGCGGCGCGATTGAAGTGCAGGACGAAGGTAGCCAGTTGCTGGCGCAAATCGTCGGCGCCAAGCGTGGCGAAATGGTCGTCGATTTCTGCGCCGGCGCCGGCGGCAAGACCCTGGCGTTGGGCGCTACCATGCGCAATACCGGCCGTTTGTATGCTTTCGATATTTCCGAGAAGCGTCTGGCAAAACTCAAGCCACGTATGGCGCGCAGCGGATTGTCGAATATCCATCCTGTCTTGATCGCTCATGAAAACGACGGTAAGGTCAAACGCCTGGCCGGGAAGATCGACCGCGTGCTAGTCGATGCGCCTTGTAGTGGTCTCGGCACGCTGCGCCGCAACCCCGACGTCAAATGGCGCCAGACGCCGGAAGCGGTTGTCGAGATGAACGCCAAGCAGATTGCGATTTTGTCGAGCGCTGCGCGGCTGGTGAAGTCAGGCGGCCGCCTGGTGTACGGTACTTGCAGTTTGCTGGACGAAGAAAATGACGCGATTGCTGCACAGTTCCTGGCAAGTCACGAAGATTTTTCCCTGGTGCCGATGAAAGACGTGCTGGCCGAACAGAAAATCCCGCTGGAAATGGGCGACTATCTGAAATTGCTGCCGCATCAGCACCAGACCGACGGCTTCTTTGCCGCGGTGTTCGTACGTAAGTAACGTAATCTCGTTCAACCTGGCACGGATATCGTGTTTGCATCCACGCGAATGAAAGTAGCGGCTATCCTGATGCGCCGTATCGGGTTGGGTTTGGTGTTTTACACGGCGCTGATTGCCGCACCCGCAAGTGCATTCGATTCCACTCAGGCGCCGCAAGCCGCTGTTGGCACTTTGCAGCCGCTCTTTGCGCCATGGGACGATATTGAAACGGCTCTGATCGATGCACTCGATGCCGCACGGCAACAGGTGCTGGTGCAAGCCTACTTATTGAGTAATCATAAAATCGCCGCGGCATTGATCGCCGCCAAACGGCGCGGCGTCGATGTCAAGGTCATGCTGGATGGCCGCCAGCTTGAGAAGGTCGGCGCCAGCAAGGCGCGTGAGCTGGCCGCGGCCGGAATTCCGCTGTGGCTGGAAAGCGGCTATCAGAATGCGCACAACAAGGTGATGGTGATTGACTCGTCCACCGCCGCTGCAACGGTAATCACCGGCAGTTTCAATTTTACCTGGAGTGCACAGCACAAGAACGCGGAGAACGTGCTGATCGTACGCAACAATCCAGCGCTGGCGATGCGTTACGCGCTGAACTGGGAGCGTCACCGTTTAGACGCCACGCCCTATAAAACGCAGTAGTTAAAGCCGAATATACGCCCATGCCAGATATTTTCACGGATTTGCTCAATGATTTGCTCACTAACCTGCGTGCGCCAGGTTTGCTGCTGCAGGTCGGCTTGCTGCTGCTCTGTATATGCCTAGGCTGGGTGCTGGCGCGCTTGTTGCGTCGGACTTTCACGCTGAGTGCGGCGCAGCCGCAGGCGATGCAGATCGGCCTGGGCAGTTTTGTCAAGGTCTTGACCCCGATCCTGACTTTCCTGCTGCTGTTGCTGGTCAAGCTGGCTTTGCAGCGCTGGCATCAGCCGGTGAATATCTTGCGTCTGATGGTACCGCTGGTGGCGTCGCTGGCCCTGATGCGCTTTGTGTTCTATGTATTGCGCAGGGTTTTCGCGCGCAATAGCGGTGTCGGCACCTTCCTGTTGTTGTTTGAAAAGAGTTTTGGCGCACTGGTCTGGATCGGCTTGCTGTTGTATATCACCGGCTGGTGGCCGGACCTGTTCGATTACCTGGACAGCACGGTGTTGCCGATCGGTCGCTACAAGGTATCGTTGTTATCGATCATGCAAGCTCTGGTTTCGGTACTGGTAACGTTGGTGATCGCGCTGTGGGCCGGCGCTACCATTGAAGAGCGGCTGATGCGCGTCAACACCATGCATTCGTCGATCCGTACCGTGGTGGCGCGTATGGCGCGTGCGGTGTTGATCTTGATAGCAGTGTTGCTCAGCCTGTCGCTGGTTGGCATTGATCTGACTGTGCTGTCGGTGTTCGGCGGTGCGTTGGGTGTGGCGTTGGGGCTTGGTTTACAGAAAATCGCCAGCAGTTATGTATCAGGCTTCGTGATTTTGCTGGAACGCAGTCTTGCGATCGGCGATATGGTCGGGGTCAGCACGTTTTACGGAAAGGTGGTGCAGATCAATAGCCGCTACACCGTGCTGCAGGGGCTGGACGGCATTGATACCGTGATACCGAATGAGATCTTTATGATCAATTCGGTGCAGAACTATTCGCTGACCAATCGTATCCTGCGTCTGTCGACCCAAGTCACGATCGTGTATCAGGATGATGTCGAAAGCGTATTGACGATGCTGGAGCAGGCCGCGCTCGGGGTTGACCGCGTATCGCGTGAAGTGCTGCCGCAAGCGTTGTTGTTGAAAATCGGGGCGGATGGCCTAGAACTAGAGCTCGGGTTCTGGATCACGGATCCCGAGAACGGCCGGTTGAATGTGTTGTCAGATGTTAACCGGGCGATTTGGCGTGCGTTGCAAGCCCGTCAGATCAAAATTGCTCACGTGAAACGTGAAATCAAGGTATACGACGCTGACTTGCATAAAAGTAATTTTCACTCAGATTCGCAACAGGATTTGCAATTAGATGGCTCGGTAGATTCGCCGAAATCTAAAAACAGCTGATATTCAGGGTACAATTGCGATCGAAATTCGGGTAAATGGTCGGTAACTACCCGTCAATTTACCCGCATCACACTGCAAATTAGATTTTAAAACAAGCAGTGGCGTAATCTCTACACATGGAGTACACATAGTGTTCAATGCAATTCTCGATTTCTTGTCGAATGGCGTAACGGGTGCGAGCGCCTGGCAGGTCGTAGTGTTCACGCTGGTCGTGACGCACATCACGATCGCTGCCGTGACGATCTACCTGCATCGCGGCCAAGCACATCGTGCGCTGGATCTGCACGCCATTCCAAGTCATTTTTTCCGTTTCTGGCTGTGGCTGACGACCGGCATGGTCACCAAGGAGTGGGCTGCGATCCATCGCAAGCACCACGCCAAATGCGATACCGAAGAAGATCCGCATAGCCCTGTTACCCGCGGCATCAAGAAAGTCTTCTGGGAAGGCGCCGAGTTGTACCGTGCTGAATCCAAGAACCTGGAAACCATGGAAAAATTCGGCCATGGCACTCCGGACGACTGGATTGAAAGAAACCTGTATACCAAGCACAGTGCCTACGGCATTGTGGCCATGTTGTTCATCGATCTGATGCTGTTCGGCGTTGTCGGCCTGAGTGTGTGGGCAGTGCAAATGATCTGGATTCCAATTACTGCTGCCGGCATCATCAACGGCATTGGTCACTATTGGGGCTACCGCAACTACGATTGCAATGATGCTGCTACTAACATCATCCCGTTTGGCATCATCATTGGCGGTGAAGAATTGCACAATAATCACCATACTTTCGGTACTTCGGCCAAGCTGTCGTCGAAGTGGTACGAATTTGATATTGGCTGGATGTATATTCGGATCTTGGAAATCTGCGGCCTGGCCAAGGTCAAGAAGGTTGCGCCGGCGCCGAAATTCAACCATACCAAGCTGGTGCCGGATCTGGATACTTTGCAGTCCGTGATCGCTAACCGCTACGATGTCATGGCCAAGTACGCCAAGTCGTTGAAAAATGCCTGGCATGAAGAGCGCAGCCATCTGACTGATAAGGCTAAGCTGGGCTCCGGCTTCCTGAAATCATCGAAGAAGTTGCTGCAACGTGAGCCGACCAAGCTGGAAGCGCCACAAAAACAGCAACTGACAGAGTTGTTCTTACATAGCAAGGCACTGCAAACCATGCATGAAATGCGTGTTGAGCTGGGTGCCATCTGGGAGCGTTCGCATTTCACGCGTGACCAGTTGCTGCAGCAATTGCAGGATTGGTGTGCGCGGGCCGAAGCTTCCGGCATCAAGTCACTGCAGGATTTTTCCTTGCGTCTGCGCAGTTATTCCTGATTCAGATATTGTTAAGAAAGCGGCCCTGCATGGGCCGTTTTTTTTCGTCTGGTGATTTTTCTGTCTCTGCCTAAATCAGTAACGTCCCGCTTACCAGCGCCGATTAAAAATAGTGTGGGCAAGCGAAGCATTGGTTCCAAACGTAAAAAAGCCCGCAGGGAAAACCATGCGGGGCTTTTCAGAGTGCAGATCAATTACTTGATCTTGGTCTCTTTGTATTCAACGTGCTTGCGTACCTTCGGATCAAATTTCATGATCGACATTTTTTCCGGTGTTGTACGCTTGTTTTTTGTCGTAGTGTAGAAATGACCTGTACCTGCGGTCGATTCCAGCTTGATTTTGTCGCGGCCTGATTTCGCCATGATTCTTCCTTTATTCTGCTAGTTAGACGTTTTCGCCACGAGCGCGGAGATCGGCCAACACGGCATCGATGCCGATTTTGTCGATTACGCGCAAACCGGCGTTGGACAAACGCAGGGAGACCCAGCGATTTTCAGACTCAACGAAAATGCGGCGATTTTGCAAGTTAGGCAAAAAGCGACGTTTCGTCTTGTTGTTTGCATGGGAAACGTTGTTGCCGACCATCGGCCCCTTCCCGGTGACTTGGCAGACACGTGCCATGTTTTTACTCCTAAAAGATTTCCGAAACTGGAAAAAAGAAGAGTATATATAAAAAAATGAGATTTTTCAACGACTTGCGGAAAACAATTGTGTCTTATGCGCGTTTTATGATTTAACAATTTGGTTTTGGTCTAATATTGCAAATTTACAACTGGCCATGCTCTGCAAACGAGTACACCTTGGTGCCGGCGACGATGAAATGATCGAGCACCCGGACACCGATCAGATCCATGGCCTGTTTCAGGGTTTGTGTCAGCTTGTGATCGGCGGCGCTCGGCTCCAGCGTGCCTGAGGGGTGATTGTGTGCAAGCATGATGCTCGCGGCATTGTGCGCCAAGACAGCCTTGACTACTTCGCGTGGATAAACGCTGGCGTGGGTCAGCGTGCCGCGAAACAGCTCCTCGGCGCAGATCAGCCGATTTTTGACATCGAGGAACAGCACCAGAAAGGATTCATACGGTTTATTGGTTAACAGTAATTGCAGGTACTGCTTTACCGCGGCTGGCGCATCAAAGCTGCTGCCCGATTGTAATTCCTCTGCCAGCGAACGCCGCCCCAGTTCCAGGATGGCTTGCAGTTGGGCGTATTTCGCAGGTCCGAGGCCGTTAATCAAACAAAAGTCCTTTAGCGATGCGGAAAACAGCCCGTTCAACGAGCCGAAATGGGAGGTCATTTCGCGTCCCAGGTCGACTGCGCTTTTGCCTGCGGTGCCAACCCGCAGGAATACTGCCAGCAGTTCTGCATCGGAAAGCGCCTGCGGCCCGAATTTAATCAGGCGTTCGCGCGGTCTTTGGTCTGTGGGCCAATCTGTAATTGCCATAGCATGGATGAATTGCTGAGTGCGAAGCACGTCATGTGCTGCAAGGTGGCTTACAATATCATCTTCAGATGAACGATTGCCTTTTTGTTAGTGGTGTTTTTGCCTAATTGCGTCTAATTTATGTCTAATTTGTCTTTGCCTGTCGTCACCGAAGCATCCTATTTAACGTTGCACTATCGCCTTGCTTCACAAGAGGGTGAAGATATTGTCAGTACTTTCAAAGAGTCACCGGCCACCTTGCAATTCGGCATGGGCCAGCTGGCGCCATTCCTGGAGAGTTGCCTGCTGGGTTTGCCTGAAGGTACGCATCAAACCTTTGACCTGCCGCCGGAACAGGCTTTCGGTCCACGCAATCCAGAGCTGATCCAGCGCGTGTCGCGCGCGACCTTGCGTCAGAATTCGCAGTTGGGCGAGGAGTATCGTATTGGCGATCTGGTGGAATTCGCGGCGCCGGGCGGTGGTCAATTCGCTGGCGTGTTGCGCGAGATTGATGAGCAGGGCGCCTTGTTCGACTTTAATCATCCGCTGGCGGGGCAGTCGCTCAAGTTCGAAGTAAAAATCATCGGCATTTTGTAATTGCGCCGATTGAAGGAATGACTATGGATAAAGAAATTCTACTAGCGCAGCCGCGTGGTTTTTGCGCCGGTGTCGACCGCGCGATTGAAATCGTCGAGCGCGCGCTGGAACAGTTTGGCGCACCGATTTATGTGCGCCACGAGATTGTCCACAATGCCTATGTGGTGGCGGATCTGCGAAATAAGGGCGCGATCTTCATTGAAGAGCTAGCGGATGTCCCGGCCGGGAACACGGTGATTTTTTCTGCCCACGGCGTATCCAAGGCGGTGCAGGAAGAAGCTGAGGTGCGCGGCTTGAAAGTGTTTGATGCAACTTGCCCACTGGTGACTAAGGTGCACATGGAAGTCGCCAAGATGCGGCGCGAGGGACGTGAGATTGTTATGATCGGTCACGAAGGCCATCCCGAGGTCGAGGGCACCATGGGCCAGACAGAGGGCGGCATGCATCTGGTGGAAACCGTGGCCGACGTCGACAAGCTGCAAGTGGCGAATCCGGCGATGCTGGCTTATGTCTCGCAGACTACCTTGTCGGTCGACGATACCGCAGATGTGATTGTCGCTCTGAAGCAGCGCTTTCCTCTGATCACGGAGCCGAAGAAGGGCGATATCTGCTACGCCACCACCAATCGCCAGCAAGCCGTGAAATTCATGGCGCCGCAGGTTGACGTAGTGATCGTGGTCGGCAGCCCCAACAGTTCGAATTCCAACCGTTTGCGCGAAGTAGCCGAGAAGCGCGGCACCGCTGCCTATATGGTGGATAACGCCGAGCAGATCGATCCTGACTGGCTGCAAGGCAAAACCCGCATTGGCGTGACCGCCGGCGCCTCTGCACCCGAAGTCCTGGTGCAGGCGGTAATTGATCGCCTGACTGCCTACGGCGCCAAGAATGTGCGTACGCTCGACGGCGCAGAAGAAAACGTCACGTTCCCTATGCCAAAGGGCCTGGCGCGGGCCTGATTCGCGAAAACGACGAATGAAATAAGTTGATTGCCCATGGGAATCTGAAAATTTTCATGGGATAAACTTGTTTCACCGTTGCTGGCCAATGGTCAAAACGGTCGCGCAAATCCAAGCCCAATGGGGTGTTTGCCTCATTCTGGCGCGAAATTATATTTCGAATAAATCCTACTTTTCCATCGATAGTTTTTTGTTTTCCTCGCTATCATTGCGGCGCTGTAACTTGATTGTAAAACCCAGTGCCGAAGCACGTTTGGCAAGGTAATATTGTAGTGCTGTCAGAGTTGCTTATCCCTCAACGTTAGCTATAATCTGCACGGTCATGGTGCATTTGCCCATCGAGGCAAGGCACTTTAAGATAAAAACGTTTTTTATAAAGACGTAATAGGAGACAAACAAATATGTGTACCTCGTTCATCCTTCTTATACCGGCTATTCACGCAATGCCAAATTACCTTTCCAGTTAAGCGAAAGGGCGTCTCCCCACGGCACTAGGACTTTATCCAAGGTGCCGTTTTTGTATCGGGAATGATTTTTGCTGTGCTGCCTCTGATATGGTCGCAATAGTGTTCTGACCGATTTGAACCGAAACACACATACAAGAAGGAAATTATGGATATCTTTATCCAACAAGTTATCAACGGCTTGGTGCTGGGAAGCATGTATGCGTTGATTGCCCTCGGTTACACGATGGTATACGGCGTCTTGAACCTGATTAATTTCGCCCACGGCGATATCCTGATGATCGGCGCGATGGTTGGCCTGACCATCCTCAAGCTGCTGCAGCATGTCGCTCCCGGCTTGCCTGGCATCGTCCAGCTGGCGATTGCCATCATCGGCGCCATACCGGTCTGCGTCATCGTCAGTCTGATCATCGAGCGCGTTGCCTACCGGCCGTTGCGCAACGCGCCGCGACTGGCGCCGTTGATCACAGCGATCGGCGTATCCATCCTGCTGCAGACTTTCGCCATGATGATCTGGGGCCGCAGCCCGCTGCCAGTGCCGCAAGTCATGCCGTCCGACCCTGTGCACATTTTCGGCGCCCTGATTTCGCCTACGCAGATCATGTTGCTGGTGCTGGCCGCTGCCTCGATGTTCGGCCTGGTGATGCTGGTTGAGAAAACCAAGATGGGCCGCGCCATGCGCGCTACCGCCGAGAATCCGCGGGTTGCGGGTTTGATGGGCGTCGATTCCAACCGTGTCATCGTCATGACCTTCGCCATCGGCGCCGCGCTGGCGGCAGTGGCCGGCGTGATGTGGGGAGCGAATTATTCTTCTGCGCAGTTCGCCATGGGCTTCGTGCCAGGCTTGAAAGCCTTCTCCGCTGCAGTGCTGGGCGGTATCGGCAATATCTACGGCGCCATGCTGGGCGGTATCCTGCTGGGCTTGATCGAGAGTCTCGGCGCAGGTTATATCGGCGACCTGACCGGCAATTTCTTCGGTAGTAACTACCAGGACATCTTTGCCTTCATCGTGCTGATCATCGTATTGACCTTGCGTCCATCCGGCATCATGGGCGAACGTGTCGCCGATCGCGCTTAATTCGGAGAACATACATGGCCAATTTCTTCGACACCAAAAAGAATCCGACCAAGGCTTACACCAGCCTGGTCGCCCTTGCTATCCTGTTCATGATATTCCCGTTCATTGCCGCCAATTTCGGCAATTCGTGGGTCCGTATCATGGACTTCGCTCTGCTCTACATCATGCTGGCGCTGGGCCTGAACATCGTGGTCGGTTTTGCCGGCCTGCTGGATCTGGGCTATATCGCCTTCTACGCGATCGGCGCCTACATGACCGGCTTGCTTGCCTCGCCGCAGTTCGCCTCGGTGCTGGAATCTTTCGTCAATACGTATCCTGCCATTGGCAATTTCCTGGTCATGGTCTGCGGTCCGGAAATTGTCCAGAACGGCATTCACTTGTCGCTATGGGTGATCGTGCCGCTGGGTGCGGCCTTGGCGGGCATGTTCGGCGCTATCCTGGGTGCGCCTACACTCAAGTTGCGCGGCGATTACCTTGCCATCGTGACCCTGGGTTTCGGTGAAATCATCCGGATTTTCATGAACAACCTGAACGCGCCGGTCAATATCACCAACGGTCCGCAGGGTATCAACCTGATCGATCCGATCCGCATCTTCGGCGTCTCGCTGGCAGGTGAACGCGGCTCTAATGCGACCGTGTATTTTGGCGGCATCGGCATGCCATCGGTGAACGCCTATTACTTCCTGTTCCTGGTGCTGTGCATTGCGATCATCTTCATTTCGATCCGTTTGCAAAACTCGCGCCTGGGCCGTGCCTGGGTGGCGATCCGCGAAGATGAAATCGCCGCGAAGGCGATGGGCATCAATACCCGCAATATGAAACTGCTGGCGTTCACCATGGGCGCTTCGTTTGGTGGCGTTGCTGGTGCGATGTTTGCCTCGTTCCAGGGTTTTGTCTCGCCGGAATCATTCTCGCTGACTGAGTCGATTGCGGTGCTGGCGATGGTGGTGCTGGGCGGCATGGGCCATATTCCTGGCGTGGTGCTGGGCGGTATCTTGCTGGCGGCGTTGCCGGAAGTCTTGCGGCATACCGTGGAACCGCTGCAGATGGCGTTGTTCGGCACGGTACTGATCGATGCCGAAGTATTGCGTCAGTTACTGTACGGCCTGGCGATGGTGGTGATCATGTTGACGCGCCCAGCCGGCTTGTGGCCAGCACCCAAGCACGAGGACCGGCCGGATGCCGATATCGATAAACCTACGCTGGCAACCGGCGTGGTAGAGGCTTAAGGAGATCACATGAGCGCACCAACAATTTTAAATATCTCCGGCGTCAACAAGCGATTCGGCGGTTTGCAGGCTTTGTCTGAAGTCAACGTCAAGATCCTGAAAGGCCAGATTTATGGCCTGATCGGGCCGAACGGCGCGGGCAAGACGACTTTCTTTAACGTCATCACCGGCTTGTACCAGGCCGATACCGGATCCTTTGAGCTGGCCGGCAAGCCGTATTCGCCGTCGGCACCGCATGAAGTCGCCAAGGCGGGGATTGCCCGTACATTCCAGAACATCCGCCTGTTTGGCGAGATGACTGTGCTGGAAAACGTCATGGTAGGTTGTCACGTACGCACCCACCAAGGTGTGTTCGGCGCGGTGTTCCGCCACAAGGCGGCCCGCGTGGAAGAACTGGCAATTCGCAAGCGTTCGCAAGAATTGCTGGATTTCGTCGGTATCGGTCGTTTTGGAGAACGTACTGCGCGTCATTTGTCGTACGGCGATCAACGCCGTTTGGAAATCGCCCGGGCGCTGGCGACAGAGCCGCAATTGCTGGCATTGGATGAACCTGCTGCCGGCATGAACGCCACCGAAAAATTGGCGCTGCGTGAACTGCTGGTAAAAATCAAGAATGAAGGAAAGACCATTTTGTTGATCGAACATGATGTCAAGCTGATGATGGGCTTGTGTGACCGTCTGACCGTGCTGGATTACGGCAAGCCGATTGCGGAAGGATTGCCAGCAGAAATCCAGAAGAACCCTGCAGTGATTGAAGCCTATCTGGGAGGTGGTCACTAATGGCAACCAATATCCTGAAAATCAGCAACCTGAAAGTCGCTTATGGCGGCATCCAGGCAGTCAAGGGCATCAACCTCGACGTCAATGAAGGTGAGCTGGTCACGCTGATTGGCGCCAATGGCGCTGGCAAGACTACTACGCTGAAAGCCATCACCGGTACTTTGCCGCAATGTAAAGTCGAAGGCGAGATGCACTATCTGGGGCAGCACACCAAGGGTTTGACCTCGTTTAACCTGGTTAAGCAAAAACTGGCGATGGTGCCGGAAGGGCGTGGCGTATTTACCCGCATGAGCATCCAGGAAAATCTGCTCATGGGCGCGTACACAAGTGACGACAAGGCCGGCATTGCGGCTGACATCGACAAGTGGTTCACTGTCTTCCCGCGCTTGAAAGAGCGGGCTGCGCAGATGGCCGGTACCTTGTCCGGTGGCGAGCAGCAGATGCTGGCCATGGCGCGCGCCTTGATGAGCCATCCAAAGCTATTGTTATTGGATGAGCCATCGATGGGTTTGTCGCCGATCATGGTGGAGAAGATATTCGAAGTGATCCGCAACGTTTCCGCACAAGGCATCACCATTTTGCTGGTCGAGCAGAACGCCAAATTGGCGCTGGAAGCGGCGCATCGGGCTTATGTGATGGATTCCGGCCTGGTGACGATGACCGGCAACGCCAAGGACATGCTGGATGATCCTAAGGTGAAGGCGGCTTATTTGGGCGAGTGATCAAAAGGCCCGGAGGTTTTCGTAACCTCCTGCGCCGTTTGCAGAAGTAAAAAAAGAGCCATTGGCTCTTTTTTTATTGGCGCGCTGCTAGATCAGGATGTCGATCAAGTCAGTGGCAGGGGAGTCAACTGATTGTCTGACTGCTGGATACGGCGTTCGATCGGGTCCGGCACATTGACTGCTGCTTCAGCAGGAGTCGGGCTGGCGGCATCGGCAGGAGCCACTGCCTGTATCGGATGCGCTTTCGGCGTAGCGATAGGTGCAACAGAACCGGTTGACGGCACGTTTTTGCCGATAGCGACATCTTGCAGGCGGCGATATTCAGCCAGCACCTTGTAGCCGTAGCCGCCATCATTGGCGAACGCAGCAGCGCCGACATAGCGTTTCAGACCGGCTTCGACCGAGCCGCCCTGGTTCACGTAGTCACGCAGGATCATGGAGCCGACCTTGATATTGGCAGTCGGGTTCAGAGCAGCCTTGATACCGCCCATGCTTTCGAACTTGTCTTCATGTACTTTCGACATGACTTGCATCAGGCCTTGCGCACCAACCGGGCTTTCGGCAAACGGGTTCAAGCCCGATTCGATCGCCATCACAGCCAGGATCAGGAGCGGATCCAGCTTGGTTTCGCGCGCGGTTTTATAGGCTGTCGTCACAAACATGTTGGTGGCGTCGCCAGCGACGCGATAACGCTTGGACAGCCAATTGGTTACCCATTGCTGTTGGCGCGAGCTGTCGAGCGGTTTGATGGCCTTGTTGGCCAGTCCATCCATATGCAGCAAATGATTCACGTTGGCGCTTGGCGCCGGTACCGTCAGGCTGGCAATGTTCTTGGCCGCAGCATTCGCCGGCACATTCGCCAGGTTGCTTATCGTTGAGGCAACTTGTGTCGCCGGTAGTGTTGCAGCTTGCTGCGGAGCGCTGCTGGCAAACAACGGCAGGCTTTGCAGCTTGTAGACCAGGTCCGGCTTGATGATCATGGTGCTGAGACCGATGATGGCCAGGATGCCGCTGAACAGGATGCTAACGCGAGTGGTGGCGATAAGACCGCCGACGGTATCGCGGGCAAACAGCGCGCCGCTGACGGATTGAGTACTGAGTTTCTTTAAATACGCGGGCGTAGCCCAACTAGGTAAAGCTTTGGTAGATCTTGCTAACAATGGAACCTCCTGAATCGTCGCGGTGCATGCAGGCCCCTTGGAACAGCGGGGCGGGTACAACTGAACTGAATGCTGCTTGCACCGTAATCAATATCGCCTGGCTTCGCATGCTGTGTGCGTCATGCCAGACGTCGTTGCTGTTTGCGCTTATGTGACTTTAAGCTGGTCGGCTGCATTAGTGCGCCGTGCCACTGGCAAACAACTTGTTCGGGGGAGAAGGCTGACGCCTTTTGAAAACACTCCTTAAAATGTCATGTGGGACCCCGATCCCGTAAGTACTGAGAGCCGATTAAAAACGCTTTTTGGGCGCTGCGGCTTCTTCAAGCTGGGCGCATTGTATGAGTGGGTTTATATCAAGTCAATACTATAAAAAACATTAACAATAACTTTTATGTATAACGATTGCATGGGTTTACCGCTGTGACCCAATAGAATCAAGCACTTGGCGAGCAAATATTAGTTGCTCAATTAACATGTAAAAAGATTGTAAAAATTCATGAAATATTCAGATTTACGTGATTTTATTGTCAAATTAGAACAAATTGGAGAGCTAAAACGGATTTCAACGCCGATTTCGCCCTATTTGGAGATGACGGAGATCTGCGATCGCACTCTGCGCGCGGGCGGTCCGGCGCTACTTTTTGAGAATCCAAGCGGACATTCGATACCTGTGCTAGGTAATCTGTTCGGCACTCCGCGCCGTGTCGCGTTGGGCATGGGCGCTGATGACGTCAGCGAATTGCGGCGCATCGGCCACGTGCTAGCAAGCTTGAAAGAGCCAGAGCCGCCCAAGGGTTTCAAGGATATTCTCGGCCTCGGTACGCTGGTGAAATCCTTGTGGGACATGGCGCCCAAGGAGCAGCGTTCGGCGCCTTGCCAGGATATCGTCTGGGAAGGCAATGACGTCGACCTCGCCAGGCTGCCGATCCAGCACTGCTGGCCGGGCGATGTGGCGCCGCTGATTACCTGGGGGCTGGTGATTACCAAGGGGCCGCACAAGAAGCGCCAGAATCTCGGTATTTATCGTCAGCAGGTACTGAGCCGCAACAAGGTCATCATGCGCTGGCTGGCGCATCGCGGCGGCGCGCTGGATTTCCGTGAGCACGCGATTGCCACGGGCGGCAAGCCGTATCCGGTAGCGGTGGCGTTAGGCGCCGACCCCGCAACTATATTAGGTGCGGTGACGCCGGTGCCGGACAGTCTGTCTGAATACCAGTTCGCCGGCCTGTTGCGCGGCAGCCGGACCGAGCTGGTGAAGGCCATCGGCAGCGAGTTGCGGGTGCCGGCTTCGGCTGAGATAGTACTGGAAGGGCATATCAATCCCGATCCATCGCATCCGTCCGGCTACGAGATGGCGCTTGAGGGGCCATACGGTGATCACACCGGTTATTACAACGAGCAGGACTGGTTCCCGGTGTTCACTATCGACCGCATCACGATGCGCAAGTCGCCGATCTATCACTCTACGTATACAGGTAAGCCGCCGGATGAGCCAGCAGTACTTGGCGTGGCGCTGAACGAGGTGTTCATTCCTTTGCTGCAAAAGCAGTTTTCCGAGATCACCGATTTCTATCTGCCGCCTGAGGGTTGCAGTTACCGCATGGCGGTGGTGCAAATGAAAAAGGCTTACGCTGGCCACGCGAAGCGCGTGATGTTCGGCGTCTGGAGTTTTCTGCGCCAGTTCATGTATACCAAGTTCATCGTCGTGGTCGATGAGGACGTCAACATTCGCGACTGGAATGAAGTGATCTGGGCGATCACCACCCGCGTCGATCCGATACGCGATACCACAATCGTCGATAACACGCCTATCGATTATCTCGACTTCGCCTCACCGGTCAGTGGTCTCGGCAGCAAGATGGGCATTGACGCCACCAACAAGTGGCCGGGTGAAACCAGTCGCGAGTGGGGTCGTACCATCAGCATGACGGATGAAGTGAAGGTGCGGGTCGACCAGATCTGGCAAGAGCTCGGCTTGTAGAGGGGATTCGGAGAAAAGCTTTATACAAATAGCAGGAAAAATGGCAGCGCTTTCCAAAAAGCTGTAAAAAGCGCTGCCAGCAATGACGCAATGCGGTACAATTCACCCCGGCGGGCCCCTGCGCATTGTGGCGTGGTCAACCTGGTCAGGTCGGGAACGAAGCAGCCACAGCCATTTCCTGCAAGTGCCGCAGACAAGGCTCGCCTCTATCCTCAGTATTATTCCGTACGGTTTTTCTCAGCGCACTCCGCGCAGCTAATCTATCTATTCATATGGCGCCCGGCAATTGCCAATAGCTTGCCAGTTTGTAGTCGGTTACCGTTATTGCGCAGGCAAGCTCCATGTCGCCCGTTTCTTATCAATGCGTAATCGCGCCTGTGGCTGGGATGCTGAAGCCTATCGTCGTTACGCCTTCAATGCTATTTGCAAACACGCCGCCGCCATGCATCTTGGCAATTGCCTTGACGATCGCAAGGCCCAAGCCGTGGCCGTGCAACTGGCTTTGGTCTTTATCGTTGCGAGCGGCATCGACACGATAGAAGCGATCGAACAGGCGTGGCAAATGGTTTTCGGCAATCGGTTTACCTGGGTTCGAGACGGCGATTCCGATAATCGCAGGTTGCTGCGTGATGGTAACCACAATTGCTGCGCCAGGCGTTGAGTGCTGGATCGCGTTGTGCAGCAAATTGCTCATGGCGCGTTTGAATAGTGATGTTTCAATCGAGGCCTCGGCATTGATGTCGCCTTTTACCTTGACCGTCATTTTCGACTCATCCAGCACAAATTCAAAAAACTCCACGGTCTTGTTTATTTCCAGCGCAATCGAGGTGCGCACCAGGCTAGTGGCGGCCTCCCCCTGGTCGACGCGAGCGAGGAACAGCATGTCGTTGATGATCGAACGCAGTCGTTCCAGTTCTTCCAGGTTGGATTGCAGCACTTCCTCGAATTGCGGCGCCGTGCGCTGGCGTGACAACGCGACTTGGGTTTCGCCGATCAGGTTGGCCAGCGGCGTGCGCAACTCATGGGCAACATCCGCATTAAAGGCTTCCATCTGGTTATAAGCGCCCTCCATGCGTTCCAACGCGCCATTGAACGCTGCCGTCAGGTCTGATAGTTCACCCGGCAGCGGGGAAATTTGCAAGCGCTGCGACAAGGTCTTGGGGCCAAGCGATTGCGCTTCGGTAGAGAGTTGTTTCAAAGGCCGCAATCCTACTTGCGCAATCCAGTAGCCGAGCAGCATCACCAGTACCACGCCCAGCAGTGACAGTCCAACCAACGCAATCATGAAGGCGTGCAAGGTGTGCATATAAGGTGCTGCGTCCACCGCCACGATCAGCCTGACTGCGGGCCGTTCCTGGAAGGCGGGCAGGGCTTTCGTCAAGGTATGCAGCGGATATGCGCGGCCGCGCAGTGTCAGGTTGCCCATGCCGTTCGGGTTGCGATCTATCTTTTCGATATCGGCCAGGTCCTTGCCGTACTGGAAGCGCGGATCGTCGCTCAGCACCCAATAGCGAAAGCTGCCGTCGGCCGGCGTCAGCGTATCCAGTTTCGCCTGAACCCGCGGCCAGCGGGCGGGATCGCCGTTGTGCTCGATCATGTACTGGGTGTCCAGGAAGCGAGTATTCAATTCATCGTGCTGGTGGCGCGCCAATTCACGCTGCAGCACGCCGTACAAGGCACCGCCTATGAGTGAAAAAATCAGCAATGCGGCCAGTGCGAACATCGCCACCAGGCGCACTTTGATGGAACGCTTCATTCGATGCTCTCTTGACCATGCTGCTCATGCGGATGGTGCGGTTCGCGTGGTTCCAGCACGTAGCCCATGCCGCGTATGGTGTGCAGCAGCTTGAGGCTGAACGGCATGTCGATCTTGGCGCGCAAGCGCTTGATAGCGACTTCGACGACATTGGTGTTGCTGTCAAAATTCATGTCCCACACCAGTTCGGCGATCGCCGTCTTCGAAAGAATTTCGCCTTGCCGCCTGGCCAGCACCGCCAGCAAGGAAAATTCCTTGGCGGTGAGGTCGATGCGGATACCGGCGCGGTAGGCTTTGCGGCTGATCAGGTCGATCTGCAGATCGGCGATCCTCAATTGTGCCGGTTCCAGGGCGCGGCCACGCCGCGTCAACGCCTGCAGTCTGGCTAGTAGTTCCAGGAATGAAAACGGCTTGACCAGGTAATCGTCGGCGCCGCCTTGCAAGCCCTTGATGCGATCTTCCACGCGGTCGCGCGCGGTCAGCATGATGACGGGGGTTTGCTTGATTTCGCGCAGAGCATGCAAGACAGAAAAACCGTCCACGCCAGGCAGCATGACATCGAGCACGATCACATCGTAATCGTGCTGCAACGCCAGATGCTGGCCATCAATGCCGTCGTGCGCTACATCGACGGCGCAGCCTTGTTCGGTCAGCCCCTTGTATAGGTAGTCCGCAGTCTTCAGTTCATCTTCGACGATCAGGATTTTCATGTGTAGCCGGTCTCCTGTTCTGTCCTGCATGGCGGCATGTACTAACGCCATACCGCCATGCAGGATCGGGAAATTTCTGTTTTGATTATTTCGAATCTATCACGACTGACGGGTTTGCAACCGTTGTTCCTGCCTTGCGCGCTGCCTTGAGCGCCCGCCGCGCTTCCTTGCGGCTCTCGTACCAGTAATGGGCGCGATCCAGATACAGATAGACCACGGGGGTTGAGAACAAGGTCAGCGCTTGCGACAGGATCAGACCACCTACCATGGCGTAGCCCAGCGGGCGCCGCAGTTCAGAACCGGCGCCGTGGCCCAGCATCAGCGGCAGGCCGCTCAACAGCGCGCACATGGTGGTCATCATGATCGGCCGGAAGCGCAGCAGGCAAGCCTGGTAAATCGCCTCTTCCGGCTTCATGCCGTGATCCCGTTCTGCGGTGAGCGCAAAGTCGACCATCATGATGCCGTTTTTCTTGACGATGCCGATCAGCAGGATGATGCCGATCAGCGCAATCACGGTGAGGTCATAACCGCCTGCCATCAGAATCAGCAGGGCGCCGACGCCGGCCGAAGGCAAGGTCGACAAGATCGTCAGCGGGTGGATATAGCTTTCATACAGCAAGCCCAGCACGATATATACCGCAACCAGGGCGGCAGCGATCAGGTAAGGCTGCGACGACAGCGAGTCGCCAAATGCCTTCGCCGTGCCCTGGAACGCACCGGTCAGGGTTGGCGGTATGCCCATGTCGTTTTGAGCCTTGTTGATCGCAGTGACTGCTTCGCCCAGCGCCACGCCCGGCGCCAGGTTGAAGGAAATCGTCACCGCCGGGAACTGGCCCTGATGACTGATCGACAGATACGAAGTCTTGTTGGTATCGACGGTGACGAAGGTCGACAACGGTACTTGCTGGCCCGTGACCGGTGAAGTCAGGTACAACTTGTTGAACAGGTCCGGATCTTGTTGCAGCTTGGGCGTCACTTCCAGGATCACGTGATAACTATTGATCTGCGTAAAATATTGGGCGACCTGGCGTTGGCCGATGGCGTCGTAGATCGTCGCATCGATCAGCGCCGGCGTGATGCCGAAACTGGAGGCGCGGGCACGGTCGATGGTCAGGCTGGCGGATGCCGCGGAATTTTGCTGGTCGGAGGCGACGTCGGTCAATTGCGGCAACTGGCGGAAGCGCGTCATCAGTTTCGGCGCCCAGACATTGAGTTCATCCAGGTTGGAGTCGGTCAAGGTGTACTGATACTGAGTCCGCGACAGACGGCCGCCGACGTTGATGTCCTGGCCCGCTTGCAGGAACAGGTTAACCCCCTGCACCTTGGCCAGTTGCGGCCGCAGGCGGGTAATCACTTCATCGGCGCTGGCAGTGCGTCCTTCGTCTTTTGGTTTCAAACTGATGAAGAAGTTACCGGTATTGAAGGTGTTCTGGCCGCCGCTCATGCCGAAGCCGGTAACGTCCGGATCCTTGCGTACGATATCTGCCAGCGCCAGCATGCGCTGATTCATCGAAGAAAACGATGAATCCTGGCCAGATTCGGCGAAGCCGTAAACGAAGCCGGTGTCTTGTTGCGGGAAGAAGCCTTTCGGGATCACGATAAACAGCGCCACTGTGGCTGCCATGGTGGCGAAGAACACCATCAGCGTGATGAATTGATGGCGCAGCACGACATGCAAGCCACGTTTGTAGGCGTTCAGCATCGCATCGAAACCGCGCTCGAACAGCTGGTACATGCGGCCATGCGATTCGGCGGAATGCGGCTTGAGGAAGCGCGAGCACAACATCGGCGTCAAGGTCAGTGAAATCACGACCGAGACAGCAATGGTCAGCGTCACGGTAATTGCAAATTCCCGGAACAGGCGGCCAACGATGCCCCCCATCAGCAGAAGCGGAATAAACACAGCCACCAGCGATACCGAAATCGAAATGATGGTGAAGCCAATTTCTCCTGCACCCTTGTACGCCGCTTCCATAGGCGACATGCCTTCTTCGACGTAGCGGTAAATGTTTTCCAGCATCACAATCGCATCGTCGACCACGAAGCCGACGGCGATGGTCAGCGCCATCAGGGAGAGGTTGTCGAGACTGAATCCCAGCAGATACATGACGCCGGCGGTGCCGAAAATAGCCAGCGGCACGGTGACGCTAGGGATCAAGGTCGCCGGGATATTGCGCAGGAAAATGAAAATCACCATTACGACCAGCGCGATGGTCAGCACCAGCGTGAACTCCACATCGGATACCGATGCGCGGATGGTCTGGGTGCGGTCGATCAGGGTATTGACTCTAACGGTAGGCGGGATAGCTGCTTGCAAGCGCGGCAGCGCGGCCTTGATACGATCCACGGTTTCGATCACGTTGGCGCCCGGTTGCTTGGTCACCGCCAGCACGATCGAGCGGCCGTTGATCACGGTATTGCCAGCTGGTGCGGCGGCGCCGGCGTAGGCCCAGCCGGCGACCTTGACGTTCTCCGGCGCATCAATTGCAACGCCGATGTCGCGCACGCGAATCGGCGCGCCGTTCTTATATGCCAGCACCATGTCGTTCCATGGTTCTGCGCTCAGCAACTGGTCATTGGTGTAGACAGTGAAGCTTTGTTTCGGACCGTCGACGGTGCCCTTGGGCTGGTTGACCGTCGTGTTCGCAATCACGCCACGGATATCTTCCAGGCTCATGCCCATCGCGCTCAACTTGGTAGGGTCGACCTGGATACGCACCGCCGGTTTTTGCACGCCACCGATATTGACCAGGCCAACGCCGGGAATCTGCGAAATCTGCTGTGCCAGGATGTTGTCGGCATAGTCATTCACCTGGATGATAGGCAATACATCCGATTGCACCGACATCACCAGGATCGGCGAATCTGCCGGATTGACCTTGCGGAAAGTTGGCGGACTCGGCAAGTTGGCCGGCAACTGGCCGCTGGCGGCGGTGATCGCCGCCTGCACATCCAGCGCGGCGGCGTCGATGCTGCGGTTGAGGTCAAACTGCAGGGTGATCTGCGTCGAGCCGAGCGAACTACTAGAGGTCATCTGCGACAGACCGGCAATCAGCGAGAACTGTCGTTCCAGTGGCTGCGCGACGCTAGACGCCATGGTTTCAGGGCTGCCGCCCGGTAAGTTGGCGGAGACTTGAATCGTCGGGAAATCGACTTGCGGCAACGGCGCGACCGGCAGTAAGGGCCAGACTGCTGCCCCCACCAGGAAAATCGCAATAGCGAGCAGCGTGGTGCCGATAGGACGCTTGATGAAGGCGGCAGAAATACTCACTTGCTTGCCCCCGTAATTGCAGTCGTTGTTGTGCCCGCAGTTGTACCTTTAGCGGCTGCGCTAGATGCGTTGCCGCTGCCTGCCGCGCTGGCGTTCTCTTTCACTTTAATGCCTGGTTTCAATTTGTACTGACCATCGACCACTACTCTTTGACCTGCGCTCAAACCTTTGTTGATGACTGCAATGCCGTCCTGGATATTGGCGACCTGAATCACCTGGTTTTGCGCGGTGCCGTCGGCGTTGATGACATAGGCGTAGGTACCATCCTGGCTGCGCTGTACCGCTGCAGCCGGCACGGTCAATGCCTGTTTGCGGTCGCCCAACACCAGACGTACATTGACGTATTGTCCCGGCCACAATACATGCGACGGGTTCTGGAAAATGCCTTTCAACTGCACCGTGCCGCTGGTGGTGTCGATCTGATTGTTCAGCAACGCCAGATTGCCCTGGGCCAGCATGGTGTCGCCATTGCGCGGGAAAGCTTGTACGCCGAGCGGTTTCTGGCTGCCATGCAGGGCGGTGTTGATGCTCTGGAAGCTTTCTTCCGGTAGTGTGAACACCACCGCGATCGGATCGATCTGATTAATGACCACCAGGCCATTGGTGTCGGTAGCATGGACAATATTGCCAGGGTCAACCAGGCGAGCGCCAACGCGGCCGCTGATCGGCGCAAGGATAGTGGTAAAGCTGAGTTGCACCTTGGCGTAGTTGATCTGGGCGTCGTCGGATTGCACCGCAGCTTGCAACTGGTTGACCAGCGCGTGCTGGGCGTCCAGCGTCTGTTGCGTGGCGGCGTCTTGCTGCACCAGCGTGGTATAGCGTTGCAGGTCCAGCTTGGCGTTTGCCAGCTGAGCCTGGTCCTTGGCTTTTTGCGCCACGGCCTGGGCCAGTTGCGCCTGCAAAGTGCGCGGATCGAGCTGCGCCAGCATCTGGCCGGCTTTGACATCCTGGCCCTCGACAAAACCCACCTTGTCCAATTGGCCGTCGATACGTGCCTTGACCGTCACGCTGGCATTCGAGGTAACGGTGCCGACTCCGGTCAGGTACATCGGCATATCCTGCTGTTTGACGGTGGTAGTGCTGACCGATACGGCGCTGGAAGAAGCGGCGGCAGGCGGCGCTGCTGCACCGGCCCTAGGACTCAGGGTCCAGCCGGCGGCGCCGATCAGGACCAGTATCGCGGCGGAAATCAGCAGCGTCGAACGGGTTTTGGAAAGTGTGGTGGTCATGATGTCGGCTCGAAAAATTAATTGGCGGTATTGTTGTTTTTTGCTGGCGCGGCACTGTCAGTCTGGGCCGTGCTCAACTGCGAGGTCGGTTGCGTGGAGAGCTGAGAAGCATCCCAGCCGCCGCCGACTGCTTTGATCAGCGCGACACTTGCTACCAGCTGGCGTCCCAGCAATTGCACCAGGGTGCGTTCATTGCTCAGCGAAAGGGTTTGTGCAGTGACCACCGTCAGGTAGGTTGCAGTACCGGCCCGGTACTGGCTCAAGGCCAGCTGTTCCGCCAGTTGCGAGGCTTTCACGGCTTGGCTTTGTACGGTCGTTTCCTGGTCCAGTACGTTCAGCGTCGCCAGGTTGTCCTCGACTTCCTGGAAGCCGCCCAATACGGTTTGCTTGTATTGCGCTACCGCGGCATCATAGGCCGCCACTGCCTGCGCCGTATGCGCGCGGCGCAGGCCGCCATCGAAAATCGTCTCAGCCAGCACCGCTCCCAGCGACCAGACCCGGCTTGGCGTATTGAACCATTGGGCCAGGCTGCTGCTGTTGAAGCCGCCGCTGGCGCTCAATGTCAAGGCGGGGAAATAAGCTGCCTTGGCGACGCCGATATTGGCGTTTGCCACCGCGACATTGCGTTCAGCATTGGCAATATCCGGCCGCCGTTCCAGCAGGTCCGACGGCAGGCCGGCTGGAATCGCCGGCAAGCTTGCTTGTATCTTGGCTGCCATTTGCGGATCCGCGGACGCTGCCGCCAGTGAAAATCCGGCCGGCGCTTTGCCGGTCAGGATAGCGATGGCGTGTTCCAGCTGGCTGCGTTGCGCCTGCAGATCGATGGCTTGCGCTTCTGCGGTCTTCAACTGGCTTTCCGCCAGCGCTACGTCGGAGCGCAGCGCTACGCCGACTGCATACTGGCTTTGCGTCAGTTGCAACGAGCGGGCGTAGGCGGCAGTGGTGCGCGCATATAAATCTTTCAGCAGATCGGTAATGCGCAATTGCAGATAGTCTTGCGCCAGCGTGGCCTGGATACTGAGGCGCGCAGCCGCCAGATTGGCTGCGCTGGCCTGGGTGCCGGCATTGCCCGCTTCGACAGCACGCCGCACGCTGCCCCAGACATCAGGCTCCCAACTGCCTTGCACGCCGGTCGTATAGCTATCGCCAAGATTTGGGCCATTGGTGTTGGTCTGGGCGCGGCCGGTTCCGGCACTGATGCCGATAGTCGGCCAGAAGCCAGCGCGAGCGGCATCGGCCGCAGCGCGCGCCTGGCGATATTGCGCTTCGGCCTGGGCGATGTTCTGGTTGGCCTGGTTGGCTTGCTGCATCAACGTGTTCAGCGTGCTGTCGCCATACACTTCCCACCAGTTATGGTTACTGTCGATCTGCTTGGGTTCGGCCTGCTTCCATGGTCCGCTTTCTTTGTAGTGGGTGGGGACATCCATGGCGGGGCGCACATAATCGGGGCCTACGGCGCATCCGGCCAGCGCCAGCGCGATCGCAGCAGCCAGGATGGTACTGGAGAGTTTTCTTGGGGAGGAGGAGAAATTCATGAGTCTGATTAAGCTGGCGTTCGGAACATTGAATGGAATGTCCGGGCGGCAGGTGGCGACAAATGAACTATGGATAAGCTAGCAACAAGCTAAAACGAGCATTCGCGCCGCGCGCAGCATCGGGCAGTATTTGCAACCACTTTAAATCTTGCTGCAGTACGTGATGCTGTCGCTAATATGACAATTCTGTCAGTTTGGCTTTTTATTTCTCTACACGGAAGCTTCTGACACTCTTCCGTGGCGGATACGCAATGCGCTGATGATGGTTGCAAGCAAAGTTGCGCTGGCGGCAAGCCATAACGATAGGTGCACTGCGCTGGCGTCCATATGGGCAGTGTCGGCGTTAGCCTGGGCAATGCTGGTGGCCGCCAACACCACGGCAACCAGCGCTGCGCCTAAAGACTGGCCGAAAGTGCGGGCAATGGCCAGTACGCCGGAGGCGGTGCCGCTACGGGTGCGAGGCGCATTGCTCAGCATTTCGCGATTATTCGGACTCTGGAAGAAGCCGAAGCCGAGTCCGCAAACGAAGGCGCGCCACAAAATATCCGGGATCGAAGCGTGTTCGCCGAGGCAGGCCAGTAGCATCAGGCCGATCGTCAGCACCAGCAAGCCGCAAGTTGACAGCAATGCGGCTGAGTATCGGTCGGCAAGGCGGCCTGCAATCGGTGCTGTGATGGCGATTGCGACCGGCCATGGGGTGAATAGTGCGGCGGAAAGTAGGGGGCTGAAGCCGTAGGCCCCCTGGAACAAGAATGGCAACGCAATAAAGGCAATTCCCTGGCCAACGAAAGAGCAGAGTGAAGTGGCGACCGCCATCGAAAAGCGCTGTGATGCAAAAATATCAAGCGGCAACAGCGGTGCGACATATTTTCGTTGTCGAATGATAAATAAAATAGTCGATGCCGCTGCCGTCCCGCCTAATAACAACTCTTTGTCCCAGCTATCGTGACGCGATAAGCCGTCCACCGCCATGACAAAGGTGCCAAGGGCGATCGCCGACAACAGGGCGCCAGTGGCGTCGAATTTGCCGCCGCGGCCGGGATTGCGCGGCAATACGCGCTGCGCTAGCAATAAGGTGACTATCCCGATCGGTACATTGACGGCGAATAGCCATGGCCAGTTCAGTACTGACAACATCAGGCCGCCGATGGCTGGCCCGGCGGCGGTGGATGACGCTACTACCAGCGCGTTGATGCCGAGCGCCGTGCCTAGCAGGCGGGTCGGGAATATGTTGCGGTAGAGCGCCGGCCCGATGCTCATGGCGGCAGCGCCGCCCAAACCTTGCAAGAATCGCATGCCATTCAATATGGCCAGCGATGGCGATAACGCGCAACCGAGCGAAGCCAGGGTGAACACCAGGATGCCGCTCATGTAGAGACGCCGGAAGCCAAATACTTCGCCGATCGAGGCAAAGGCCACCATGGTCATGGCGCCGGCCAGGATGTAGGCATTCGCGATCCAGACCGCGGCTGCCGGATCTACATGCAAGCTGCGCGCAATCATCGGCAGCGCGACGTTGACGATAGAGCCGTCCAGTACGGTCATGCTGGTGCCGAGGATCATGACGATAATCGCTACCCGCCTGGTTGCTCCAGGCAGGCCGTCATCTTCTGGCATATCGCCGAACAGCTGGCTCATGCGGCGAGGCCGCGCAACATGGTCGCAAGGCTTGTAGGGAGGGAAAGCGAAATAGGCACGTTCAGCTAGGCGGTGGAGGATGTGTCGGAAGGCGTGAACCGGAGCCGTGAATTATTACATGAAGCGCAATTTTATGCAGATAACCGCAGAGCCGCTTGCCACCGTCTTACAACATAAGGCATTATTTTTACAATCACTCGCGGCCGACCGGAGCGCGGTTTGATGTATAATTCGAATTTCCCGCATGTGCCGTTCGGCACCTTCTGTAATGACTAAGTTTGTATTTGTTACCGGTGGCGTTGTCTCATCCCTTGGTAAAGGGATTGCAGCCGCCTCACTCGCCGCGATTTTAGAATCACGCGGCCTTAAAGTCACCCTTCTTAAACTCGATCCGTATATTAACGTCGATCCAGGCACCATGAGCCCGTTCCAGCACGGCGAAGTGTTTGTGACCGACGATGGCGCAGAGACCGATCTCGATCTCGGCCACTATGAGCGCTTCATTACGGCCAAGATGAAGAAGGTAAATAACTTCACTACCGGCCAGATCTACGAATCGGTGATTCGCAAGGAACGCCGTGGCGAGTACCTCGGCAAGACGGTACAGGTTATTCCGCACATCACCAACGAAATCCAGGATTACATCTACCGTGGCGCCGAAGGTTTCGACGTCGCGCTGGTGGAAATCGGCGGTACTGTGGGCGACATCGAATCCCTGCCGTTCCTCGAGGCGGCGCGCCAGCTGAGCCTGCGCGCAGGCCGCAAGGCGGCGGCTTTCGTCCACCTGACTCTGGTGCCTTACCTGGTATCGGCCGGTGAACTGAAGACCAAGCCGACCCAGCACAGCGTACAAAAACTGCGTGAAATCGGTATTTCTCCGGATGCGCTGCTGTGTCGTGCCGACCGTCCGATTCCCGATGACGAACGCGCCAAGATTTCCCTGTTCTCGAATGTCCAGGGCGATGCCGTCATTTCGGTATGGGATGCCGACACCATCTACAAGATTCCGCAAATGCTGCACGATCAGGGGTTGGACGCGATTGTCTGCGAAAAACTGGGCCTGTCGCCGAAACCTGCGGACCTCTCGGTCTGGACCAAGCTGGTGCACGCACTGGAAAATCCAACCTACGAAGTCACCATCGGCATGGTCGGCAAGTATGTCGACCTGACCGAATCCTACAAGTCGTTGACGGAAGCCTTGCGTCACGCCGGTATCCATACCGGCAGCCGGGTCAACATCGAATACCTGGACTCGGAAGAAATCGAAGCGACCGGTACTGGTCCGCTGGCCAAGTACGATGCAATTCTGGTACCCGGCGGTTTCGGCAAGCGCGGCGTGGAAGGCAAGATTGCCGCGGCCCGTTTCGCTCGCGAACACAAGATTCCTTACCTCGGTATCTGCCTCGGCATGCAAGTTGCGCTGCTAGAATATGCGCGTAACAAGGCAGGCCTGCCGCACGCCAATTCGACCGAATTCGATGCGCAAACCGACCAGCCAGTCGTGGCCTTGATCACTGAATGGCAGAATCATGACGGCAAGGTGGAGTTGCGCGATGTTAACTCCGATCTGGGTGGCACCATGCGCCTGGGCGCGCAGACCTGCGATATCAAGCCGGATACCTTAGCTTCCGAGATCTACGGCCCGACCGTGACCGAACGCCATCGTCATCGTTACGAAGCCAACAACCATTACCTGGAGCGGATTGAAGCTGCCGGTCTGGTGGTGTCGGCCCGTACCCCGACTGAAGACTTGTGTGAAATCATGGAATTGCCGCGCACTGGCGAGAATGCTCATCCTTGGTATGTCGGCGTCCAGTATCACCCGGAATTCAAATCGACTCCGCGCGATGGCCATCCCTTGTTCATTTCGTTCATCAAGGCTGCGCTGGCGCACAAGCAAGCCAACACTGCGGCTTAAGGAAAAAGCATGAAACTTTGTGGCTTTGACATTGGTCTGGATCAGCCGTTTTTCCTGATCGCCGGTCCGTGCGTGATCGAATCGCGCCAGATGGCGCTGGATACCGCCGGCAAACTGAAAGAGATCACCAGCGAGCTGGGCATCAATTTCATTTACAAATCGTCTTTCGATAAGGCTAACCGTTCGTCCGGCGCGTCGTTCCGCGGTCTCGGCATGGACAAGGGGCTGGAGATCCTGGCCGAAGTCAAAGCGCAAATCGGCGTGCCGGTGCTGACCGATATTCATGAAATTGATGAAATCAAGCCGGTGGCAGCAGTGGTCGACGTTTTACAGACGCCGGCTTTCCTGTGCCGCCAGACCGATTTCATCAATGCTTGCGCGCAGTCCGGCAAGCCGGTGAATATCAAGAAGGGCCAGTTCCTGGCGCCGCACGACATGATCAACGTCATCGCCAAAGCGCGCGCTGCTGCACGCGAAGCTGGCTTGCCGGAAGATAATTTCATGGCTTGCGAACGTGGTGCATCGTTCGGCTACAACAACCTGGTATCCGACATGCGCTCACTGGCGATCATGCGCGAAACCGGTTGCCCGGTGGTGTTCGATGCCACTCACTCGGTACAATTGCCGGGCGGCCAGGGCAGCACCTCCGGCGGCCAGCGCGAATTCGTGCCGGTATTGGCGCGCGCAGCGATTGCAGTCGGCGTGTCAGGTGTGTTCATGGAAACCCATCCGAATCCGGCCGAAGCCAAATCGGATGGCCCGAACGCGGTGCCGCTGGGACGCATCAAAGAATTGTTGTCGACCATGATAGACCTGGACCGGGTCGTCAAAAAGAATGGCTTTATCGAAAGCAATTTCGGTTGATTGCTTGAGGCTGGACGAGGATGACTATATGGCTGCCGCTATACCAGGATGCGGCGCCGCATGAACCTTGTCCCCGCAAATGGTTTTAATATCTCGAATATTTTTATCTGATAGGGAAATACATGAGTGCAATCGTTGACATCATTGGCCGTGAAATTATTGATTCACGCGGTAATCCGACAGTAGAGTGCGATGTCTTGCTGGAATCCGGCGTGATGGGCCGTGCGGCGGTGCCGTCCGGCGCTTCGACCGGTTCGCGCGAAGCGATTGAACTGCGCGACGGCGACAAAAGCCGTTACGGCGGCAAGGGTGTGCTGAAGGCTTGCGAGCATATCAACACTGAAATCTCCGAAGCCATCATGGGCCTGGACGCCAGCGAACAAGCATTCCTGGACCGTACCCTGATCGACCTCGACGGTACTGAAAACAAGAGCCGCCTGGGCGCCAACGCCATGTTGGCGGTGTCGATGGCGGTGGCCAAGGCTGCGGCTGAAGAAGCCGGCCTGCCGCTGTATCGCTATTTCGGCGGTAGCGGCGCGATGCAAATGCCTGTGCCGATGATGAACGTCATCAACGGCGGCGAACATGCCGACAACAACCTGGATATCCAGGAATTCATGATCATCCCGGTCGGCGCACCTAGTTTCCGTGAAGCGCTGCGTTACGGCGCGGAAGTCTTCCACGCGCTGAAGAAAATTTTGCACGACAAAGGCCTGGCGACTTCGGTTGGTGATGAAGGCGGTTTTGCACCATCGCTGGCCAGCCATGAAGAAGCGCTGAAGCTGATCATCCAGGCAATCGAAGCCGCAGGCTACGAGCCAGGTACGCAAATCGCCCTCGGCCTGGATTGCGCTGCGAGCGAATTCTACAAGGACGGCAGCTACGTCCTGGCAGGCGAAAACATGACCCTGACCGGCGCGCAGTTCACCGGCCTGCTGGCATCGTGGTGCGATAAGTATCCGATCATCAGCATCGAAGACGGCATGGCGGAAAACGACTGGGACGGCTGGAAGCTGTTGACCGAAACACTGGGCAAGAAAATCCAGCTGGTGGGCGACGACCTGTTCGTCACCAACACCAAGATCCTGAAAGAAGGCATCGATAAGGATATCGCCAATTCGATCCTGATCAAGATTAACCAGATCGGTACTTTGACCGAAACTTTCGCTGCGATTGAAATGGCCAAGCGCGCCGGTTACACCGCAGTGATCTCGCACCGTTCGGGCGAGACGGAAGATTCGACCATCGCCGATATCGCGGTTGGCATGAATGCCCTGCAGATCAAGACCGGCTCATTGTCGCGTTCGGACCGCATGGCGAAGTACAACCAGCTGCTGCGTATCGAAGAGGATCTGGGCGATATCGCCAGCTATCCTGGCCGTGACGCGTTCTATAATCTGAAGTAAATGACTGGCAGGGTAATTGATCGTTATGCGATGAATTACCCTGAATTCCATTGACTGGCAGGAAGTTTCAAGTAATCCCATACAATCGATGCGCCTAATTGCAATTTGCCTGACTCTCCTTCTGTTGCTTGTCCAGTATCCGCTCTGGCTAGGCAAGGGCGGTTGGCTGCGCGTCTGGGATATGGATCAGCAGGTACATACTGCACACGACAAGGTCGCCGAATTAAAGGCTCGCAACGCCAAGCTGGATTCGGAAGTCCATGATTTGAAAGAGGGTACCGGCGCAGTTGAAGAACGTGCGCGGACTGAGTTGGGCATGATCAAGCAGGATGAGATTTTTATCCAGATTCTCGATCCAAACGGTAATCCGGCCGATGCGCCGGCACCGCCGAATCCAGAACTGACTGCCGTGGAGAAAACGGTGGCGGTTGCAGTGCCGGAGGAACGGGCCAAGAAACCGCAACATTGATTCGTCCAATTTCTACAGGACAAAAGAAACAATAATTGCCTGGAACTACGGCGCGCCATTATGTAGAAATAATGGCGCGCCGTTTGTTTTAGTGCTTGCTGGTCCCAGTAGGCAGTAGCGCTTCGACCGGAGCTTCGGTGGCAAACAGGTGGGCGCAATCGACTTTGTCGAATTCATAATGCTGGCCACAGAAATCACAATCCACGGACAGCTTGCCTAAATCGGCCAGAGCCTCCTCGATTTCAGGCTCCCCCAGCATTTTCAGCATATTGCCGACTTTTTCACGCGAGCAGTTGCACTGGAAACTAGGTTGCTGCGGTTCGAAAACACGAATGCTTTCCTCCCAGAAGAGGCGCCGCATCAGCGTTTGGATATCGGTCGCCAGCATTTCTTTCGGTTGCAAAGTGCCGCCCAGCGCCATGAAACGATTCCAGGTTTCCATATCATCGTTAACCGGTGCATCGATGCCGCCATGATTCGGCAATTTCTGCAGCAGCAAGCCACGGGCAACCTTGTCGTCCGCCGCCAGCCACAGCTTGGTATCCAGCTGCTCCGAGCGCAGCATGTAGTTCTCTATGACGGTCGCAATACTGTCGCCATCCAGCGGAACGATACCCTGATACGGCTTCTGGCCGGGCATCTTGTCCTGCGGGTCGAGCGTGATCGCGAAGCGTCCCTGGCCATTCAGGTTGACCAGCTGCGACATGCCTGCGTCGTCATCGATCACGGCGTCGGGAGCGAGTTTGGCCGTAGCACGCATGCGAAGTTGCGAATCGCACTCGGCCACCAGCAGGCGGATCGGGCCATCGCCGTGAATTTGCATGACGATGACGCCGTTGAACTTCAGGTTGGCCGACATGAGTGCCGCCGCAGCCATCATTTCCCCCAGTAGCACGGTGACAGGCTTCGGATAGTGATGATGTGTCAACACCTGTTGCCAGGTAGTCGACAATTCCACCAGTTCGCCACGCACCGCCGCATTTTCCACCATGAATTTCTGCAGCGAGTCGTTATCGCCAGTTTCCGCTATCTTTGTTACGTCCATATCGTTATCCACTTATTTTCTGTTTATTGCCTGCCAATTATTTGCGATCAGCCGATTTGCTTGAGCCTGGCCTTGTATTCCTGCCCGCGTTCGATGTAGTGTGCGGCGTTGCCTGCAAGGGCGGCGACATCCTGCTCGCTTAAGGTGCGCACCACTTTGGCAGGCGAACCAATTATCAGCGAATTGTCGGGGAACTCCTTGCCTTCGGTGACCAGCGCACCGGCTCCGACCAGGCAATTCTTGCCGATCTTGGCGCCATTCAGTATCACTGCCTGGATACCGATCAGGGCGCCGTCGCCGATGGTGCATCCATGCAGCATTGCTTGATGGCCGATGGTGACGTTCTTGCCTATCATCAACGGAAAACCCATGTCGGTATGCAATGTGCTGCTTTCTTGCACATTGCTGCCCTGGCTGACAGTGATCAATTCATTGTCACCGCGAATCGTGACGCCGAACCAGACGCTGGCGTCGGCTTCGACCCTGACCTTGCCGATCAGGTTGGCGGATGGCGCAATATAAGCTGACGGCGCGATGTCGGGGGCATGTTCACCCAATTGGTAGATGGCCATAAATCTCCGTAAAATGCTGGATGCCGTTAATCAATGTCTGTAAATATGTCCATATTCCGATTTTTCAACCTTGCCGCCATTTTACCGCTGTCAACATGAACCATTCGTCTGATTCTCGCTTTGCAGCAGATAGCGCGGTCAAGGCCGAGCTGCGTTCGGTCGCCTTGCAATGCCTGTGCGAGGCCGATGTTGCAACTAAAGTCGCCGCGGTTGAAGCGATGGCCGCGGCATGGAGCGCTGGCGACATGACGCTTGACGCCGATGTCATGCTGACTGCCGTCGCCAGCATACCCGGACGTCCGCCGCAACCGTCGCTGGTGCCGCCGCGCGAAGTCGAGCATCGTTCCATGGCTTCGGTAGAAGGGCGTGCCGCTATGATTCACGCACTGGCGCATATCGAATTCAACGCCATCAACCTGGCGCTGGACGCCATCTGGCGATTTGGCGGCATGCCGCCTGATTATTATGCCGACTGGCTGCGTGTGGCAAAGGAAGAATCTTATCATTTTTGCCTTTTGGCAACGCATTTGAGCACTCTGGGCTTCGCCTATGGCGATTTCTCTGCGCATAACAGCTTGTGGGAGCTGACGGAAAAAACCAGTCACGACATCGTGGCCAGGATGGCGCTGGTGCCGCGCATGATGGAAGCACGCGGGCTGGATGCGTCGCCGCGTACTCGCGCCAAGCTGGCGCAGGCCGGGGACGAGCCGGCAGCGGCGATCATCGACATTATCTTAGGCGATGAGATCGGCCATGTAGCGATCGGCAATCGCTGGTATGGCTGGCTTTGCCAAGAGCGGCAACTGGAGCCGCTGGCGACATTTGCCGCTTTGGCAGTGCAATACAAGGCGCCGATATTGCGCGGTCCGTTCAATCTGGAGGCTAGGAGAGCGGCTGGCTTTTCAGAGCAGGAGTTGCTGGCATTGCAGCAGGAGATATAAAAAAGCCGCTTCAATCAGCGGCTTGATAACGGCTTAGTGATACCACTTATGCTTGCCGGCTGGAGTGGTGATTTCCGCCATGTTGACCAGCTTGGTGCCGGCGATCCTGTCGTGCAGGAACTGGCGTTGGGGATCGAGATAAATCGTCATGGACCAGAGAATGAAATTGGCCATCGGCACCCAGACCAGCATCCAGGCATGCGCGCCAAGCGCCCAGGCCAAGGCAAGTCCCGGCAAAAACCAGCACCAGCTAAGAAGAAAGCGCAGCACTGCGCGGCCAGCCTTGACCGTACTGCCGTCGCGGTTGACCAGGCGGATGCGCCAAGTTTTCATGGCCAGGGTTTGGCCGCCATGGCTCCAGCACCAGACAAAATACGCTGTCAGCACCAGGAACAGCCAAGCCTGCTGAGCGTGGCGCAGATAAAGGGCACTGCGTTGCTGTAGCAGGGTAGAAAAAATCCACCCCGAAATAAACAAAATGCCAAATAACAGCATCGATTCATACATGATGCTGCCAAACCGGCGTTTCAATGAGGGCGTTTGTTGCTCAATAGAAGTTTTACTGGCGACGGGCGACGCGGAATGATTCAAAATGCTTATTTCGCGGTGGACGCTGGCGCAGGTGTCGGCACAGGCGCAGGCGGCGTGACGGATATCGCAGTTGCCGCAGCCGGTGCGATCACTGCAGTTTGTTCCGCATTTTTCTGCGACGCTGGCTGGGCTGGTGCCGTCAGCTTGTGTTTGATCGATGCGGCAGGTGGCAGAGTGGTTACCCGTTTATGTCGTGGCGTGGCCTGTTCGGCCAGTTCTTTCTTTTGTTCTTCGGATAATTGCTGATATTGCTGCCAGCGCAATGCTCTTTGCTCGGTATCCAGTTTGTTGGCGCGTGCATAATTTTCACGGGCGATACGGCGTTGTTCCGGGGTCAGGGTGACCCAACCGCGCATCCTGGCTTGAAGCCTTTCCTGTTCGGCAGGAGTCATCTTGACGTAGCGGCCACTGATCTCGAGCCATTTCTTGCGCGTGGACGGTTTCAGATTGTCCCAATCCGGCGCCAGCGGCTCCAGGATATGCTGTTGCAATGCCGTCAGCTCCACCCAATTGGGTGCGGCGGCATTGCCAGCCACCTTGGTCATCTTGGGCGCTTTGAGGGGGAGCTCACTGATGTCGGCAGCATGGGACGGTGCAGCCGGTCCGAGCACTGCCAGTACAGCGCCACCGCTGATCAGCAAAGCAAATGCGGCACCGATCAAACGCCTGGCGCCGCCATTCTGTTTGCTCGCTGTCGCCTTGCGTTCAGCCGGATTCGAATAGGTGGTCAGGGTCATTGCTCTTGCTGAGTCGTGTCTTGTTGTGGTTCTTGCTGTTGCGCAAGATAAGCGCTAAAGCCGCGGTCGAGATAGGCCGAAGGCGGTAATTCATCAGATAACACGGCGGCATCGATATCGGCAGCAGCCGCAATCCGGTGTTGCTGTTCGAATTGATACAGGCCCGACAACAATATCGCGCCAACCAGTATTGGCGCAGCGACGCCGATACGGGTCAGCCAGGACAGGCGGTGGTTAAAGAAGTTACCCGCGAAATTACCAGCATGGCCGGCGAGCACGCCCTGGCGCACCAACACCCGCGTCGGCGCGTCTTTTTTCTTGCGCGCAAGCGCAGCCTTGCGTGCAGCAGCCAGGCGGTCGACGGCCGGCGTCGGCAAGCTGTCCAGGTTTTCATTCAGTGCGTGCCGCACCTTGAAAGCGAAGTTGATTTCTTTAGTGTTCATAAGCTGATTCCTTTGGCCTTGAGCGATAGCGCCAGAGTGTGCGTTGCGCGAGAGCAGTGCGTCTTTACGCTGCCTTCCGAGCATCCCATTGCGGCCGCGGTCTCGGCAACATCCATGTCCTCCCAATAACGCATCAGGAAGGCTTCCCGTTGACGCGCCGGGAGCTTCTGTACTTCCTGATCGATCATATTAAGAATTTGCTCACGCTCAAGCTTACTGGCGCTGGATTCCGTGGCTTGCGAATCTTCCGGCGATTCGAAAGTTTCCAGGACGTCGTAGTCTTCGTCGTCGGCATTGTTATGCCCCATGCTGGAAAACAGGCTGACCCAGGTATTGCGTACTTTTTCCCTGCGGAAATAGTCATGGATTGTGTTTTGCAGGATGCGCTGGAACAGCATCGGCAGTTCTGCAGCCGGTTTGTCGCCATATTTTTCCGCCAGTTTGATCATGGCGTCCTGGACGATGTCCAGCGCAGACTCATCCTTGCGGACAGCGTAAACCGCCTGCTTGAAAGCCCGGCGTTCGACGTTTTCAAGAAAGTCGGAAAGTTCTTTATCTGTGGCCATGCTTTGCGGCGGATTCGGTCATTAACTGGCTACTGCTTTGGTTCAAGATACTGCCTTGCCGCCGGTATACGGCGACGCCTGGAATAAACCCCCGGCGCAGGCTCGTTTATGCTAGCCGTCCTTGGCCTCTGCCTGAAATCTGTTTTTACCATTGCCTTGATAAACAATGGCTTAGGATTAATTTCGAGACTGGCCGAATCCTAGCAAAAAAGGCGGGTGTTGTGGGCAAAACTACAGCAAAAGACATGATTTAAAGCGGATTTCATGCAATTTGGCTTGACCGAATTGAAACTACGGATTATGGTAGCTATCCACTTCAGCATCCTGGAGTGCAACCATAGTCTTTTCGCTGACGACTCAAGATGTTGTTCAACGGAAGGCATGCTACATATTTGTAAGCTGTTTGCTCTAACCCGTGCCACAAGCGCGAGAATCAGGTAACAGCGTAAGCAGGAAATTCGGCTGAACGAGTAGCGTTTAGCGCCATTTTGAATCGTATCTACGGCTACGCAACGGAATGACGTGATCGCACAAAGAAGGGACGCCGTAGCACTGATACGCTTCGCCATTTCGTCAGGAAAGAGCATCCGATCAATTTCCAATGGACCTTGAAAGGATCTAGTAAATGAGCAAAGACACAAACTTGCCTGTCACCGGCGCGGAAATTCTCGTGCGCTGCCTGGCGGAAGAGGGAGTCGAACACGTGTTCGGTTATCCCGGTGGTGCCGTGCTGTACATCTACGACGCCATTTTCCAGCAAGAAAAATTCCAGCATATCCTGGTACGACATGAGCAAGCTGCGATTCACGCAGCCGATGCCTATTCTCGCAGCTCGAACAAGGTTGGCGTGGCAATCGTCACGTCCGGTCCCGGCGTCACCAATGCGGTGACCGGCCTGGCCACGGCCTATATGGACTCGATCCCGATGGTGGTGATTTCGGGTCAGGTGCCGTCCTATGCGATCGGCGAAGATGCGTTCCAGGAATGCGACACAGTCGGTATTACACGCCCTTGCGTCAAGCACAACTTCCTGGTCAAGGACGTCAAGGATTTGGCGGCGACCATCAAGAAAGCGTTTTTTATCGCCAGCACCGGCCGTCCCGGCCCAGTGCTGGTGGATATCCCAAAAGACATCACCATGCACCGGCACGTCTTCGAGTATCCGAAGGAAGTCGAGATGCGTTCGTACAAGCCGGTGGACAAGGGCCATTCAGGCCAGATCCGCAAGGCCGTACAACTGTTGCTGACTGCTGAACGTCCGATGATCTACGCCGGCGGCGGCGTGATCCTGGCGAATGCTGCGCCAGAGCTCAACAAGCTGGTTGATCGCCTGGGTTACCCATGCACCAACACTTTGATGGGTCTCGGCGGTTACCGTTCGTCCAGCGACAAATTTGTCGGCATGCCAGGCATGCACGGCACCTACGAAGCCAACATGGCGATGCAGAACAGTGACGTGCTGATCGCCATCGGCGCTCGTTTCGATGACCGCGTGATCGGCAATCCGAAGAATTTCACTTCAGTGTCGCGCAAGATCATCCATATCGACATCGATCCATCGTCGATTTCCAAGCGCGTCAAGGTCGATATTCCTATCGTTGGCAACGTCAAGGATGTGCTGCAGGAATTGCTGGCGCAGCTGGATGCGGCCGAAGCACGGCAAAACACAGCGGCCTTGTCCAACTGGTGGAAGCAGATCGAGGAATGGCGCGGCCGCGATTGCCTCAAATTTACCGATTCGAAAGAAGTCATCAAGCCGCAGTCCGTGGTGCAGAAAGTATGGCAGATCACCGATGGCGATGCGTTCATCACCTCGGATGTCGGCCAGCACCAGATGTGGGCGGCGCAGTACTATGGCTTCGACAAGCCGCGTCGCTGGATCAATTCCGGCGGCCTGGGCACCATGGGTGTCGGCTTGCCGTATGCGATGGGCGTGCAGATGGCCAATCCGGGTGCAACCGTGGCCTGCATCACCGGCGAAGCATCGATCCAGATGTGTATCCAGGAACTCGCCACCTGCAAGCAATATCATTTGACGCCCAAGATCATTTTGCTGAATAACCGCTTCCTCGGCATGGTCCGTCAGTGGCAGCAGATCGACTACGGTTCGCGCTACTCCGAGTCCTACATGGATTCGCTGCCGGACTTCACCAAGCTGGCAGAATCGTTCGGCCACGTCGGCATGAAGATCGAGAATCCGGCCGACGTCGACGGCGCGTTGAAAGAGGCATTCGGCATGAAGGACAGGCTGGTATTCATGAATTTCATTACGGATCAAACCGAAAACGTCTGGCCGATGGTCAAGGCGGGCAAGGGCTTGACTGAAATGCTGCTCGGTTCGGAGGATCTGTAATCATGCGCCATATCGTTTCTGTACTGCTGGAAAATGAAGCCGGCGCGCTGTCGCGCGTGGTCGGTCTGTTTTCGGCCCGTGGCTACAACATCGAGACATTGACGGTCGCACCGACCGAAGATGCGACCTTGTCACGCATGACCATCGTGACAAGCGGTTCGGATGACGTGATCGAACAGATCACCAAGCATTTGAACCGTCTGATTGAAGTCGTCAAAGTGGTCGACCTGACCGAAGGCGCTCATATCGAACGCGAACTGATGCTGATCAAGGTGCGCGCCGTCGGCAAGGAACGCGAGGAAATGAAGCGTACCGCGGATATTTTCCGTGGCCGCATCATTGACGTCACCGACAAGTCCTATACCCTGGAACTGACAGGCAACAAAGGCAAGCTGGACGCGTTTATCGATTCGATCGACCGTGCAGCGATCCTGGAAACCGTCCGTACCGGCGGCTCTGGCATCGGTCGCGGCGAGCGCATTCTCAAAGTTTAAGAACAAGACAGAACAATGCGCTGAGATGTCTCGGCGCATATCAAATCAAATTACATATATAGGATTAAAAATGAAAGTTTTCTACGACAAAGACAGCGACCTCTCCCTGATCAAAGGCAAGAATGTTGCCATCATCGGTTACGGTTCCCAAGGCCACGCACACGCGCAAAACCTGAATGACTCGGGCGTGAAAGTTACTGTCGGCCTGCGTAAAGGCGGCGCATCGTGGGACAAGGCGAAGAACGCCGGTTTGAACGTGGCTGAAGTCAACGACGCAGTGAAAGCTGCTGACGTCATCATGATCTTGCTGCCTGACGAAAACATCGCCCAGGTTTATGCAGAAAATGTCGCTCCGTTCGCCAAGCAAGGCGCAACCCTGGCATTCGCCCACGGTTTCAACGTGCATTACGGTCAAGTCGTGCCGCGTGCCGACCTCGACGTCATCATGATCGCCCCTAAAGCGCCAGGCCACACTGTCCGCGCAACCTACACCCAAGGCGGCGGTGTACCGCACCTGATCGCCGTTTACCAAGACAAATCCGGCAGCGCCCGTGACATCGCTTTGTCGTACGCAACCGCCAACGGCGGCGGCCGTGCCGGCATTATCGAAACCAACTTCCGTGAAGAAACCGAAACCGACCTGTTCGGCGAACAAGCGGTTCTGTGCGGCGGTGCGGTTGAGTTGATCAAGGCCGGTTTCGAAACACTGGTGGAAGCCGGCTACGCGCCGGAAATGGCTTACTTTGAGTGCCTGCATGAGTTGAAACTGATCGTCGATTTGATCTATGAAGGCGGCATCGCCAACATGAACTACTCGATCTCCAACAATGCGGAATACGGCGAGTATGTCACCGGCCCACGCATCGTTACCGAAGCCACCAAGGACGCAATGCGCCAATGCCTGAAAGACATCCAGACCGGCGAATACGCGAAGAGCTTCATCCTGGAAAACAAGGCTGGCGCGCCAACCTTGATTTCCCGTCGCCGCATCACTGCTGAACACCAGATCGAGCAAGTTGGTGAGCAACTGCGTGGAATGATGCCTTGGATCAAAAAGAACAAAATGGTTGACCAGTCGAAGAACTAATCAGAGCTTTATTGATTAACCATCGGGCATCACGCAACAAGCGCTTGTAGGCGCTTGCTGGGCAGGACGGCGCAAAGCAGTGCTTTGCGAAACCCCGTCCAGCCTGCCTTGGATTAAGAAAAACAAGATGGTTGATCAATCCAAAAATTGATTAAATCTTTCTTGATTTGATGAAAAGGACGGCATTGCCGTCCTTTTTTACTTTCTTGACCCACAATCGTTCATTGTTTAGATTGTGGCGTTGGTAATTGGGTGATTTTCTAGGGAATATGGTAACTAACACTATAGGCAGCAGGTTCGGCAAACCTGATCGCGGTTGGCGCGAGCGGCTCTACACGATCATTTTCGAAGCGGATACTAGAGCAGGAAGGCGTTTCGACACCGCTTTGCTGATCATCATCGTGCTGAGCGTGGCGACGGTGATCATCGATAGCGTCGGCACCGTGCGCGCACGTGATTTCCTGGTGTTGAATGCGCTTGAGTGGCTGTTCACGATTTTGTTCACGATCGAATACGTAGTGCGTCTGTTGTGTGTCAAGCGGCCTTTGCGTTATGCCTTGAGTCTGTTCGGCGTCATCGACCTGCTATCGATTCTGCCAACCTACCTGGCATTTTTGCTGCCTGAATTCCATTTCCTGATCGATGTCCGGCTGCTGCGCATGTTGCGTGTATTCCGTGTGATGAAGCTACCGCGCTATTTCGACGAATCGCAGGTCTTGTGGCAGGCGCTGCGCAACAGCCGCCACAAGATTCTGGTGTTTCTTGGCGCGGTGCTGATCATGAGCGTGATCCTGGGCACCATCATGTACGTGATCGAAGGGCCGGAAAACGGCTTCACCAGCATCCCGGTCGGCATGTACTGGTCGATTGTGACCTTGACCACCACCGGTTACGGCGACATCCATCCGAAAACGCCGGTGGGCCAGTTGATCACATCCTGCGCCATGCTGATGGGCTACGGCATTATCGCCTTGCCGACCGGGATCGTCGGTGTGGAACTGGCGATGACCATGATGAAGGGCACGCCGACCACCCGCACCTGCGCTCATTGCCTGACCGAGGGGCATGAAGCGGATTCGCTGTTTTGCAAACATTGCGGCGAGAAATTGGAACCCTATCAATACGATGCGGTTGCTGCAGGCATGGACACTTCCGATAATCTGGCGGAGTTCAAGAGTCGCATGGGGCGCAATGCGCGCGGCGTTCCCCCTGAAAAAAAATAATTGCTGCCTGGTTGCCACTAGTTTTTTCTGTATTGCAATTGATTCTGACAACAGGCAACATTGTCATCGAACTAAATTGACAGAATATAATCGAAGGGTGGTCTGTAAATTAACAGCTTTTGGGGCGCACTTCGAGTAGCGCTCCATTTTTTCTTGGAGAAGAATATGTCGCGATCACGCAAATTGATGTTGTCATCCCTGTTTGCCGCCACCGGTTTCGCCGCCCAGGCGCAAGCCCTGCCGCCGACCAGCGGCACTCTGGTGATAGTGCCTGCCTTCGGCGAAGTCAAGCACACCAACGATCAGGTCAGGATCACCTTCAACGTGGAAGAGCAAGACAAGGATAAGGCCGCCGCAGCATCCCGCGTCAACGTCAAGATGAAGCAGGGTACCGACATCCTGAAACGCCAGGATCCGCAGGCGATTCTGCAAACGCGTGGCTACTATACGTATCCCGTCTATCCGGAAGACCAGCCGCAGCCACGCGGCAGCGCCAACAAGCCACGCCAGCCAACCGGCTGGCGCGTCGGACAGTATCTGGACGCCACCACCACCAATCTCAACAATCTGCCGAAGACAGTGGCGGCAGTGCAAAGCGTGCTGGGCCTGAACGGCTTGTACTTCGGCTTGAGCGACGCTACCAGCAAAAAACTGGATGACCAGCGTATCGCTGCGACTTATCAGAACCTGACTGAGCGGATCACATCGATCGCCCACGCCATGGGGCGCAATCCCGCAGATGCCGTGCTGGATACAGTTGATTTCGAAGGTTCCGGTAACTATGCACAGGATTCTTCGCCGGCACCCAAGGCAATGATGATGCGTGCAGCCTCCATGGCTGAAGCTGCCCCGGTAGAAGAGCCTAGCTTCGAGCCAGGCGAAACCACCTTGAACATGCGCGTGGTTGGCAAAGTTCGCTTCAAATGATGCGCTCTTCCGTTTTTTGCCTGAGTCTGGCCGCCGGCGCTGTACTAGCGCTGGCCGGCTGTAAACCTTCGGCCCCGCCGCCGCAGATATTCAAAACCCAGACGGATGCGCTGGAAAAGGCAAAAGGGGTGGAGAAGCAGTTGCAGGATGCCCAAGACAGAAACCGGGCGGCGGAAGAAGAGCAGGAGAAATAAGCGAAAGTCCGGGTTGTTGTCTGCCAAGTGTGTACAGGTCGGGTTACACATGCGAACCCGACCATGTTTTAGCAAGAAACCTCTGATTTCTTGTTGTATTGCAAATATATCTCTGACTATATTTATCTACGTCAATAAAATCGAGCGAGAAGCTTGGTCTTTTTATACAATGCCCAAGATCATCTAGTATCATGCTGACGGTCTGCGGCGTTGATTTATTTCTTACCGCGTATCTTGATCATCAAGCGGCACAGCGGCTGGCGGTTTGGCCTTGAGCATGCAGTAATCGCCATGCAGCAGGTTACATTTATTTCCCGCTCGACTAGAATAGCCACGCTCTCAGTTCCGTCATGTATCAATCCGCTAATGTATCAATCCACTAATTCTCAAAATAATCCGGAGTGCAGTTGAATAATTACCCCCATCCTATTATCGCCCGCGAGGGTTGGCCGTTTTTGGGCATCACCTTTGCGGTCGCACTGCTGGTCACGTTTTTTTCCGTGGCATGGTCACTGCCATTCTGGATTATTGCTTTATTCGTATTGCAATTCTTTCGCGATCCGGGCCGCGTGATTCCGCAAAATCCTGCTGCTGTGCTGTCGCCTGCGGATGGCCGGATCGTGGTTGTTGAAAAAACCATGGATCCTTACGCCAATCGCGAAGCCCTGAAGATCAGCGTTTTCATGAATGTGTTCAACGTCCATTCGAATCGCGCACCGGTCGACGGCAAGATTGAAAAAGTACAATATTTCGCGGGGAAGTTCGTCAATGCCGATCTGGACAAAGCATCGGTGGAAAATGAACGTAATGCCTTGGTGATTACCGCCGACAATGGCCAGACTGTGACGTGCGTCCAGGTCGCCGGCCTGATTGCGCGCCGTATCCTGTGCTACGTCAAGGCCGCCGATGTCTTGACGCGCGGTCAGCGCTACGGCTTCATTCGCTTCGGTTCGCGCGTGGACGTGTACCTGCCGCTGACCGCCACCCCGAAGGTTGCAGTCGGCGACAAAGTGTCCGCCACCGAAACTATCCTGGCCGAGTTCTAAAAGACACGGCGGAAAGTTGATGTTTGCAACATTGTTTGTACAGTCGTTGTTTGTAATTAGAGTTGATTGAAACGGAACTTACATGGCCACATTCAAGCGCCGTAAAGCGAAGAGTAACGTCGCACAGTTCCCCAAGGCGCTGCGCCCGTACAAAACCGCCGAGCGCAGCGAATACCTGAATGAAGAAGATATCCACCCGCCGGTACGCCGGCGGCGCGGCATCTATCTGTTGCCGAATGCCTTCACCACAGCAGCATTGTTCTGTGGTTTCTATGCCATCGTAATGGCGATGAACCTGCGCTTCGACCAGGCATCCATCGCGATTTTCGCGGCGATGGTGCTGGATAGCCTCGATGGCCGCGTAGCACGGCTGACCAATACCCAGAGTGAATTCGGCGCGCAGTATGACAGTCTCTCCGATATGGTGTCGTTTGGCGCCGCGCCGGCGCTGGTGGTCTATGAGTGGTCCTTGCGTGGGATGGGCAAGCTAGGCTGGCTGGCGGCTTTCGTGTATTGCGCTGGCGGCGCCTTGCGCCTGGCGCGCTTCAACACCAATATTGCGGTGGTCGACAAACGTTACTTCCAGGGGTTGCCCAGCCCGGCTGCGGCAGCGTTGGTGGCAGGCTTTGTATGGCTGATGGACGATCTCGGATTCCAGGGTACATCCCTGAGCTGGGCAGCCTGGGCGATCACCTTGTACGCCGGCCTGACAATGGTCAGCAACGTGCCTTTCTACAGCTTCAAGGATATCAATCTGCGCAAGCCGATGCCGTTCATTGCCGCATTCCTGGTGGTGCTGGCGCTGGTGGCGATTTTCAGCGATCCGTCAAAGGTATTGTTCGGCCTGTTCGTGCTGTATGGTTTGTCGGGGTTCGGCGTGTATTTCTGGCGCTGGTTCAAAGGCAAGCCAGTCAGTATCGTGCAAACGGAACTTGAGCACGACGATAAGGACTAAGCGATAGAAGCCAGTGCTTGGTCATGCCAGTGAAATATAGGTAAGGTTAAATGTTGTTAAACCTTACTTTTGAAGCAGCACTGTAGCGAAGCTAGTGGCATCATCGTTGTTCAACTACTACCGGAGAAAAAAATGGGATTACTTTCTTTTTTTAAAGACGCGGGTGAAAAGCTGCTGGGACACAAGCCGGAAGAAGTGGCGGCAGCGCCAAACGTCGAAGAACTGCAAAATGCCGCAGCAGACGCGATCAAGACCTATGTCGGCACACAAGGCATTGACACCAGCGGTTTGACGATCGCTTTCGATGCTGCTTCCTCCGCGGTCACAGTCAGTGGTGAAGCGCCGGATCAGGCAACCCGTGAAAAGATTGTTTTGTGCTGTGGCAATGTCAAGGATGTCAGTAATGTTAATGATAATCTGACCGTTGCAGCTGCTACCGATGAATCGCAATGGTATGACGTGGTTAGCGGCGACAACCTGTCGAAGATTTCCAAGCAATTCTATGGCGATCCGAACAAGTACCAAGCCATTTTTGAAGCCAACAAGCCAATGCTGAAAAGCGTGGACCTGATTTATCCGGGCCAGAAGCTGCGTATTCCGCCGCTTTCCTAATAGCCGGGAACCAAAACAAGCCGCCCGTTGTACTCCGGGCGGTTTTTTTACGTCTGTCGATTTGTTATTTTTATGCCGCAAGTCGCCAAAGTCTTTAAAATTGATGATTCACAAGACCAATCTGGAGCACAGCATGGCAGCCAACTCGCCCGAAAAACTGATCATATTCGACACCACCTTGCGCGACGGCGAACAATCGCCCGGGGCATCGATGACCAAGGATGAAAAAATCCGTATCGCCCGGCAACTGGAGCGGATGAAGGTCGATGTGATCGAAGCCGGGTTTGCCGCCGCTTCGCCGGGTGACTTCGAGGCGATCAGGGCCATCGCCGGTATCATCAAGGATTCCACCGTGTGCTCCCTGTCGCGCGCCAACGACAAGGATATTGCGCGCGCAGCAGAAGCCCTGCAACCAGCCGAGCGCAAGCGAATTCACACCTTTCTTGCAACCTCGCCGCTGCACATGGAAAAGAAGCTGCGCATGACGCCGGACCAGGTGTTCGAGCAAGCGAAGCAAGCCGTGCGCTTTGCCCGCAAATTTACCGACGACGTTGAATTCAGTCCGGAAGACGGTAGCCGTTCCGACATGGATTTTCTGTGTCGCGTGCTGGAAGCCGTGATTGCGGAAGGTGCGACCACGATCAACTTCGCCGACACTGTCGGCTATGGCGTGCCTGAGCTATACGGTCATATGCTGCGGACTTTGCGCGAGCGGATTCCTAACTCGGACAAGGCGATCTGGTCGGTGCATTGCCATAACGATCTGGGCATGGCGGTGGCGAATTCATTGGCGGGCGTCATGATCGGCGGCGCGCGTCAGGTGGAGTGCACCATCAATGGCCTGGGCGAACGGGCCGGCAATACGGCGCTGGAAGAAATCGTGATGGCGGTGCGGACGCGGCGCGACTATTTCAATCTCGATATTGGCATCGATACGACGCAAATCGTGCCGGCTTCCAAGCTGGTGTCGCAGATCACCGGGTTTGCGGTGCAGCCTAACAAGTCTGTTGTCGGTGCCAATGCCTTTGCGCATGCTTCGGGTATTCACCAGGATGGCGTGCTGAAGGCGCGCGATACTTATGAAATCATGCGTGCCGAAGATGTGGGCTGGAGCGCCAACAGGATTGTGTTGGGCAAACTGTCTGGTCGCAATGCGTTCAAGCAACGCCTGGAAGAACTTGGCATCGTGTTGGAGTCGGAAACTGAAGTCAATGCGGCCTTTGCGCGTTTCAAAGAGCTGGCGGATCGAAAATCTGAAATCTTTGACGAAGATATCATCGGGCTGGTGTCGGAAGAGCAGCAGTCGCATGACCAGGAATTTTATCGTTTTGTCTCTTTGTCGCAGCATTCGGAAACTGGTGAACGGCCTGCTGCGCAGGTGGTGTTTTCGATTGATGGTAAGGAGTCGAATTGCGCGGGGGAGGGCAACGGGCCGGTGGATGCGATTGTCAATGCGATTGAAACCAAGGTTGCCAGTGGTGCGGAGTTGTTGTTGTTTTCTGTGAATGCGATTACTACTGGTACGCAGTCGCAGGGGGAGGTGACTATGCGTTTGTCCAAGGCTGGGCGGATCGTTAATGGTGTTGGCGCGGATTTGGATATTGTGGTGGCGTCGGCTAAGGCGTATCTGTCTGCACTGAATAAATTGCATTCCAAGTCGGAGAAGCTGAATCCGCAGTTGTAATTTTCTTGGCCGGAGCTGTTCGGTGAGTCGCCGCGCACATAGTTAAATGGGGTCGGAGTTTTTTTTCGCGGCTTTTGCGAAAATTACTCCGACCCCATTTAACGTGCCACGGAGTACGTGCGTTGGTATTTGATGTTCGGTCGTCGTTACTTGAAACGGTTGCTACTCCGTGGATGCAAGCCGGGGGTAGCCCGGCAGCTAGTCACTTTTTCTTGCTTCGCCCCCTGGCCGGGCGCAAGAAAACATAACCAAAAAGAAGGCGATCGCAAAGCCCTTGCCTTCCCTGCGGTCAGGTCCCCAAAAGAGGCGCGTGCCAGTCGGGTGAGACACAAACTCGCTACGCTCAGACATGTGTCTCACAATTCCCGACCGTCACGCGCCTCTTTTGGCAAGTTCTCAATGCGGAGCACTTCAAAAGCAACGTCAACTTCCACTTCAACGTCAAAATCAACTTCAAAACCGGTGGTGGGATTATTTTTCTGTTGAAGGATTTTGGCGGGATTCTAGCTGCGCCCATAGTCTTGCTAGATATGGATCTTCGAAGCCTTCTTTCAGTAGTCCCTCTAGCGTATGCCGTAAATAATCTCTGGCCGGCCCATATAGGCCGCACGCATCGCGTAAATAGGACACTACTGTCGGGTCTGGCAGACGGCCTGCGTAGCTTTCGTGCTGGCGGTTCATGACGAAGGCCAGGGCTTTGATGCGGGGGCCGGTTTTGCCGTTGAGTTGCATGGGTAGCCAGCGCGGGATGTAGGCGCCGGTCAGCATTTCGCGGCGCCATAACATCTTCAGTTCGGTTTCTATGCTGATGGCGGGAATCCGGAAGGCGATGCCTTGGCAGGAGCCGCCGCGATCCAGGCCTAGCACCAGTCCCGGGTTATCCCAGGTGCCGCGGTTGATGCGGGAGTACAGGTAGAAGCCACGGTGATAGCCATATAGCATGGCCGGCAGCCGTTCGCTGTACTCCACCATCGGATTCCAGATCAGCGAGCCGTAGCCGAATAGCCAGACATCGCCATTGGGATCCGGCAGCGACGCTAGAGCGGCGCGCCACGAGGCTTCCAGCGCTGCTTCTGACAGCAGGGCAGCTGCAATAGGAGTGTTATCCAGGATGCTTCGGAGGCGGTCCTGTTCAAGATCTTCACGCGTGATACTCATGCGTACAGAATAAGCCAGATCGGGGTTTTGCAACAAGTGCTTTGCTGTATCGCGGCGTGCCAACCCTTGGATATGTAGCAGTTGGCACACTGTTTGCCGTAGATTGTCTATGATTCAATGGCCTCAGTCCGGTTTGCCGGATGTGTAGAGGTGTTGCCCCGACGTAGCCAGCGGGCCAGGAGCGAGCCTAGAAAATTTCTTGTCGGTAAAATTATCAGGCCGGTCGCCTTACCGCCTCCTTGCGCACACAAGCGGACCCAGCCACCGCGCTGTATCACATGGCAATCTCCCTCGGCGATCAGGGCGCGGTTGGCGACGGTGATATCGACCAGGTGGCTGGCCGCTTCGGCGATCAGGATATTGCCCTGCAAAGATACGATGGCTGTGCCGCGGCTGGCATAGAACATATTGCTGCGATCATGGCCAAGCTGGATCCTGGCGGTGTTGCTGTCGGGGGAGTTCATCGCGTTTTCCTTGTTCAAAGAGATGGCTCCAGCGTAATCCCCCTCGTACTATCGAAACAGGCACAGAGATGCCCTGAACGTGGCGCAACAGATAGGATTTTGGCAGATCTGTTATCGTCCATTTTGCTTTAATCTGTATCTGTTTCGTTTTCCGCCAATGATTCACACTAAAGCAATTCAACCATCGCCATGAGAAAATCTCCCTTGTCGCTTTCGCCGTCCCAATCTGTTACGCCGCAGTTGCTATACCGCCAGTTGGCCGGGCATTACCTAGCGGCGATTCAATCCAATACGCTGGCGCCGGGCGAGCGTATGCCCTCGGTGCGCGACCTGATGCAGCAACACCAGGTCAGCTTGTCGACCGCGTTGCAAGCGCTGCGTTACCTGGAGCAAGACGGCTGGCTGGAAGCGCGGCCACGCTCTGGCTATTTCGTGTTGCCCGCACGGCGCATGGCGCTGGCGGAAGAGCCGAATCTGTCAACCATGCCGGCCCTCATGTCAGCGCAGTATGCAGGGATCCATGAGCGGGTCTCAGGAGTTATCGCCCAGGGACATGGCGCCAGCGTGACGCTTGATTTGAGCGGCGCCAGTTGTGCCCCCGAGTTGTATGCAGTGGAGGCTCTGAAAAACGCGGCAATCCGTACCTTGCGCAAGCAGCCACAGGTCTTGACCAGCATGATGTCCCATCGCGGCAATCCAGCCTTTCGGCAAGTTCTCGCCAAGCGCAGCCTGGCAATCGGCATCAAGATGGCGCCGGAAGAGGTGATCGTCACCCACGGCTGCATTGAGGGGATCAACCTGGCGCTGCGTGCCGTAGCGCAGGCCGGTGATACCGTCGCGGTCGAGTCGCCCACTTACTACGGCTTGCTGCAGGTGCTGGAAAGCCTGGGCATGCGTGCGCTGGAAATTCCGACCAGCCCGCGTACCGGCATATCGATAGAAGCGCTGCAACTGGCGTCGCAAACCTATCCCGATATCAAGGCATTGGTGCTGGTGCCGAACTTGCAAAATCCGCTCGGCAGCATCATGCCCGACGAACACAAGGCACAACTGGTAGCGCTGTGCCAAGAACATGGCATGGCGCTGATCGAAGACGACTCGTATAGCGGCCTTGTGCCGGAGACAAGCTCGGCGCGGGCTTTGAAATCCTGGGATCGCAGCGGCAATGTGATTTATTGTGCGTCGCTGAATAAAGTGCTGGCACCGGGGATGCGGCTGGGCTGGATGGCTGGCGGCCGCTGGCAGGCGCGGCTCGAAATGCTGAAATTTGCACATACGCGCGCTAATGAAGAATGGTCGCAGATTGCCGCCGCCGACTTTATGGCATCGGCTGCATACGAGCGTCATCTGCGCCGTTTGCGCGACGCTTTGCGATTGCAGCGGGCTCGCACCGCAGACGCAATTGCGCGACATTTCCCTGTCGGCACCCGTATCAATGTGCCGGATGGTGGTGCTTTGCTATGGGTGGAACTACCTGCGCAACTTTCATCGAAAGCGGTGTTTGAATCAGCATTGAAAGAAGGGATCAAGATCGCCCCCGGCCTGATGTTTTCCAACTCGAACCGTTTCAATCACTTTCTGCGGCTCAGTTGCGGCCAACCGTTTTCGCCTCGGATCGAGTACGGCATAAAGCGACTGGGAGAAATTGTCGAAGATTTGCTGGCGGGCCGGGTGCGTGTGGCGTAACAAGCCTTAGAGGCTGTTGCAAACACACCTGGCGTTGGTTGCCCTTGCAGGGCGCGCACGGGCTTGCAAGCCCGGGCCGTTCCGCGGGCAGACGACAATGTCGTCTGAAACCCCCGCTACACCCTCTTTGTCGTACTACTCGTACTGTCTTCGTCGGAGCGCCTAGCCATCTGTGTTCGCAACAGCCTCTTAGTTTAATTCCAGTATTTCTTCAACCTGCGCCGCACGCGGAATCGGTGCCACCGCGCCGTAGCCGGTTGTCGACAAGGCTGCACAGACATTGGCGTAGCGCGCGGCCTTGAATGGATCGTCACCGGCCACTATGCGTGCAATGAAGGCGCCGCCGAAGCAATCGCCGGCGCCGGTGGCGTCTACCGCTTCCACGCTGTAGGGCTGTACCAGCCGCCGTTCCTTGGCGGTGGCGACATAACAGCCTTCGGCGCCGAGCTTGAAAGCGATCAGGCCGATACCGTAGGACAGCAGCGTATCGACAATCGCATCGCGGTCGTCGAGGCCGGTGAGGGCGTTGATGTCGTCCCAGCTAGGCAGGCAGATATCGCACAGCGCAAACGCCTGGCGCATTTTTTCCTGGGCTCGTTCCAGCGGCCAGAGTTTCAACCGCAGATTGGTGTCCAGCGAAGTCTTCACACCATGCTTGCGCGCATGCGCCATTGCCGCCAGGCCGGCGTCGCAGGCCGAGGCGCTGATCGCCAGGCTGATGCCGGACAGGTGCAGCACCTTGGCCGCAGCGATTACCGCCAGCGGCAGTTGCGCACTGGTGTAGCGGCTGGCGGCGGAACCCGCGCGCAGGTAGTCGAAGTGATGACCGCTCTGGTCGTGCGAAACGAAATACACTCCGGTAGCGGCGCTTGCATCGCTGGACACGTGGCTTGCGTCGACCTCTTCAGTCTGCCACAGTGCGCGCAGCTTGTCGCCGAAATGGTCGTGGCCGAGCGCACTGATATAACCACTGCGCGCGCCCTGGCGGGCTGCGGCTATGCAAAAATTGGAAGTGTCGCCACCGAAGCCCTGCAAATACATGCGTGCATCATGGGCGCGCTGGTTGAATTCCACCATTGCTTCGCCATAGGCCAGGATATCAATAGTCATTGCTTTGCTCGCTACAGTACGGAAGTCAAAATTAAAAGAAAGTCTGGATCACGTCGATTACTTGATGCTGCGGGTTGACCACGGCAATCTGACGCCACTTGTCGAAGGTCAGGCAAGGGTGTGAAATGTCGAAGCCGATCATGTCGCCGACTTTGATATCGTCGTCTTCTTTAATTTGCAGATAAGCATGCTGGTCCATCATGCCGGTCAGTTGCCAGTGCGCCGGCGTTGTGTCTGGCGCGGGATTGCCGGGCCGGTAATGCGCGGCAGGTAAAGGCAGGCCGGCATCAAACGCGGCGTCACGCTTGCCGAGCGCGATGATGGCTTTATTTGCTTCAGGAATCGACTGTACGTAAGCCCACAACTGCAAGGCTGGCTGTAGCTCGGTGCGCATTTTGCGGGCGATCGGATTACGCGTCTGGATTTGCGCCTGCGCCGCGCGATAGATGCCGACGTCATGCGTCAGGTAACAGCCGGGCCGCAGTACCACATCCAGCGGCAGGCCGATCTCGGTCTTGGCGAATTCCTCGGCGACCACGTCGTACCAGGCCGAACCGGCGCCGGTCAGGATTACCGGCCGTGCGGCCGCGCCTCCGGTGCGGGCGGCAAAGCGGCCATCCTTGGCCAGTTGCTTGGTGCAGGCGACGGCGTGCTGTAAAAAGCCGCGAATGTCGGCTTCTTCTTTCAGCACGCCTTCGTAGACTTCGACGCCGGCCAGGACGATATTGTCGGGCCAGCGCGCCAGCGCTTCCAACACTGCGGCTTGCTGTTGCGGGTTGCGGATGCCGGTGCGGCCGCCGTCAGGTCCCAGTTCCAGCAGCACATGCAATTGTTGCTTGCGTGCCTGGAAGAAGGCGCCCAGTTGATCGACGCCGTCGGCCGAATCGACCAGGCAGCAGAATTCAAACGACTGGTCCGCCAGCAAATCGGCGATGATCGCCATGTTTTGTTTGCCGACCAGTTGATTGGCCATGATCACGCGCCGTACGCCGTGCTGATAGGCGACCTTGGTCTGATGCGCGGTGGCCAGCGTGATGCCCCAGGCGCCGCCAGCCAGTTGGCGCGCGAACAGCTTGGGCGCCATGGTGGTTTTGCCGTGCGGCGCCAGCTTGACGCCGTATTCGCTGACGAACTGCTGCATCCACTGCAGGTTGTGATTCATGCGCTCTTCGTAGAGCACAGCTGTAGGCAGGCTAAGGTCTTCGCGCAGCAGGTTCCAGTTCAACGCCTTGATCTCTGCGGCAGTCACGGGCTGCTGAAATGCACCAAGTCCTTTGTTCAAAGGGCTGATGGCCAGGCTATCGATGCTGCCGTGATTGTTTGTAACATTCATATTCAATTCTCCTCCGTCATAATTCATTTGACGTAATCATATCCTTGAATTTACTATATTAAAAGCATGTTACAAAGTAACATAGAATTTCAGCTTGTCGTCACATCACTTTCTTGTTGTGATTGATATGATAACTTTGACTGGCCCTGCGGTATAACCATTGGAACACGTCTCGGAGCACTTCGTGGAGCGCATGAATCATCCCTTCGATATTGTGTCGCGCATCGCCGAGCGCAGCAGTCTGTTGCGCCAGGCCGAGCAAAAGGTAGCGCAGGCGATCCTGGGCGACTTGCCGTTCGCCGCCAGCGCCAGCATCCAGACCCTGGCCAGGCAGGCCGGCGTCAGCGAAGCTAGCGTTACCCGTTTTGCCAAGGCTATCGGCTGCCGCGACGTGCGCGAGCTGAAGATGAATCTGGCGCAGGCGGCAGCTATCGGCCAGCGCTTTTTGCGGACCGAGAATGCGCTTGCGGAGGATGAGCTGCCGCAAATCGTCGACCTGGTGTACGCCGATATCCACAAGGTGCTGGAAGTGAATCGCAGTTTGCTGAATCAGGAAACGTTGCGGCAGGCAGCGCAGGCGTTACTGCAGGCGCGCATGATTTATGCCTTTGGTATGGGAGGCGGCTCGACTATGCTGTCTGATGAGGCGCGTTACCGGTTGGTGCGTCTGGGCCGGCCGGTGGCAACCTATCACGACGCCATGCTGCAGAAAATGGTCGCAGCGACCTCTGACAAGAACGATGTGGTGCTGGTCCTCTCTACCACCGGCAACGTGGCTGAACTGAACGCCAGTTGTGCGGTGGCCAGGGAATATGGCGTACGGCTGGTGGCGATCACCGCGCTGGGTTCGCCGCTGGCGGCGATGGCCGATGTGCTGTTGCCACTGAAGTCGATGGAAACAGATTTTATTTTCAAGCCATCGTCGTCGCGCTACGCCATGATGATGGCGCTGGATGTGCTGATGACTGAATTGGCGCTGTTGCAAAAGGACCGCAGCCAGGAACTGCTGCGACGTCTGAAGTTCACACTGGATACGCATCGCGGCGGCAGCAGCCGCGAGCCGTTGGGAGATTGAGATGAGCAATGAAATAAATACGGATGGCCAGGTAGCGATACGTCAATGCGACACCTTGATTCTCAACGTGTCCGTGATCGATGGCAGCGGCAGCGCGCCGTTTGCAGCCGACGTTGCGCTCGATGGCGGCCGCATCCTGCAGATCGCCAGCGATGGCGCATTGCTCGGTTGGCATGCGCGGCAGGTAATCGATGGAAAAGGCAAGGTGCTGAGCCCCGGTTTTATCGACGTCCACACGCATGACGACACGAACGTCATTCGCACGCCTGCGATGTTACCCAAGCTGTCGCAAGGCGTCACCACCGTAGTGGTCGGCAATTGCGGCATCAGCGCTGCGCCGGTCAGCCTCAAGGCAGAGCCACCCGATCCGATGAACCTGCTGGGCGAAGCGAGCGCGTTCAGCTATCCCACTTTCGCCTCCTATGTAGAAGCCGTCAACCTCGCCCGGCCATCGATCAACGTGGCTGCGCTGATTGGCCACACGGCGTTGCGCAGCAACCAGATGGACCGCCTCGACCGTGCCGCCAGCGATAGTGAAATCGCTGCCATGTGCGTGCAGTTGCGCGAAGCGCTTGCGCACGGCGCGCTGGGCCTCAGCACCGGTCTTGCTTATGGCAATGCGATCATGGCGCCGACCTCGGAAGTGCTGGCGCTGGCCGAGCCGCTGGCCGAAGCCGGTGCGATCTACGCGACGCATCTTCGTAGCGAGTTCGCCGATATCCTGGAAGCCATGGATGAAGCCTTTCGCATCGGCAAACACGCAAGGGTGCCGGTGGTGATCTCGCATATGAAATGCGCCGGCGTCGAAAACTGGGGCCGCAGCAGCGAAGTGCTGGCGGCGCTGGAGCAGGCGCAACGTTACCAGCCGGTTGGTTGCGACTGTTATCCCTACACCGCTAGCTCTTCCACACTGGATTTGAAACAGGTAACCGATACCATCGACATCATGGTGACCTGGTCGGAGCCGCAGCCAGCGATGGGCGGAAAGATGCTGGCTGACATCGCCGCCGAATGGAAGGTTGACCTGATGGAAGCGGCGCGCCGCTTGCAACCGGCAGGCGCGGTCTATCACTGCATGCAAGACGATGACGTTAATCGCATCCTGAGTCATCCGGCGACTGTGGTCGGTTCGGATGGCTTGCCCAATGATCCCTTGCCGCATCCACGCCTGTGGGGCGCATTTCCGCGGGTGCTCGGCCATTACAGCCGCGAACAAAAGCTGTTTCCATTGACTGTCGCGATCCGCAAGATGACAGGCCTGTCTGCAGAGCGTTTTGGCTTGACCGAACGTGGCCTGGTGAGCGAAGGCTATTGGGCCGACCTGGTGTTGTTCGATCCGGAGACGGTGCGTGACGCCGCGACTTTTGCGGATCCGATGCAGCCGGCTGAAGGTATTGAAGCAGTTTGGGTGAATGGCGCGTTGTCTTATCTTGGTGGTGCGGAAAAGGCGCCGACAGAATTGCGGGCAGGGCGTTTCCTGGCGCGACAGGCTGGTGTTCGTGCCACCGTCGCAAGTTGAGTTTTATTTTTTCTGAGGAGTAGTTATGACAATCAAACGATATGGTGTTGAAGGTGGTTCAGGAACCGGCGGCCAGCATCTGCCATTCGCGCGCGCGGTGGAGGCCGATGGCTGGCTGTATGTGTCCGGCCAGGTGGCGATGGTGGATGGCGAAGTAATCGACGGTGGTATTGTCGCCCAGTCGCACAAGACTATCCAGAACGTGCTGACGATCCTGAAGGAAGCCGGGTATGGTCCGGAACACGTAGTACGTTGCGGCGTCTGGCTTGACGATACCCGCGATTTTCAATCCTTCAACAAGGTGTTCAAGGAATATTTCGGCGCCAATCCGCCTGCGCGCGCCTGCGTGCAATCGGCAATGGTAGTCGACTGCAAGGTGGAAGTAGATTGCATCGCCTATAAAAAATAGTCGATCAAGGCTAACGGCGTTGGGCGGTGCAGTGTGGTATTCATCCAGGCTGTATCGCGATCTGAATATTTATCAGGACTTACGCAAAATCGTCGTGGCAAGACGCATCGACGAAGATCATGCAAAGATCAGTCAGGAGATGCTCGCGGTCAGGGCCGTTTTGCGTAAGTCCCGTTTATAAAATATAAGAGGCTGTTGCAAACACAGATGGCTAGGCGCTCCGACGAAGACAGTACGATTAGTACGGCTAGGAGGAGCAACAACGCCAGATGTGTTTGCAACAGCCTCTAAGCAAACATAGGAGGATTTGATGGAGATGGTTCAAGGAAATCTGTTGCTGCTTTACGCAGTGATTGCAGTGATCGCATTGGTGGTGCTGATCGCCAAGTTCAAGATGAATCCGTTCATCGTACTGATCGTGGTATCGGTGATTCTTGGCCTGGTGGTGGGCATGCCGATGGCGAGCATCGTCAAATCATATGAAACCGGGGTCGGCGGCGCGTTGGGGCATATTGCACTGGTGGTCGGTCTGGGCACTATGTTTGGCAAGATGATGGCCGAGTCGGGTGGCGCTGAACGTATCGCCAATACGCTGATCGGCGTCTTCGGTCCCAAGCGGGTGCATTGGGCCATGATGGTCGTGGCGCTGATCGTCGGCTTGCCAGTATTCTTTGAAGTCGGTTTCGTATTGCTGATTCCAATCGCCTTTAACGTCGCCAAGCGTACCGGCACCAACATGATCATGGTTGGTATCCCGATGGTTGCCGGTTTGTCGGTGGTGCATGGTTTGATTCCACCGCATCCTGCTGCGCTGTTTGCCGTCACTGCCTATAACGCCGATATTGGCCGCACCATCATGTACGCACTGATCGTCGGCATCCCTACGGCCATCATTGCCGGTCCGCTGTTTGCCAAGCTGATCAGCCGCTTCGTTGTTCCTAATCCTGACAATCCATTGATTGCGCAATTTGTGGAAGAGCGTACGGCTCGTGAATTGCCAGGCTTTGGCATTACTGTCGCCACCATCTTGTTGCCAGTCGTGCTGATGCTGCTGGGCAGCTGGGCCGATTACTTCTTCACGCCAAAAACCTTCGCCAATGATTTCATGCGCCTGATGGGCAATTCGGTGATCGCACTGTTGATCGGTACACTGGTGAGTTTCTATACCTTTGGCAAGTCACGCGGCTTTGACCGTGAAGCCATTCTCAAATTCACGACTGAATGCCTGGCGCCTATTGCAGGCATCACGTTGATCGTCGGCGCCGGTGCCGGCTTTGGCCGTATCCTGATCGACGGCGGCGTTTCCAAGGCGATTGTCGAAGTGGCCAATAATGCGCATCTGTCACCATTGCTGCTGGGCTGGTTCGTGGCGGCGCTGATCCGGGTTGCCACCGGTTCGGCGACTGTCGCCATGACCACCGCTTGCGGTATCGTGGCGCCGATCGTCACTGCCGGCACTGTCGCGGTCCGGCCGGAATTGATGGTACTGGCAACCGGCGCCGGTTCGCTGATCCTGTCGCATGTGAATGACGGCGGCTTCTGGCTAGTGAAGGAGTACTTCAATATGACCGTGACGGAAACCTTCAAGACCTGGACGGTGTGCGAAACCATTATTTCGGTGGTGGCTTTGCTGCTTACTTTGGGTCTGGCTACTGTGATCTGATTTATCCCAAGCTTGTCGCATCAACCGTATACAGCCTGCAGAATTTGATTCCGCAGGCTTTTTTTATGTGCTTCAAGCACAAATTGTCGAACCGGAATTGGTTTGCTAAAACGGTAGACTGTTGTACAGGATTAATAAATATTGTGAATTCATTCATTATTTAGGATGCAATACGGCAATACGTGTCGATTTTATGATATTAAAGTGGCTGCTGTTTTGTTGAAAAGTCAATGCGTCCCGGCCGGTGTTATTGCTGGATGCCATAGACGCCTTTACCGGCAATCGACAGAAAAATTCCCGACACTCTAATATCGATAAAGCCATGAATATCCTGAGAAAAATCCTGATTGCGCTTGCGGCTACATTTATCGCGGCGACCTGCGCAGCTCAGACCGCCGAAATCCAGGCTGAGATTAAAGCAGCGGCGGCTGAGGCAAATAAAGTTTTGGTGGAAGGACCGAGCAAGATCGCGCTCGGTGACCAGGCTACTTTTTCTTTGCCCCAAGGTTATGGCTTTGTTCCGTCCTCCGCCGCTGCGCGCTATTTGCGTGCAGTCGGCAACGTTATCGACGACAAGTCGCTGCTGGGCGTAATTGTCCCCACGGCTAAAAATGGCGACTGGTTTGCCACCGTTGAATACAAGAAAGAAGGCTATGTTCGAGATGACGATGCCCGCGACTGGAAGGCCGACGACATGTTGCAGAGCTTGCGAGAGGGGACCGAGCAAGGGAATGCAAGTCGTAAGGAGCGCGGCATCCCCGAGATTGAAGTAGGTGGCTGGGCGGAAGCTCCCGCCTACGATTCGACCACCCATCGCCTGGTATGGTCCTTGATCATTCATGACAAGGGTGCGATGGCCAATGATGATAAAACTGGCGTGAACTATCGCACCCTGGCGCTTGGCCGCGACGGCTATCTCACCTTGACCATGGTAACTGCCCTGTCGTCCCTTGCGCTGGACAAGCCAATCGCAAACAGTCTTCTGGCTGCCATCGACTATCACCAAGGCAAGCGTTATGCAGATTTCAAGGCGTCGACCGACCATGTCGCGGAATATGGCCTGGCCGCTCTGGTGGTTGGGGTAGCGGCCAAGAAAATTGGCTTGATCGCAGTCATTGCGGCTTTTGCTGCAAAATTCTTCAAGATCGGCCTGCTGGCGGTGTTCGCCTTCGGCGCAGCCATCAAGCGATTCTTCAAGCGTGAACCGAAACCTGCACCGGTGCCAGTCAACCCGGTTGAAACGGAATCGTCGCCGTTTGCGCCCCCACAGTTTCCGCAACTTACGCCCGACACTAAAGCTGAACGTCCGGCCGAAGCCAATGATCCGGCAAATCATACCTGACGGCGCGGGCCATGATTAAATTGTTATTACTATTGTTGGGAGGCCTGAAATTTGGCAAGATCCTGACTACTTCCGGCACCATGCTGCTATCGATCGCGGTCTATGCGATGTTCTACGGCTGGCGTTACGCTGTCGGTTTCGTGCTGTTGTTGTTCGTGCATGAAGCAGGGCACTACCTGGCCGCGCAGCGGCGCGGCCTGGCTGTAGGTGCACCAACCTTCATCCCGTTTGTCGGTGCCTGGATCCAGTTGAAAGATATGCCGCACGATGCGGAAACAGAAGCCTATGTTGGCCTGGCTGGGCCATTGGTCGGTACGGCGGGAGCGCTGGTCTGCTACTTTGTCGCGCGCCAGTACGACAGTAACCTGCTGCTTGCCTTGTCGTACGCCGGTTTTTTTCTGAACTTGTTCAACATGATCCCGATGTCGCCTTTTGACGGCGGACGCATCACTGCGGTGCTGTCTCCGCGCATCTGGTTTGCCGGCGTTCCTGTGCTGCTTGCCTTGTTCGTCTACCAGCCGACGCCCCTGTTGATCGTGGTAGTCATTCTCGCCTTGCCGCAACTGAAGCGGGCCTGGAACTACGATGCCAGCAGTCCGGAAAACCAGCGTTATTATGGCATCGAGCCTTCCGTAAAGATGACGTATGCGTTCTACTATCTGGCGCTGCTAACGTTCCTGGTGCTGATGACGCACGGCGTGCACGATATGCTGGCGCCGATCCATAGCAATTTGCGCTAATCGGGTTTTCAATTTCCTTGTATACGCGGCCGGTTTCATGCGGTTGCGTATCTCATTCCCTTTTTCGTTTGTCATTCCCGCGTCACATTGCATCCTTACAATCGTTAAGGCATTATTGGTAATATGCTAATAATGCAGGCTGTTAATCGTCCATCCCCTAGCTCACTCTACTGACCGGAACATGACTTTTCCATTGCTCAATCGCGAACTCGGCGTGCTTGCCTTTAACGAGCGGGTCCTGGCCCAGGCCGAAGATCCTATGGTGCCCTTGCTGGAACGGCTGCGCTTTGTCTGTATCACCAGCAGTAACCTGGACGAATTTTCGGAGATTCGCATGTCTGGCCTGCAGGAGCAGATCCGGGTCGCGGTGGATGGCGTGACTCCCGACGGCATGTCGCTGCAGCATGCTTACAGCACCATCAGCGAGCGTGCACAGAAACTGGTGGCGCGCCAATACGCGCTGTTCAATGAAGTGTTGCTGCCGGCGCTGAATGCCGAGGGTATTGCGTTCTATCAGGAATCAGAGTGGACTGAGGAGCAGACGGCCTGGGCTCATGAATTTTTCAAGACAGAGTTGCTTCCGGTACTGACGCCGATCGGGCTCGATCCGGCCCATCCGTTTCCGCGCGTGCTGAACAAGAGTTTGAATTTCGCCGTCAAGCTGAGCGGCAAGGATGCGTTCGGCCGTGAAACCGAACTCGCCATCGTGCAGGCGCCGCGGGTGCTGCCGCGCCTGGTGCGGATGCCGGAACATCTGTCGGGTCATCCTTACGGCTTTGTGTTGTTGAGTAGTTTCATGCAGCGTTTTGTCGGTGAGCTGTTTCCAGGATTGTCGATCGGTGGCTGCTATCAGTTCCGCGTTACCCGCAACAGCGACTTGTTTGTCGACGAAGATGAGGTGACCGATTTGCGGCTGGCTTTGCAGGGTGAGCTGCCGACGCGTCAGCTTGGCAATGCGGTGCGACTGGAGGTGGCCGATGGTACACCGGCTTCACTGGTGCAGCGCCTGCTGAATCAAAATGGCTTGACGCCGGCGGACTGCTATCGTGTCAACGGCGCAGTCAATCTGGTGCGTCTGATGCCTTTGCCAGATCTGGTCGACCGTCCTGATTTGAAGTTCACTCCGCATTCGCCGGTGCTGCCGAAAGCCTTTGTCACAGGCGCATCGGTATTCGATATCATCGACCAGAACGACGTTTTGCTGCACCATCCCTACGAAAGTTTCCAGCCGGTGCTGGAGTTACTGCAGCAGGCTGCGATCGATCCCGACGTACTTGCCATCAAGCAGACCATTTATCGCACCGGTAATGATTCGCCATTGATGAGTGCGTTGATGCAAGCTGCCAAGAACGGTAAGGAAGTCACGGTGGTGCTGGAGCTGATGGCGCGCTTCGACGAAGAAACTAATATCGGCTGGGCCGCCAAGCTGGAGGCGGTCGGCGCCCACGTAGTGTATGGCGTGTTCGGCTACAAGACACATGCCAAGATGCTGCTGATCGTGCGCCGCAAGCGCCACGCCAAGCATACTAAGCTGAAACGCTACGTGCACCTCGGCACCGGCAATTATCATCCGAAAACCGCGCGCCTCTACACCGATTTCGGCTTGATGACCAATGACGACAAGATCTGCGAAGACGTGCATAACGTGTTCCAGCAATTGACCGGCTTTGGCAAGCAGGTTCCGCTCAAACGCTTATGGCAATCGCCGTTCACCTTGCATGCCAATGTGCTGCATGCGATCCAGAAAGAAGTCGACGCCGTCAAAGCTGGTAAGCAGGGCTACATCATCGCCAAGATGAACGCCTTGTTGGAGCCGACCGTGATTGAAGCGTTGTATCTGGCCTCCCAGGCCGGGGTCAAGATCCAGCTGCTGATTCGTGGCGTCTGCGCCTTGCAGCCGGGCGTGCCTGGCCTGTCGGAAAACATCAAGGTGCGTTCCGTCATCGGCCGCTTCCTGGAACATCACCGTGTGTTTTATTTCTATGCCGACGGCGAAGAACATGTGATGCTGTCGAGTGCCGATTGGATGGATCGTAACCTGTTCCGACGCATCGAAACGGCGTTCCCGATCCTGGACAGCAAGCTCAAGCGCCGCGTGATCGAGGAGAGTTTACTGGTGCATTTGCAAGACAATGCATCGGCCTGGGATATGGATAGCGAGGGAAGCTACCAGCGCGCCAATCCTGGCGACGATACGCCGCTGGTGAGCCAGATCGATTTGCTGTCGCGGTTTTGACCGCAAACCTGATTGCTAGTGGGCTGTTGCAGCCCGCTAGTTTGATTTATGCGCCTGCCCGAGCTTGCGCTCCAGGCGGATTTGCAAGCGTTCGAAACACATGCTCAGGCACCAGTAGATAGCGGCTGCCGCCAGATACAGCGGCAGCGGCCGGAAGGTCACCGCAATCACTTCCTTGGTGGCTAGCATCAGTTCGGTCACGGTGATGACCGATACCAGCGAGGTATCCTTGATCAGGCTGATCAGGGTGTTGCTCATCGACGGCACTGCGATCCGGATCGCCTGCGGGATAATGACATAGCGCAGGGTTTGCCAGTAATTCAGGCCGATACTATAGCTGGCGGCCCATTGTCCGGTATGCACCCCTAGAATCGCGCCGCGCAGGCTTTCCGACAGATAGGCGCCGGCATTCAGGCTGAGCGCCAGGATACCTGCCGTCAATGGCGAAAAACTGATGCCAATGCTCGGCAGACCATAATAGATGACAAAGATTTGCACCAGTAGCGGCGTGCCGCGCATCAGACTGACGTATACGGTGGCAGGCCATTGCGCCCAGCGTGACGGCACGATACGGGCAATAGCGAGCGGGAAGCCGAGCAGTAAACCGCCCAGCATCGACGCCACTGCGAATATCAAGGTATAGCCGACTCCGCGGAACAAGGTCGGTGCCGCCTGCTGCAGCAAATCCAGTAATTCCATATGGTCTCTGTTAAACCTAGATCTTTAGCTTAAAAAAACATCCCCGCAATGGGCGGGGATGTCTGGTTTAACTGAAGTGTAGCGCGAATTATGTCACTGCGCCGCTGGCGCTTTGCTAACATCAAAGCCGAACCATTTGAATGACACCTGTTTGAAACTGCCGTCTTTTTGGATATCATCCAGCGCGTTATTCAAGGCAGCCTGGAATTTCGGATTGCCTTTTTGGAAAGGAATGCCGATTTTATCGATGTCACCGAAAGTGGCGCCGGCCTTCAAAGGCAGATTCGAACTTTTCAGCAGATAACCGACGAGCAGGCGGTCATTCAAGGCTGCATCGATACGGCCGCTGGCGAGATCGGCCAGGTATTCAGGCGAGCCAGGATAGGTTTTGACATCGATGCCGGAGACAGCCTTGGCTTTCTGTTCAAAGTTGGTGCCCTGGCCCAGGCCGAGCTTGTAACCCTTCAGCGATTCCAGTGTTGGGAAACTGCGCTTTTCGTCTTTCCGGACGATCAGCTGTGCGCTGGAAAAGGTATACGGCTGCGAGAAATCGAAGGCCTTCTGACGCTCTGGGGTAATGCCAACCTGGTTCAGGATGACATCGTATTTGCCGGCGCCGAGGCCTGCCAGGATACCGCTCCATTCCGTCGTCGTGAATTCCGGTTTCACACCCAGCTTGGCCGCCAGCAGTTTTGCGACGTCAACTTCAAAACCTGTCAGCTCGCCGCTTTTCGGGTCCTTGAAGTTGAACGGCGGGTAGTTGCCTTCCATGGCCACTTTCAAGGTGCCGCGGGATTTGACGGTATCGAGCAGATCCGCTGCGAAGGCATTCAGCGTCACGCTGGTGATCAGGATCGCCGCTGCTATTTTGCTGAGTTTTGACAGTGTTGTGGCCATTTTTTATCCTTTGGTTGAGGGCGCAGACAAGCACGGGTTGTTGTTAGTGGACGGTTACAGCCCACTAGTGACGACTATGTTAAGCGGTTTGCGGGCAAACGTAAAATGAAGCTTTTTCCATTCTATATGCACTTATTGTCTTTGCATTCTAGATTTTTTTCAGTTAGCAGTGATACTACGCTATTTACGATTGCCCGTTTTTCTTGCGTCCGGCAAGGTCCGTGGTGAGGAGCGCAAATTGCTCATACAGTGCGGCGACTTGCGGCTGCCACTGCTGTACGGCTTGATGCTGGCGCGTCACCGTCGCTAGGTCGCCGCGCGCAATGGGGCCGGTGAGGGCGGCAGCTGGGCCGAGGCGGAAGGCGTTGGCTGCGCTTTCGATGAGTAGCGGTTCGATCATTTTTAACGCCAGCTCGGGCGCAATGCCGGCAGCGGCATATGCTTGCTGGGCGACGTCGATCAACGTCACCAGGTAATTGGAGGCAAATACGGCCGCTGCGTGGTACAGGGTCTTCTGGTCGCGTTGTATCTCGACCAGTTGTGCGCCGATTGCGTTGAATGCCAGGCCCAAAACGGCGAGAGCGGCGGCGTCGCCTTCGCTGCCGCACCAGGTGCCTGAAAAATGATCGGCCACTTGCTGCGGCGAAGCAAAACTGCGAATCGGATGGATGCTGGCGACTACTGCACCGAGTTCGGAGGCAGAAACTAGTTCGAGCGATGACAGCGCGCCGCTGCAATGAAACACGATGCTGCCTGGTCGTAGTTTGCCGGCAGCGGCGAGGGCACTGCAGCAAGCTGCGATCTGGTCATCGCCGGCGGCAATCAGGAATACATCGGCTTGACGCAGGTCGGCGTACGATGCGACTGCATCGCCGGCGCCGATGAAGGCGCATGCGTGGCGGGAGCTGTCGCTTGAGCGGTTCAGTACGTCGAGCAGAGAAAAAACCTGTTGGCGATGCCAAAGCCGGCCCAAGGTCTGGCCGACTTTACCACCTCCGATAATGCTCAGGCTTAGTTGCCCAGTTGCTCCAGCGCTTCCTGTTGTTCCAGCCATTCGGCCTCCAGTTGCGTCAGTTCCTTGGCGTAAAACGCCTGATCGGTCAGCAGCGTCGCCAATTCCTTCTTCTTGTCTTTATCATAGATTTCCGGATCAGCCAGGCGGGTGTCGACCGTGTTCTTTTGCGCGGTACGCTTGGCGATCTGCTCGTCCAGGCGCTTGATGCGTGATTCGATAGGCTTCTTCTGCGCCGCCAGCTTTTGCCGCGTTTCCGCTTCCTGCCGCTTTTGTTCGCGGCGGTCGGCGTTGTCGACAACCGGAGCCGCCGGCGCTACTGCGCTGGCGATCTTGGCCTTGCTGCTGGCTTTTGGCAGGGCCGCATCGGTGGCGCTGTTCTTCGCCGCCAGCTTGGTCTTGAATAGCCAGTCCTTGTAATCGTCCAGATCGCCGTCGAACGGCTGCACCTTGCCGTCGGCGACAATGATGAACTGATCGGTGGTGGCGCGCAACAGATGGCGATCATGTGACACCAGCACCAGTGTGCCTTCGAACTGCGCCAGCGCCATAGTCAAGGCTTCGCGGGTTTCCAGGTCCAGATGGTTGGTCGGTTCATCCAGCAGCAGCAGATTAGGCCGTTGCCAGACGATCAGCGCCAGCGCCAGGCGGGCTTTTTCACCACCGGAAAATGGCTTGATTGAACTGGTCACCATGGTGCCGTTGAAATTGAAACTGCCGAGGAAATTACGCAATTCCTGCTCACGCGTGGTCGGCGCAATTTTACCCATGTGCCACAGCGGCGATTCGTCGTGACGCAGCATTTCGACCTGATGCTGGGCAAAATAGCCGATCGACAAACCTTTACCGAACTGGGCATCGCCGCGCAATGGCTTCAGTTCTTCCGCGATGGTCTTGATGAACGTCGATTTACCCGCGCCATTGACGCCCAGCAAGCCGATGCGCTGACCAATCTGTAGCGAGAAATTGATGCCGGAAACGATGACTTTTTCTGTGACTTCGTGGCTGGTTTCGCTTTCAGTGCGATAGCCGGCGCTCACATCTTCCATCACCAGCAGGGGGTTCGGCGCGCTCAGCGGCACCCGGAATTCGAAAGAGAATTCAGCGGCGGCGCGTAACGGCGCCAGTTCTTCCATCTTGGCCAGCGCCTTCATCCGGCTTTGTGCCTGACGTGCCTTGCTTGCCTGCGCCTTGAAGCGGTTGATGAACGATTCCAGATGCGCACGCTGGCGCATTTGCTTTTCCAGGGTGCCGGCAGCCAGTTCCAGCTGCGCCGAACGTTGGCGCTCGAACGAGGAATAATTGCCGGAATAACGCTTCAGCTTGCGTTCGTCGATATGCACGATGACATTCACCACGCCGTCGAGGAAGTCGCGGTCATGGGAAATGATGATCAGGGTGCCAGGGTAGCGCTTGAGCCAGTCTTCCAGCCAGATAATGGCGTCCAGGTCCAAGTGATTGGTCGGTTCATCGAGCAGCAGCAGGTCGGACGGGCACATCAGCGCCTGCGCCAGATTCAGGCGCATGCGCCAGCCGCCGGAGAAGCTGGCCACCGGTTGTTCCATTTGCGCCAGCGAGAAGCCAAGGCCTGTCAGCAATTGTTCGGCGCGCGAACGCACGGTGTAGGCATCGGCGTCGGCCAGCGCGCTATACAGCTCGCCGATCAAAATGCCGTTGGAGGTGCTTTCCGGTTCGCTTTCCAGGAAGGCCAGTTCTTCTTCCAGCCGGCGCAGGGTGACGTCGCCATCGATGGCGTATTCGATCGCAGGGCGATCCAGCGCCGGAGTTTCCTGGGCGACGTAAGCCATGCGCCATTTCGACGGGAAGTCGATGTCACCGAGGTCGGCATGCAGCTCCCCGCGCAGCAGTCCGAACAGGCTGGACTTGCCGGCGCCGTTGGCGCCGATCAGGCCGATCTTGTCGCCCGGATTGAGGGTGACGTCGACATTGTCGAGCAATGGCTTAATGCCGCGCATCAGGGAAACTTGTTGAAAACGTATCATGTCTACTATCTACTTGCTGAATGAATGGCCATGCATGCGTCAGCGAACCGCATGCAGGTCTTGAGATCTTGGATAAAGCGTTACAGGCTTACGGCAGCTGGTCGGCGGTCAGCAGGAACACCATGTCGTCGCCGGCGCTGGTCGAGACCCAGGTCATTTCCAGGTTCGGGAACGCGGCTTCGGCGAAAGCGCGTTCATTGCCGATTTCAACCACCAGCACGCCGTTAGCAGTCAGACGCTGTTTGGCGCCGGCCACGATCTGGCGTACCAGGTCCATGCCGTCGCTGCCGCCTGCCAGGGCGATTTGCGGCTCGCGCAGGTATTCCGGCGGCAGCTTGCCCATCGAGCCTGAGTTCACATAAGGCGGGTTGGTGACGATCAGGTCGTATTTCTTGGCTGGCACCTTGCTGTACAAATCGGATTCGATCAGCGTGATGCGGTCCTGCAATTCATATTCGTCCACGTTGCGGCGCGCCACTGCCAGCGCATCGGCGGAGATGTCCGCTGTGTCGACGTGGGCAGAAGGGAAGGCGTCAGCCAGCATGATCGGCAGGCAGCCGGAGCCGGTGCACAGTTCCAGGATGTTGCTGACCGTCGCCGGCTCTTGCAGCCACGGCGAGAAATGGTCGGGGATCAACTCGGCGATGAACGAACGCGGCACGATCACGCGTTGGTCGACATAGAAACGGTATTCGCCGAGCCAGGCTTCGTTGGTGATATAGGCGGCAGGCAGGCGGTCGACGCTGCGCTTTTCAATTACTTGCAAGACGGCTTCAATTTCATGCGGCAGGAGGCGCGCATCGAAAAAAGGTTCGATCTTGTCCAGCGGCAGCTTCAGCGTATGCAGGATCAAATAGGCCGCTTCGTCCAGCGCATTGCTGCTGCCATGGCCGAAAAACAGACCGGCGGTATTGAAACGGGTCACTGCATAGCGCAGCAGGTCGCGGATAGTGGTAAAGGATTGTGGTGTCATGGCGCGATTGTCGTATGTGCGGGATAGATCAGGAGTTGTCGCAACGTGGTGGATTACGCTGTCAGGGCAACTCGGCCTCAACTGTCAACTGCTTACTCGCAGAGTTACAGCCAGAGCCAAAAAATGTGTCAGGCGGATTCTATCGGAAATGCCGGGCAGAATGGGGCGAACCCGGCTATTTAGCCTGGTATTGTATCGATTTAACCCCAAATTATCGGGGATTGATTAATAGCGCATTATATCTGAGTGCGCGCAGGGCATTGCCGACATGTTCGGCGGCAGCTTCCTGCAAGGCTTGCGGATCGGTCAAGCGGTGGCCTTCCTTGTGCTTGAACTCCAGGGTGTTTTGCTGCTCTTTCTGCAAGATATGCGCTATCAGTTGCTCTTGAGTATGATTTTCATCCAACTTGGGCAGCAGGATTTTCTCGATGATGTTCAGACGTACTCCCTGGTGCCAGAGATTGGTGGTGTCGGCGTTCGGGGCCAGGGTCAGGTCTGCACGGGCGAACGCCAGGGCGAGCGGTTGTTCGGCAACGGCAGGGGCAACGTCCAGCGCTTGCACGCGAAAATTCACAGCGCCGCGTATCACCAGCACCTCCATCAGTTGGGTGATCATCTCGGTGTCGCTGTCCTAGCGTTGTTGCAGGCGTTGGCGAATGGCGCTTACCAGTTCCGGCACGTGCATGGTGGCCGGAAAGCGTTCGCCCAGCAGTTGCAAGGCAAGCTTGTTGATCCGGCCTTTGATGACTAGCTGCTGGCCGTTGAGGGTGAGTGCCTGCTCCGTATCGTCATGAGCGATCGTCGCAGTACCGCTATCGACCGCGCAAGCATGGTGCAATAGCGCCAGCCTGCCCGAATTGAGCATATAGCGGATCTGGCTTTGCTGTTTCGCGTGCACCAGCAGGGTGTGGCGGAACTGGCAGTTACTCAGGAAATCCATGTATTGTTCCAGCACCACCTGGTCGTTTCCGCATTCACGCAGCAGGGGATCGGCGACGTTGCTGCCAAGATTGCTGACAAACATAGATTGCGTTTCGGCATCGGCCAGATAGCCCAGTTTGTGCCGCTGTGCACGCGCCGCAAATTCGCTCAGACAGCAAGGCCCGTTGCACGGCTCCAGATATTCATGCAGCAGATAGTAATCGTCGAACTGGCCGTTGAGCGCGCCGGCGTGCTGTTCCAACACCTGGTGGAGGACGCTGCCCTTGCTCGACACCTCGTGCATGAAATTGAACGTGCCGCGGGAATGCGCTAGCTTGTCTTGCGGCTTTTCATGGTTTTTGCCGCGGAACAGCATCGCCTCCCGCACCACTTCCTTGAATTTCCAGCCCGGATAGGTGTTGTAGCTGATGATGGCTATCCCGTCGGAGGCCAAATTCTCTGCACATACACGCAAAATCTCGTCTTACACCTGCGGCGACATCCAGCTGTACACGCCATGGCAAACGATGTAGTCGAACTGGCCCAGGGCCGGACCGATGTCGCTGATGCTCATATGGTGCAGGTTGATATTTGTCAGACCCAGCGCGGCGAGCCGTTGCTGACCGGCGTCGATTTGTACCTCGGACAGGTCTACGCCGACATAGTGGCCGCCGGGATGCCGCTGCGCATGAGGAATCAGATTGCCGCCGGCAGCGCAACCCAGTTCCAGCACGCGCGCATTCTCTGTGCGCGGCGGAGTCAGGTTGAACAGGGTAGCGACCGCCGCCAGATGCTCTGGCGCGGTGGCTTTGAACGGATGGGAGGTGTATGACGTGGCGTCGTAGGCTTGTTCAACGATGTCTTTTATGCCAGCGATAAGTACCTTTGTGCGAGTGAGTTAAACGGCAGTGGAGGGCAGCAGGTTTTCCAGGGTCCGGCGGTAAATGTTCTTCAGCGGATCGATGAACTGTACTTCAACATGCTCGTCGATCTTGTGAATACTGGCGTTAGGCGGCCCGAATTCGATCACTTGCGGACAGATCTGCGCAATGAAGCGGCCGTCCGAGGTGCCGCCGGTGGTGGACAGTTCGGTGTTGATTCCTGTTTCAGCCTTGATCGCAGAAGAGATGGCATCGCTTAGCGTGCCTCGCGGCGTCAGGAACGGCCGGCCGCCGACAGTCCAGGCAAGCGTGTATTCCAGGCCATGCTTGTCGAGGATGGCCTGCACACGCTGCTGTAAGCCCTCGACCGTGCTGGCGGTTGAAAACCGGAAATTAAAATCGATCACCACTTCGCCGGGAATCACGTTGGAGGCGCCGGTGCCGCCGTGAATGTTGGACATCTGCCAGGAAGTCGGCAGATAGTATTCATTGGCGTCATCCCACTTTTCCGCCGCCAGTTCGGCCAGCGCAGGGGCTGCCAGATGGATTGGATTTTTCGCCAGGTGCGGATACGCGATGTGCCCTTGGATGCCTTTGACGGTGAGTTTGCCTGACATGGTGCCGCGGCGGCCGTTCTTGATCATGTCGCCCAGCGTCGAACTGGAGGTCGGTTCGCCGACGATGCAGTAATCCAATTGTTCGCTGCGCGCCTTGAGTTTTTCGCAGACCACGACGGTGCCATCGGTAGCCGGGCCTTCTTCATCGCTGGTAATCAGGAAGCCGATCGAGCCGGAATGATCCGGACGAGCCTGGATGAATTCCTGCACCGCCACCACCATCGCAGCAATCGAGGTTTTCATATCGGCGGCACCACGGCCATACAGCTTGCCGTCGCGATGGCTAGGCAGGAACGGATCGGATTGCCACTGTTCGCGCGGACCGGTCGGAACGACGTCGGTATGGCCGGCGAACGCCAGCAGTGGCCGCGTCGTGCCCTTGCGTGCCCACAGGTTGGTGACGTCGCCAGACTGGATGGTTTCACATGCAAAGCCGAGCGGCGCCAGCAATTCGATCAGGAGCGCCTGGCAGCCCTTGTCCTGTGGCGTGACAGAGGAGAGGGCAATCAGTTGTTCGGCCAGCGCCAGGGTTTTGCTTTGGTTGTTCATGGACGGTATGTTGATGATGTTGCGATAGTTTGCAGGTTTGCCGGCTGAATCATTGGCTGAATATTTCCTGGTACAGCGCGTCCGAAAACCCGACATAAGCTTGCTTGCCGGTGTACAGCACCGGCCGCTTGATGATCGACGGCAGTTCCAGCATCAACGGTGTCGCACTGATACCGTCGGTGATGCCGTTGCGGCGCTGTTCCGAGAGGCCGCGCCAGGTTGTGCCCTTGCGGTTGACCAGCGTATCCCAGGGAATGTCTGCCAGCCAGGTCGTGATCAGTTCAGCCGTGATGCCGTCTTTTTTGAAATTGTGAAACGTGTAGGCGATCTCCTGGTCTTCAAGCCAGGTGCGGGCTTTCTTGACCGTGTCGCAGTTGGGAATGCCGTAAAGTGTAATTGCCATAAATGAGATACTGTCGCTACGGATGATGAGGATGTTTTATAAATCCAGTGTGAACTCGGTGAAGGTTGCACCTTCTACGCGCTCAGGCTCTGGGATCACCGGCACCGCATTCTTCTTCGAGCTCGGTGTATGGTTATTGATCAGCCAGTAAAGGTTGCTCGGCGAATCCGCATGTTCCAGTGCTTCGTCCTGGGTAATGACGCCATCCGCAATCAATTGCATCAGCGCTTGCTCGAAAGTCTGCGAGCCGGGCGCCAGGCTTTTTTCCATCGCCTCCTTGATCTGGCTGATGTTGTCTTCTTCAATCAGTTCAGAAACGTGGCGCGTGTTCAGCATGATTTCCACTGCTGGAGTACGCTTGCCTTCGGTGGTGGTGACCAGGCGCTGCGAGACAATCGCGGCCAGGGTCGACGCCAAGTCTTCCAGCAGTGCGGGTCGGTTTTCCATCGGATAGAAACTGATGATACGGTTCAGTGCGCGATACGTGTTGTTGGCGTGCAGCGTCGACACCACCAGATGGCCCGACTGGGCATAGGCTAGGGCGGCCGACATGGTGGCTTTGTCGCGGATTTCGCCGATCAGGATGCAGTCCGGCGCCTGTCGCAACGCATTCTTCAGTGCGCCGTTGAGGTCGGTGGTGTCGCTACCGATTTCGCGCTGGTTGACGATCGAGCGGTGGCTCTGGAACAGGAATTCGATAGGATCTTCCAGCGTCAGGATATGGCCTGCCTGGGTCTTGTTGCGATAGTCCAGCATCGACGCGATGGTGGTGGATTTGCCGGATCCGGTCGAGCCGACAATCAGCAGCAGGCCGCGTTTGCGGCCGATCAGTTCGAGCAGCGCCGGCGGCAGGCGCAGTTCTTCAAACGGCGGAATCTCGTACGGGATATAACGAATCACGGCGGAGATGCTGCCGCGCTGGCGGAACGCCGACAGCCGGAAACTGCCGACGCCGGCCACCGGCAAACCAAGATTCAATTCATTGTTGCGGTCCAGTTCTTGCAGCCGTTCGGCCGGCAGCACTTCTTTCAGCAGAAGAAGGATAGTGTTGTCATCCATGCTTTGCTGGTTGACCGGGACCATCTGGCCCTTGATCTTCAGGTGAATCGGCGAGCCGGGCGCCAAGAACATGTCCGACGCCTCTTTCTCCTGCATCAGCTGAAACAAGCGATCCATTGCCATAAAAACTCCTCGGTGCAGAAATATTATTATGTCGAAGACTTGGATAGCCTACAGCGCTTTTGGCGCGGCCGGTCCTGCCTTCTTTCTTTGTAATTCACACATCTTGGCAGGGGCAGTGCTGCATTGGCAGCAAGGCTTGCCTTGGCAACCCGCAAACTCTGCCCCTCAAAGCTTTACAACGAATCAGGCTTCGCGCAGCAGTTCGTTGATGCCGGTCTTGGCGCGGGTCTTGGCGTCGACGCGCTTGACGATCACGGCGCAATACAAGCTGTACTTGCCATCGGCCGAAGGCAGGCTGCCTGAAACAACTACCGAACCCGAAGGGATGCGGCCGTAAGTGACTTCACCTGTAGCGCGGTCGTAGATCTTGGTCGACTGGCCGATGTAGACGCCCATCGAGATGACCGAGTTTTCTTCAACGATCACGCCTTCGACGATTTCCGAACGAGCGCCGATGAAGCAATTGTCTTCAATAATGGTCGGGTTGGCTTGCATCGGTTCCAGTACGCCGCCAATGCCGACGCCGCCGGACAGGTGGACGTTCTTGCCGATCTGCGCGCAGGAGCCGACGGTAGCCCAGGTGTCGACCATGGTGCCTTCATCGACATAGGCGCCGATGTTGACATAGGAAGGCATCAGCACCACGTTCTTGCCGATGAAGCTGCCATGACGCGCCACTGCCGGCGGCACGACGCGGAAACCGCCCTTGGCGAAATCTTCAGCGGTGTAGTTGGCGAACTTGGTTGGCACCTTGTCGTAGAACTGCATGTTCTCGCCGGCCGGCATCGGCAGGTTGTCTTCCAGGCGGAACGACAGCAGCACGGCCTTCTTGATCCATTGGTTGACGACCCAGTTGCCGTCGATTTTCTCGGCCACGCGCAAGCTGCCCTGGTTGAGTTCGGCGATGACTTTGGCGACCGCTTCGCGGACATCGGCGGGTGCAGTTTTCGGGGAAAATTCGGTACGCTGTTCCCAGGCTTGGTCGATAAATGCTTGCAGAGATTGAGTCATGATTAGTCGCTAAATGAAAGTTCAAAAATGGATTTGACCATGACGGCGTTGCAAATGGATCGTCATGGTGCAATACGTAAGATCAACCGCAAGCAAGAAAGCCGCGCTACGCGCAAATCTTCAATGCCGCTGTTTGGTTAAGCGTTAAAGAATTAAAGGCCCCGGCAAAACGCCGCAATCCGCTGCGCTGCTTCCAGGCACTCATCGACTTCCGCCACCAGCGCCATGCGGATCCGTTGCTGTCCCGGATTGCTGCCATGGGCGTCGCGCGCCAGATAGCTGCCGGGCAATACCGTTACATTATATTCGGCATACAGCCGCTTGGCGAAGTCAGTATCGGAGATGTTTGTCAGTTTATCTACTTTTGCCCATAGATAAAAACCGGCGTCGGGCAGGGCAACGTCCAGCAGGGTTTGCAGTACAGGGGTGACCTGTTGGAATTTCGCCATGTATTTGGCGCGGTTTTCGACGACGTGGGTTTCGTCGTTCCAGGCGGCGACCGAAGCCGCTTGCACTGGCGGGCTCATGGCGCCGCCGTGATAGGTACGATACAGCAGGAATTTCTTGAGGATGGCGGCATCGCCGGCGACAAAGCCGGAGCGCATGCCAGGCACATTGGAACGCTTTGACAGGCTGGAAAAAGCGATCAGGCGCGGATAGCCGCTGCGGCCCAGTATATTGGCCGCTTGCAGGCCGCCCAAGGGCGCCTCCGGCTTGAAATAAATCTCGGAATAGCATTCGTCGGCGGCGATCACGAAGCCGTGCCGGTCCGACAGCGCAAACAATTCTTTCCAGTCTTCCAGCGACAGCACGGCGCCGGTCGGATTACCCGGCGAGCACAAATACAGCAGCTTGACCCGCGGCCAGACATCGTCCGGCACGCTGCGATAATCCGGCGCAAAGTTGCGGGCGGGATCGGAATTGACGAAATAAGGCTGGGCGCCGGACAGGTAAGCGGCGCCTTCGTAGATTTGATAGAACGGATTCGGGCACATGACCAGCGCATCTTTTTGCGCCGGATCGACCACAGTCTGCGCCAGCGCAAACAGCGCTTCGCGCGAGCCGTTGACCGGCAGGATCTGCGTCGCCGGGTCTAGTGGCGGCAAGCCGTAGCGGCGTTCCAGCCAGCCAGCGATGGCAGCGCGCAAAGGTTCTGCGCCAATGGTGCTCGGATAGCTGGCCAGGCCGTTCAGGTTGTCGCTCAGCGCTTGCTGGATGAATTTAGGCGTCGGATGTTTCGGTTCGCCGATGCCGAGACTGATCGGCTTGTACGCCGGATTGGGCGTGACGTCGGCGAATAATGCGCGCAATTTTTCAAACGGATAGGGCTGCAGCCGGTCAAGTAATGGATTCACGTGATTGATGACGGATGAATAACAACGATGGAATGGGGAAAACTGCTGCGAATATGCTGTTTGCATTATATACAGAAGTGGCCTGTTTGATTGTCCGTATCGCGCCTCCGACAGGTCGTAAAAAGCAGATTCGTCGGCTTTTTGCGCTTTCCATTGTCTTCTTGAACTTTTTCGATAAGTCCGGCCACAAACCTGTGGCGCCTGCCTTTCCTATGCGGGTAATGTCGGGTGCACAAATCTGCTGATAAAGTAACAATCACATTTTCCATCGTTAGCCGCCATTTGCAGGCATTCAGATCGCATATATGGCGAGGTGGAATGTTATGATGGCGACCTCCTGCGAGGTTTTTCCTCGTTTTTTATAGTGTGAAGTAGTGCGGCAGCTTTTTCGCCGACTTTGATAAGAACAGTCGATAACGTGCGTTTAACTTCCATTAAATTATCGGGATTCAAGTCTTTCGTTGACCCTACCAATTTCCAGGTCCCGGGCCAGCTGGTCGGTGTGGTGGGGCCTAACGGTTGCGGCAAGTCCAATATCATCGATGCGGTGCGCTGGGTCTTGGGTGAATCCAAGGCTTCCGAGCTGCGCGGCGAGTCGATGCAGGACGTTATTTTCAACGGCTCTTCTCACCGTAAGCCGGCTGGCCGTTCTTCGGTCGAGCTGGTGTTCGACAATAGCCTCGGTAAAGCTGCGGGCCAATGGAGCCAGTACGCCGAAATCGCCGTCAAGCGCACCTTGACGCGCGACGGCACTTCTACGTATTACATCAATAACCAGGCGGTACGCCGCCGCGATATCCAGGATATCTTCCTCGGCACCGGACTAGGCCCGCGCGCTTACGCGATCATCGGCCAGGGTATGATTTCCCGCATCATCGAGGCGCGCCCTGAAGAGTTGCGGATTTTCCTGGAAGAAGCCGCTGGCGTGTCCAAGTACAAGGAGCGTCGCCGCGAAACCGAAAATCGCCTGAACGACACCCGCGATAACTTGCTGCGGGTCGAAGACATCTTGCGCGAACTGAACGCGAATCTGGAAAAGCTGCAATCGCAGGCTGCGGTCGCGCAAAAATTCCATGAGCTGCAAGGCGACCAGGAAGAGAAGCAGAAATTGTTGTGGCTGTTGCGCAAGAATGAAGCCAAAGCCGAGCAGGAAAAATTCTTCCGCGAAATTGAAAAGGCGCAAACCGACTTGGAAGAGCAGACCGCCAAGCTGCGTCATGTGGAAACCGAGCTGGAACATATGCGGCAATCGCACTATGCGGCAGGCGACCGCATGCATCAGGCGCAAGGCCATCTGTACCAGACCAACTCTGAAATCGGCAGCCTGGAAGCGCAGATCAAGTTCGTCATCGAATCGCGTAACCGCTTGCAGTCGCAACTCAATTCATTGACCGCGCAGCGCGATCAATGGCAGCGCCAGGGTACGCAATTCCAGGACGATCTGGTGGAAGCCGAGATGCATCTGGAAGAGCTGATGGCGCGCGTCGAACAATCGCAGGTAGCCTCGCAGCAACATAACGATCAGTTGCCGGCGCTGGAGCAGCGTTGGCGAGAAGCGCAGCTGAAGAGTACCGAGTCGCGCGCCAAGATCATGCAGATCCAGCAGCAGATCGAACTCGAATCGACCCATCAGCGCAATGCTTCGAATATCCTGAATGGCCTGACCGGCCGCCGCGAGCGGTTGTCGCAGGAAAAGAACGGCTTGAACCTGCCCGACAATGCACATCTGACCAATCTGCGTATGCAGCTGGAAGAAAAGCAGGCCGGGCTGGAAGAAGTAGGCATGCAGCTGGAAGAGCTGCAGGAACAGCAGCCGCGTCTGGAAGAGGAGCGGCGTAACGCGCAGCAGCAAGTCAATACAGAAAGCGCCAATAACGCCCAGCTGGAAGCGCGTCTTGCCGCGCTCAAGCAATTGCAGGAGAGCGTGCAGACCGAGGGTAAGGTACAGCCTTGGCTTGAAAAGCACGAGTTGGCTGCATTGCCGCGCCTGTGGCAAAAACTGCATATCGACGGTGGCTGGGAAACCGCGCTGGAGTCGGTCCTGCGCGAGCGTACTTCGGCGCTGGAAATGTCCAACCTGGATTGGGCGAAGGCCTTTTTCAACGATGCGCCGCCAGCCAAGCTGGCCTTGTTTTCACCAAATGGCGTAGCGTCCACTGCGCCTGTCGATGCGCCTGCCGGCCTGAAACCGTTCCTCAATCTGTTGCAGTTGAACGATCCGGGTTTGCGGGTGTTGATGCAGGACTGGCTGCACAATTTCTACGCTGCCGACGATACTGTGACGGCCTTCGCCGAGCGCGGCAAATTGCCGCTGGGCGCCAGCTTTGTGACGCGCCAGGGGCATGTGATCAGCAAGACCGGCGTGCGTTTTTATGCCTCGGATTCGGAGCAGGACGGCATGCTGGCGCGCCAGCAGGAAATCGAAAACATCACCAAACAGTTGCGTGCCCAGCAGATGCTGGCCGATGAGGCGCGTTCACGCTCGGTGCGGGCCGAAGCGGCCCTGTCGCAAGCCACCCAGCGCTTGCAGGAAATGCGGTTGCGGCATACCGGCTTGACGCAGGCCGTGCACGGTTTGCAGATCGATGTCATGAAATTGTCCGAGTTGCAGGAGCGCTTTAACCAGCGCAGCTCGCAGATTGCTGCCGACCTGGCTGAAATCGCCGCGCAGGAAAGCGAGCAGCAGCAAATCAAGATGGAATCGGAAGCCAAGTTCGAGCAGCTCGACATGGAACTGGCCGAATTGCAGGAAAAGCATGAAGACGGACAAACCGATTATCTGGGCAAGGAACAGCAACTGAACGACGCCCGCCAGCGCCTGCGTGAAATGGAGCGGGCCGCGCAGGAGGCGGAGTTCGCCGAGAAATCCCATCGCAACAAGATCGAAGAACTCAAGCGCAGCATCGCCACCGCGCTGGAGCAGGCGGCGCAGTTGTTCGCCAACATGCAGCAGGGCCACCTTGAACTGGAAAGCCTGGACGACCAGGCGGCGCAAGCCGGTTTGCAAGATTTGCTGGACAAGCGCAGCGAGCAGGAACGCGCATTGGCCGATACTCGCCACGAACTGGACCAGGTCTCGCAGAATTTGCGCCAGCATGAGGAAACTCGCCTGCAAGCCGAACGCAGCCTGCAACCGCAGCGCGACCGTATCATGGAGTTGCAGCTGAAAGAGCAGGCCGCGCGTCTGAATCAGGAACAATATGTGCAGCAGCTACTCGAAGCCCAGGCGGATGAAGCTGCGCTGAGCGAAAAGCTGACATCGGAAATGCGGCCATCGTACCTGCAAGGCGAAGTTACCCGCCTGACCAACGCCATTGCCGGCCTGGGTGCTGTCAACCTGGCGGCGCTGGACGAGCTGGCGCAGGCATCCGAGCGCAAGAATTTCCTGGATGCGCAAAACGCTGACTTGACCGAAGCCATCAACACTTTGCAGGACGCGATCCACAAGATCGACAAGGAAACCCGCGACCTGCTGCAAGATACTTTCGACAAGGTCAATCATCACTTTGCCGAGCTATTCCCGATTCTGTTCGGCGGCGGCCAGGCCAGGTTGATCATGACCGGCGATGAAATCCTCGACTCCGGCGTGCAGGTGATGGCGCAACCACCGGGCAAAAAGAATGCAACGATTCATTTACTATCGGGTGGTGAAAAGGCGCTGACCGCGACGGCATTGGTGTTCTCGATGTTCCAGCTGAATCCGGCGCCGTTCTGCTTGCTGGACGAGGTTGATGCGCCGCTGGATGACGCCAATACCGAGCGTTTCTGCAATATGGTCAAGCGTATGTCAACTAACACACAGTTCCTGTTCATTTCGCATAATAAGATTGCGATGGAAATGGCGCAGCAGCTGATCGGCGTGACCATGCAAGAGCAGGGTGTGTCGCGGATTGTTGCGGTGGATATGGAAGCGGCCAGAAGTTTTGCCAGCGATCCCGTTGCCGCATAAACTGATATCCGATGGGAGATCTGGAGCGCCAATGAACGGAAAGCGTCGGCAGCTTGGGTAGCTTGACAACTTTTTGCGGCAACAATAAGCTGATTTAATAGCCGTAATGCAATATATTGTAAAAAAATGTCTCAATAATTTTACGTTGAGGTCATATGCAGTAATACTAGTATTGTTTTTATAAAAATAAACTGGATTTCGGCAGGGGATGCATATTCACGCGGTCACTGACAATTATTTTAGAAGTGTTTTTTCCTCGGATTTAATCAATGACCAGACCACGGTTTCAATCGCAGATTCATATTTCAAGCACATGCGCCGGTAACATGGCAGCGTTGGCTATTAAGGCATTAGCAGAATGACAGATTTACAGACCAGCCTGTTTATCATTGGAGGCGCGTTTCTTGTTGGCGTCATTTCCTACAACAAATGGCAGGAATACAAGGCCAAGAAGAGTGTTGAGCGGGCGTTTTCCGGATCGCATGATGATGTCCTGATGAAGGCGCCTCCTGACAAGGAAAGCGTTGAAGCACCGGCGCGTCATGAGCCGAAACTGTTCGAATCTGACTCTGATGCCGAGTTTGACGCCAAGATGGCGGCATTGCCGCATGATGACATTGAGCAAAGCGCCGAGCAGAACGCGCTGGAGCCGCAGCTGAGTAATCCGGTGGCGGCGGCTCATGTTGCGAGTCCGGTCCAGCAGCCTGCTGCCGCAGTACACAGGGATTTGCCGGTCGACGAACTGATCGATTGCGCCATTCCACTTGCATTGGACGCACCGGTGCGCGGAGATAAGGTATTGCCAGCGTTGCAAAGCCTGCGTCATGTCGGCAACAAGCCGATTCATTTTATCGGCGAAGACGCGAACGGCGATTGGGAGCCGGTGGCGCATGGCGGCATCTACAGCACGCTGCTGGCCGGAGTACAGTTGGCTAACCGCACCAATCCGTTGAATGAAATCGAATATTCCGAACTGGTCAGCCGTTTGCGACAGATCGCCGACGACATAGGCGCCGAGCCGGATCTGCCTGACATGATGGAAGTGATGCACAGCGCGCGCTCCCTGCATCAATTTGTCATCGAGCACGATGCGCAGTTGGGCGTGAACATCCAGTCGAATGGCGCACCATGGGCGATCAGCACCTTGCAAGCGGCATTGACGCGGCAAGGCTTCGACGCCCGGCCGGAAGGCCGCATGGTGATGTCGGATGGCGAGGGCGGCCTGCTGTTCTCCTTGTCGACCAACGCCAGCGCAGTTGCAGAAACCACCAGCCGCCTGACCTTGCTGCTCGACGTTCCGCGCGTCGCTCCTGATCGTGACGGTTATGGCGCGATGGTAGCTTGCGGACGTTCGCTGGCTGCACGCCTTGGCGGCGTGCTGGTCGATGACAGCAACCAGCCTCTGGCAGATGTCCAACTGGCAGAAATTGCCGGCCAGGTAGATGCCTTCTACCATGAAATGGATGCCGCCGAAATCCCGGCCGGCTCAGTACGGGCCTTGCGTTTATTTAGTTAACTATGTCATCACAATCATCACATGCAGGCGGCACGGGAAGCGTTCCCGATGCCGCCGAATGGCGCTTGCGCGCGGCCTGGCTAGCGACCGAGCTGAATCGCCATAATCATTCCTACTACGTGCTGGATAATCCCTCGATTCCGGATGCGGAATACGATCTGCTGTTTCGAGAACTGCAGGCGTTGGAACAAGCGCATCCAGAGCTGAATACGCCCGATTCTCCGACCCAGCGCGTCGGTGCGGCGCCGTTGCCGCAATTTGAGCAAGTGACGCATTCGATACCGATGCTGTCCTTGGGCAATGGCTTTGAAGACAACGATATCGTTGAATTCGACCGCCGCGTCAGGGATGGCCTCGACACCCAGGTCGATAGCGAGATCGAATATGCCGCCGAACTGAAATTCGACGGCCTTGCCATCAACCTGCGCTACGAAGACGGCGTGCTGGTGCAGGCCGCCACGCGCGGCGACGGCACCACCGGAGAAAACGTCACCAGCAACATCCGCACCGTGCGCGCGATTCCCTTGCGCTTGCATACAAAGCAACCGCCGAAGGTGCTGGACGTGCGCGGCGAAGTGCTGATGTTCAAGGAGGATTTTGCCAGGCTCAACGCGCGTCAGCGCGAAGCGGAAATGAAAGAATTCGCCAATCCGCGCAACGCCGCCGCCGGCAGCTTGCGGCAACTGGATTCACGGATTACGGCGCAACGTATCTTGCGCTTCTTCGCCTACGGGATAGGGACGCTGGAAGGCGCGGCCATGCCGGCCTCGCATTCCGCATTGCTGGATTGGTACAGCGAACTAGGGCTGCCGGTATGCAAAGAGCGCAGTGTGGTCAAGGGCGCTGCCGGCTTGCTGGAATTTTTCCGCGGCATTGGCAGCAAGCGCCCGCAGCTGCCTTACGAAATCGATGGCGTGGTGTACAAAGTCAATCGCTTGCTGCAGCAACAGACCCTCGGCTTTGTGTCGCGGGCGCCGCGTTTTGCGCTGGCGCATAAATTCCCGGCGGAAGAAGCCACCACCCAGGTTCTCGGCATAGAAGTGCAGATTGGTCGGACCGGCGCGGTGACGCCGGTGGCGCGCCTGGCGCCGGTGTTTGTCGGCGGCGTCACGGTGACCAACGCTACCTTGCATAACGAAGACGAGGTGCGGCGCAAGGATATCCAGATCGGCGATACGGTCATCGTGCGCCGCGCCGGCGACGTGATTCCGGAAGTGGTGTCGTTCGTGCCGGATTTACGGCCGGCGAATGCGCAAGCGTTCGTCATGCCTAGCGCATGTCCGATTTGCGGCTCGACCATCGTCAAGCTGGAAGATGAAGCGATCGCGCGCTGCTCCGGCGGCTGGGTCAAGTGCGCCGCGCAACGCAAGGGCGGTTTGCAACATTTTGCATCGCGTCGTGCGATGGATATCGAAGGTCTGGGCGATCAGTTGATTGAGCAGATGGTCGATCGCAATATCATCACCACTGCCGCCGATCTGTATAAATTGGGCCTGTTGAAACTGGCCGAGCTGGACCGCATGGCCGACAAGTCTGCGCAAAATGTCTTGTCCGCCCTCGAAAAATCGAAGTCAACCACCTTGGGCCGCTTCATTTACGCGTTAGGCATCCGTCATGTCGGTGAGGCCACGGCAAAAGAGCTGGCGACGCATTTCGGCAGCATTGACGGCGTCATGCAAGCCTCTGAGGAACAATTGCTGGGCGTTGCCGATATCGGCCCGGTGGTGGCGCGTTCTTTGCTTGTTTTCTTTGCGGATCCGTTGAATCGGGAGTTGGTGGAGCAGTTGCGTGCAGCCGGTATTCACTGGCCGGAGAACTTGCCGGCGGAAAGCGCGTCGAAGCTCTTTGCAGGTAAGACCTTCGTGCTGACAGGCAGCTTGCCTACGCTCACACGTGATGCCGCTGCGGCTATGATTGAAGCTGCCGGCGGCAAGGTGACCGGCTCGGTTTCGAAAAAGACTAGTTATGTAGTTGCTGGCGCCGAGGCCGGTAGTAAGCTAACCAAGGCGGAAGAGCTCAGCATCCCGATCCTGGATGAAATGGCGTTCCGTACTCTTTTAGAAAACGAACAAGGAAACACAAATGGTCAAGATTAGAAAAGCTGTATTTCCTGTTGCCGGCCTGGGTAGCCGCTTTCTTCCGGCCACCAAGGCCCAGCCAAAAGAAATGCTGCCGATCGTCGATAAGCCGTTGATTCAGTATGCGGTGGAAGAAGCCGTTGCGGCGGGCATCACCGATATGGTGTTCATCACAGGCCGCAACAAGCGTGCCATCGAAGATCATTTCGACAAAGCCTACGAACTGGAAACCGAGCTGGAAGCTGCCGGCAAGGAACGTCTGCTGGATCTGGTGCAAAACGTCATCCCAAAACACATCAACTGCATTTTTATCCGCCAGTCGGAAATGCTGGGACTGGGGCATGCCGTTCTGTGCGCGCGGCCGGTGGTAGGCAACGAACCTTTTGCCGTTTTGCTGGCAGACGATTTCATGGACGTGGCTACCGGGCAGCAGCCGGTGCTGGCGCAAATGACCGATATTTTTGCGCTTGAAGGTTCCAGCATGTTGGCGGTTCAGGATGTGCCGCGCGCGGATACCAAGCAATACGGTATCGTTAGCATCGATTCGTATAAAGCCAATCTGGAAAAGGTCAACAGCATCGTTGAAAAACCGCATCCGGACCAGGCGCCGTCGACTCTGGCAGTGGTGGGGCGCTATATCCTGACCAACAAGATATTCGACCATCTGGAAGGCCTGGGTAAAGGCGCCGGCGGCGAAATCCAGCTGACCGACGGCATCGCCGCATTGATGAAAAATGAACGGGTGCTGGCTTACCGCTATGCCGGCCAGCGCTATGATTGCGGTTCCAAGCTGGGTTATCTGAAGGCGACCCTGGCAATGGGACTGAAGCATCACGAAACTGGTGCGGAATTTGCTGAGTACCTGAAGCAATTTAAATAAACTGCTTAGAGGCTGTTGCGAACACAGATGGCTAGGCGCGGATGGCCGCTCCGACGTAACAACGCCAGGTTAATTTTGCAACAGCCTCTTAAATAGACTAGATAAACCAGAGGCCAAGACCATGACCGTTCGTGAGATCCTGAAGATGGGCGATCCGCGCCTGCTGCGGCAAGCCGAGCCCGTGACAGCTTTCGGCACGCCGGAACTGGAGAACCTGATCGCCGACATGTTCGACACTATGCACGCCGTCAACGGCGCCGGTCTGGCGGCGCCGCAGATAGGCGTCAATCTGCAACTGGTGATCTTCGGTTTCAAGAACAACGTTCGCTATCCGGAGGCACCGGCGGTGCCGGAGACTGTCCTGATCAATCCGGTCCTGCGCCCCTTGTCGGAAGAGCTTGAGGACGGCTGGGAAGGTTGTTTGTCAGTACCCGGCCTGCGTGGCGTGGTGCCGCGCTGGACCCAGCTGCACTACGAGGGTGTCGACCAGCTTGGCGTGCCTATCAGCCGTGACGTCGATGGTTTTCACGCGCGCGTGGTGCAGCACGAGTGCGATCACCTGAACGGCATCTTGTATCCGATGCGTATCAAGGACTTCACGCGTTTCGGCTACACCGAAGTCCTGTTCCCGGAGCTGGATCCTAATCACGACGATTGAGCGGCTCGCGATCGAGCGGCTCACGACCGCGCGACTCACGTTGAGCAGCGCCACATCGTTTCACATCACGGCATAAAATTATTATGCTATTGAAAATAAATATTCGATAGCATATAGTGTTGCAAGAAAACCAAGCGCGAAAATTGTCGCGCTGTTTGTCATGCCGTATCCCTCACTGCCTTGCATGGCGGCGCTGCAAGCGTCGCTTCTGTTTGTGCGCCTCCCTAATAGCTGCCTCTTCTATTCGGAAAGCTTGCCCATGCACCACGCAGTAGAAACCTTCATTCAAGACCTTGCCGTGATCATGCTGATCGCCGGCGTTGTGACGGTGCTGTTCAACCGTTTCAAGCAACCGGTCGTGCTCGGCTACGTTGTCGCCGGCGTCATCATCGGGCCGCATACGCCGCCGTTTTCCCTGATTACCGATGAGCGCACGATCCAGATCCTGGCGGAGCTTGGCGTCATCTTCCTGTTGTTTTCGCTAGGGCTTGAATTCAGCCTGAAGAAGCTGGCCAAAGTCGGCGCTACCGCGTTCGTTGCGGCGCTGGCGGAGATTACGCTGATGCTGTGGGTGGGCTACGAAATCGGCATCTATTTTGGCTGGAAGCAAATGGATGCGGTATTCCTCGGCGCCATGCTGTCGGTGTCTTCCACCACCATCATCGTCAAAGCGCTCGATGAACTGGGCATGAAGCGCGAGAAGTTTGCGCAACTGATTTTCGGCATCCTGATCGTCGAAGACGTGCTGGCGATCGGCATGATCGCCTTGCTGTCGGGCGTGGCGACCAGCGGTTCGGTAGATGCCGGCGACGCCATGGTCACGATCGGCAAACTGGTCTTGTTCATGATCGTATCGCTGGTGGCCGGGATCCTGATCGTGCCGCGCCTGCTGGATTATGTGGCCCGCTTCAAGAGTAAGGAAATGCTGCTGGTGACTGTGCTCGGCCTGTGTTTCGGGTTTTGCCTGCTAGTCATGAAAATGGAATACAGCGTGGCGCTCGGCGCTTTCCTGATCGGTGCGGTGATGGCGGAGTCGCGCCACTTGCATCAGATCGAGCGCCTGATCGAGCCGGTTCGGGATATGTTCAGCGCGATTTTCTTCGTAGCGATCGGCTTGCTGTTCAATCCATCCATCCTGGCGCAGTACTGGCTGCCGATTGCAGTGATCACGATTGCGGTGGTGCTTGGCAAGGTCTTCAGCTGCGGTCTCGCCAGCTTTTTGTCCGGACAGGACGGCCGTACCTCGATGCGGGTCGGCATGGGTCTGTCGCAGATTGGCGAGTTTTCATTCATCATCGCCGCGCTGGGCGTCAGCCTCAAGGTGACTAGCGATTTTCTGTATCCGACGGTCGTAGCGGTATCGGCAGTAACCACCTTGCTGACACCTTATCTGATCAAGCTGGCCGACCCCCTTTCCAGCCGCCTGGCGCAAGCCATGCCAGAAAAATTATCGGCAGTCTTCGGCATGTACTCGACTTGGCTCGCCAGCTTGCAACCGCAGGGCGACCGCGCCGAATTGTCGCGGATAATCCGCCGTATCCTGCTACAGGTCGTGGTGAACCTCGCGCTGGTCGCCGCGATCTTCATTGTCGGCGGCTATTTTGCCGAGACGCTGGGCGGCAGCATGTCGGCCTGGGTGGCGGATCCGCAGATTCAGGATGCGATCGTGTGGGGCGGGGCGCTCCTGTTGTCGCTGCCTTTCCTGATTGCGACTTATCGCAAATTGCACGCGCTGAGCATGCTGCTGGCGGAAATCAGCGTCAAGCCGGAATGGGCCGGCTCCTACAATCATGCAGTGCGGCGCGTGATTGCGGAAGTGATTCCGGTGGTGTCGATCATCGGCATCATACTGATGATCACAGCGCTCAGCAGCCGTATCCTGCCGCCGACCAATCTGCTGATTCTGGTTCTGGTGGTCGCCGCCATACTGGTGGTGGTGCTATGGCAGCGCTTTGTCAAACTGCACTCCAGGCTGCAGATTGCTTTGCGCGAAACGCTGGAAGAGCAGCCTGACGAAAAGCACTGACAAGCTGGAAGCGGTGATTGATTTGGGAGAGTGGGCCGTCGATTGGTTAAAATAGCGGTTTTCTCTCTTTCAAGACATCGCCATGACTGCCATGACCCAGGATCAACTTAAACAAGCTGTTGCCCGCGAAGCAATTAAATACGTGGTCGACGGCCAGATTGTCGGCGTCGGCACCGGCTCCACCGCCAATTTCTTCATTGATGAGCTGGCCAAGATCAAGCACCGCATCAAGGGTGCTGTGGCGTCCTCCGAAGCGACCGCTGCCCGCCTGCGCGCGCATGACATCGAAGTGTATGACCTGAATCAGGTCGCGACCATGCCGGTCTACGTTGACGGCGCCGATGAAATCACAGCCCAAGGAGCGATGATCAAGGGCGGCGGCGCGGCGTTGACGCGCGAAAAAATCGTTGCCTCGGTGGCCGAGAAATTCATTTGTATCGCCGATGGTTCCAAGCTGGTCAAAGTGCTGGGCAAGTTTCCGCTGCCGATTGAAGTGATCCCAATGGCGCAGGCAGTCGTGGCGCGCAAGCTGATCAAGTTTGGCGGCGAGCCGCGCCTGCGTTTCAAGGATGGAATTCCGCTGATTACCGACAATGGCAATGTGATTATCGATCTAGTCGACCTGAAGATTACCGATCCGGTGGAGCTGGAGCGGCAAATCAACCAGATCACCGGCGTGGTGACGGTCGGCCTGTTTGCGCAGCAGGGCGCTAACGTCTGTTTGCTGGGCACGCCTGACGGTGTGAAGACGCTTACGTTCTAAGCGCAGCCAGGATTCTTAAAAGAAAAAGGGGAAACAATGTTTCCCCTTTTTTTATTCCTGCAGGTAACTACTGTCTACCCGTCAGGACATCAGAACTTGTGACGCAGGCCGACGCGCAAGACGTTCTGGCTGCTGTCGTCCGCCGGCGCATTGCTGTATGCGCCATTGATCACGCCTGGATTGTTGATGTCGTTGGCGCGCTGGTTGCTGTACATGGCGTACAGATCGGTGCGCTTCGACAGGAAGTAGTCGACGCCCAGGTTCAGCTGGGTTGTCTTGCCCTTGGTCGAGCCGGTGGTCTTGCGGCTGATGTCGGCGCGGTCATAGATCACGCTGGCCAGCAGGTGCAGGTTACCCGACAGGGAATAATCCACGCCCAGATCGAAGATGTTGGCTTTGGTAGCAGTAGTGATGTTGACCAGGCCGGTTGCTGTCTGTGCAGTCGCCAGCGGACGTTTGGTTTGCGACCATGCGCCGTAGATCTTGGCCGGGCCGGCTTGATAGCTGGCGCCCAGAGTGAATGTCTTGAGGTCGGTATCGCCAGCCTTGCTTGGCAGGGCGTCAGCCGCCAGCTTGGTCTGGAAATAAGCCAGGCCGATGCCGAACGGGCCGTTGGCGTAGTTGCCGCCGAGACCAAAGGCCTGGCCTGCGGAAGTCTGGCCGGCCACTTCGCCAAAGCCATAGAACAGGCTGCCGGTAAAGCCGCTCAGATTGCTGCTGTCGTAGCGGATCGAATTGTTGGTGCGCGAGCCCGAGATGCGGTCCAGGTTGTTGAAGTGGCCGCCTTTGACGCCGTTGCCGCCGAAGGTTTGCACCGAGGTGTACTTGTTGCCGATATCTTCCAGGAAATCGGTTTGACGACCGATGGTGACGGTGCCGAATCCGCCTGACAGGCCAACTACCGATTTACGGTCAAACAGGGTGCTGGCAGTGCCGAAAGAGCCGTCGTCCGCATTGAAGCCGTTTTCCAGTTGGAAAATCGCTTTCAAGCCGCCGCCCAAGTCTTCTACGCCCTTGAATCCGATACGGGAGGTCGAGAGGTCGCCGGAATCAACGCTGAAGCGGCTATTGTTCTTCGGGCCGACCTTGCTGGTGTAGGTGAGGCTGGTGTCGATCACGCCATAGATCGTGACATTGCTTTGAGCGTGTGCATTGGCGCCGATCAGGCCGAGGGCGACTAGTGCGAATACGGTCTTTTTCATTTCTTCCCTTTGATATTTATAAGTAATTTATCCTGGTGTCCGGCTAGAAGCGGATAGAAATAATTAGTTACTATTGTTACTAATTGTTACTGTCTGGACGGGCTAGATATTACCAAGCAATAAGAAAAATGCACTTATTTTTTGGAAGTTTTTTGAAAATATTTTGAAATTGAATGACGTTGGTCACTTATGTTGTTTTTTGACAGTGGTTTATGACATTTATGACTAAACATATGATTTATTCGTGTTGGCGTATAGTGGTATCTCGCTGCTGACATTGATCGCGCCGCTTTGGTACATCCGTTGCTGCCAGCAAAGCTTTGCTGGGCGCGATAACATCAGGTACTGAGCGCCTCTGCAGCGATTTCCAAGCGTTCCAGAATTGCCGTCCCACATATGAAAAAGGAAATGTCATGCTGAAAGCCGTAGGATATGCCGCGCATAATGCGCACACGCCTTTGACGCCGTTCGCCTTTGACCGCCGTTCGCCGGGGCCCCATGATGTTCAGATCGAAATCCTGTTTTGCGGAGTCTGCCACTCCGATTTGCATACTGCGCGCAACGAATGGCACAACACCGTCTATCCGGCAGTGCCAGGCCATGAAATAGTCGGCCGCGTGATCAAGGTCGGCGACCAGGTCACGCAGTTCAAGGCAGGCGACCTGGCCGGCGTCGGCTGTATGGTCGATTCTTGCCAGCACTGTCCGAGCTGCGCCGAAGGGTTGGAGCAATATTGCGAAAACGGTTTTGTCGGCACTTACAATGCGGGCGATAAACATAGCGGTGGCGTCACTTTCGGTGGCTACGCCAGTAATATCGTGGTCGACCAGAAATTTGTCCTGCACATCTCGGACAAGCTCGATCCGGCGGCAGCGGCGCCGTTGCTGTGCGCTGGGATCACCACCTTCTCGCCGTTGCGCCATTGGAAAGTCGGCAAGGGCCACAAGGTTGGCATCGTCGGGCTCGGCGGCCTCGGCCACATGGGCGTCAAGATCGCCCACGCGATGGGCGCGCATGTGGTGTTGTTTACTACTTCGCCCGGCAAGATTGACGATGCCTTGAGGCTTGGGGCCGACGAAGTGGTGATTTCGAAAGATGACGCGCAGATGGCGCAGCACGCCAACAGTTTCGATTTCATCCTCAATACCGTCGCAGCCCCGCACAATCTGGACGCGTTTTTGAATCTGCTGAAACGCGATGGCGCCATGACGCTGGTAGGCGCTCCCGCAGAGGCGCATCCGTCGCCGAATGTCTTCAACCTGATCATGAAACGGCGCACGTTGGCCGGTTCCCTGATCGGCGGCATCAAGGAAACGCAGGAAATGCTGGATTTCTGCGCCGAACACGGCATTGTCTCGGATATCGAAATGATCGCTATCCAGGATATCAATCAGGCCTACGAGAGAATGCTGAAGAGCGACGTCAAATATCGCTTTGTGATTGATATGGCGTCATTGCCTAAAGAGGCGGCAGCCGCCTGATTGAACGAACGGCCCGGCAGGGAGTTTCCTTGCCGGGCCGTTCGGATGTTGTTTCTGCAGATCAGGCAAACAGGCGTAGCACCACAGTGTTGATGGCCGCACCAGCTACGATCAGCCAGCCGAACAGGCAAGCGGCAAACAACAGGGGTTTAATGCCCGCGGTGCGTATCGATGAAAAATGGGTTGAGATGCCCAGCGCAGCCATCGCCATTGCCAGCAATACGTTATCTGCATCGTTGACCTGTGCTACCAGCGTGTGGGGCAGCAGGGCCAGTGAATTGAGCGCCACCACCGCGACAAAACCGAATGCAAACCAGGGAATCGCCAGGCGGCCGGCGCCATGTTTTTCTGCGCCGCCGGCATTCTTCGCGCCTGCCGATTTTTTTGCCACATAAGCCGACAACAACATCAGGAACGGCGCCAGCATCATCACCCGCACCATCTTTGTGATGACTGCGGTGTTGGCGGCATCGGGGCTGATGGCGCGGGCGGCAGCGACTACCTGGGCCACTTCATGTACCGTCGAGCCGGTATATATACCGTATGCCAGCGGCGACGACGCCAGGAACTGCCAATGCAGATTCAATTGATACAACAGCGGATAGAGGAAGATCGCCAGCGAACCGAATACCACCACGGTCGCCACAGCCACCGTCACCTGTGCCGGCTGGGCGCGCAGTACCGGTTCGGTTGCCATGACCGCCGCCGCGCCGCAGATGGAACTACCGGCGCCGATCAGCATGGCGGTATTGCGATCGAGCTTGAACAGGCGGGTGCCTAGCAGCAGCGCCATGCCAAAAGTCGAGCACAGTACCAACGCATCAATCAGGACGCCGCTCAGGCCGACATGGCCGATATCCTGGAAAGTCAGGCGGAAGCCATACAGGATGATGCCCAGGCGTAGCAGGTTTTGTTTGGAAAAATTGACGCCCGGCCCGCAGGCCGGCGCTATCCGCCGATAGCCTAGATTGCCGACTAGCATGCCGATGATGATCGCCAGCGTCAGGGCGCTGAAGCCATGCGCCTGCAGCCAGTCGATTTTGGCTGCAGCGATGGCGGCCGCTGCGATCATGGCGCTCAGGGTTATGCCTGCCAAGTTGGCTGGCAGTGGTGAACCTGTTTTGGGAATTTGGGCTGTGCTTGCCAGAGTCGAGGTGCTCACTATGGGCTCCAATCTTGATGCGGCGTTGAAATGCGTCGCTATGGAAACCACTATATTTAACTGAGGTTTAAAAGAAAAACAGATTAATTTTGTATAATCAACCTGTTTTGTGGGTAGGTCGCATTCTGCGATTAAAACCCATGCTCTGTCTCCTTAACCTAAGCCAAACTACGATGCGTCTTACCATCCGACAACTACAAATATTCCTGGCGGTAGCCCAATCCGGCAGCACTACTGCAGCAGCCGATCAGGTCGCGTTATCGCAATCCGCCACCAGCGCCGCATTGAATGAGCTGGAGAATTTGCTTGATTGCCGTTTGTTCGACCGTGTCGGCAAGCGTCTGATCCTTAACGACAACGGCCGTTTATTGTTGCCGCAGGCGGCGCAGGTAGTGGATGCCGCCAAGACCATCGAGCAGCAATTCCTGCTGCCAGGCATGGCGCAGGGTGGCGGTTTGCAGATTGGCTCCAGCACCACCATCGGCAGCTATCTGCTGCCATCGCTGATCGCATCCTATCGCGGGCAGCATAGCGAGTTGCAAGTGCGGGTGACGATCGCCAATACCGCCGATATCGTTGCCGCCGTGGTCAACTTTGAAGTTGATGTCGGCCTGATTGAAGGGCCTTGTCACGCGCCTGGTCTGCAGGTTGAACCATGGATACTGGATGAACTGCTGATCGTCAGTTCGCCAGAGCATCCGATCGTAAAAGATATCCGCGGCGACAAGAAGATTGGCGTGGCGCAATTGCGTGAAGCTGAATGGCTGCTGCGTGAACCTGGTTCCGGCACCCGCGAAGCAGTTGAGCAAGCCTTGCTGCCGCACCTGCATCACCTGCGGCAAAGCTGCGAATTCGGTAATTCAGAAGCGATCAAGCATGCGACTGCCGCCGGACTCGGCCTCAGTTGCCTGTCGCAGGCAGTTGTCGCCGATTTCCTGCAAAGCGGACGGCTGGTGGCCTTGAACACCACGTTACCCAGATTGCACCGGCATTTTTACCTGATCCATAGCAAACACAAAATCCTCTCGCTACGATTGATGCAATTCCTGGCTTTTTGCCGCGGCTGGTCCTGAATCGCTGGCGCTACTTCACCAAAATGCATGTTTGTATCTCATGACTGATATTGAAATGGATATCAGTTGTGCTAAAAAAGTGATTAGTAAGCTTGGCCAAGTGTTTTTACACTGGCTTCGGTATTTATTCTCTTATGAATAGCGGCGAAAGGCTGTTCGGATTAATCATCCTTTCTATTTATCAATATCTAAATAAGTATCGAAATAGCTAAATAATTCATTTGTTCGGTATCGGTAATGTTCGTAAGATAGCGAGGAAATCCACCAGGAAAGGTCTATATTTATAGTTTCTGAATTGCTGTCTGGAAAATGCGTACCCATATGTGCTTTTTTCTGCTGGCAGCCGGACTTTCCATGCAGTAGCAGTCGCTTCACCAGGTTCTGACAGAAGATCAAAATAACTAAATAACTAAAGGAGACAAGCTGTGAAAATGATTAAAACGACGATTGTTGGATTGATGATTGGCATGTTCGGCCTGGTGACACAGGCCAGCGCACAAGAGAAGGGCCTGATCGGTATCTCGATGCCAACCAAATCTTCGGCGCGCTGGATCGCCGATGGCGACAACATGGTCAAGGTGTTCAAGGAAAAGGGGTACAAGACCGATCTGCAATACGCCGAAGACGACATCCCGAACCAGCTGGCGCAGATTGAAAACATGGTGACCAAGGGCGTGAAAGTCCTGGTGATTGCGGCGATCGACGGCACCACGCTGACCAATGCCCTGCAAAAAGCCTCCGACAAAGGCGTCAAGGTCATCGCCTATGATCGCCTGATCCGCAATTCCAAGAACGTTGACTACTACGCTACCTTCGACAACTTCCAGGTTGGCGTGCTGCAGGCCAGCTACATTGAAAAAGCGCTGGGCCTGAAGGACGGCAAAGGCCCGTTCAACATCGAACTATTCGGTGGTTCGGCCGACGATAACAACGCTTTCTTTTTCTACAACGGCGCGATGTCAGTACTGCAGCCTTACATCGATAAAGGCAAGCTGGTAGTGCGCAGCAAGCAGACCGGCATGGACAAGGTTTCCACCTTGCGCTGGGATGGCGCAGTAGCACAGGCGCGCATGGACAACCTGCTCAGCGCCTATTACGGCAACGCCCATGTCGACGCGGTGCTGTCGCCGTATGACGGTATCAGTATCGGTATTTTGTCATCGCTCAAGGGCGTCGGCTACGGTACGCCTAAGCAGCCGATGCCGATCGTGACTGGCCAGGATGCAGAGGTTCCCTCGGTAAAATCGATTGTCCGCGGCGAGCAGCGCCAGACGGTATTCAAGGACACGCGCGAACTCGCCAAGGTCACCGTCGGCATGGTCGATGCGGTGCTGAGCAATAAAACGCCAACCATTAACGATACCAAGACCTATAACAATGGCGTCAAGATCGTGCCTTCTTATTTGTTGAAACCGGTCAGCGTCGATGTGTCGAACTGGAAGCCTGTACTGATCGGCAGCGGTTATTACACAGAAAGCCAGATTAAATAGTGTTGCCGCAGGGTGGGCAAACCAAGCCCGCCCTGCGAATCCGGCAATTTGCGTAAGTCCTGTTGAATAGTGGTAAGCGAGGTCATAGCAGATGGAAACCATCCTGGAAATGCGCGGGATCGGGAAGACATTCCCGGGAGTCAAAGCATTAGATAATGTGAATCTGGTAGTGCGCAGCGGGGAAATCCACGCTGTAGTAGGCGAAAACGGTGCCGGTAAATCAACCTTGATGAAAGTGCTGAGCGGGGTATATCCGCATGGTTCCTACACCGGCGATATCCACTATCAAGGCCAGACAAGACAATTCGAAGGCATCGCCGACAGCGAAGAATGCGGCATCATCATCATCCACCAAGAATTGGCCCTGGTGCCTTTGCTGTCGATAACTGAGAATATTTTCCTCGGCAATGAACAGGCCAGACATGGCGTCATCGACTGGGCCGGTTCGTATGCGAAGACTAAGGAGCTGCTGGCGAAAGTCGGCCTCAAGGAATCTCCTAGCACCCTGATCACCAACCTCGGTGTCGGCAAACAGCAACTGATTGAAATCGCCAAGGCGTTGTCCAAGGAGGTCAAGCTGCTGATACTGGATGAGCCGACCGCCAGCCTGAATGAAAGTGATAGCGACGCGCTGCTGGAGTTGTTGCTGGGGCTTAAGGCGCAAGGTATTTCCTCGATCCTGATTTCGCACAAGCTCAACGAAATTTCCAAAGTCGCCGATTCGATCACGATCCTGCGCGACGGCAGCACGGTCGACACGCTGGACTGCCACAAGGAAGCGATCAGCGAAGACCGTATCATCCAGAACATGGTGGGTCGCGAGATGGCCGACCGTTACCCCAAACGCAGTCCGCAGATCGGTGAGACCATTTTCGAGGTCAAGCAGTGGTACGTGCATCACCCGATCCATCCGGACCGGCAGGTGATCAAGGGCGTCGATTTTCATGTCAAAAAGGGCGAGATCGTTGGTATCGCCGGCCTGATGGGCGCCGGCCGCACCGAACTGGCGATGAGCATCTTCGGCCGCGCTTACGGCCAGCGCATCAGCGGCAAGGTTTTCTTGCGCGGCAAGGAAATCGATGTCAGCACTGTGCAGAAAGCCATCGACAACGGCATTGCCTATGTCACCGAGGACCGCAAAGGCTACGGCCTGATCCTCGACCAGGACATCAAGAAAAATATCACGTTGGCCAACCTCGAAGGCGTGGCAGACAAGACTGTGATCGACGAAGGACGGGAATATTCGGTCGCGGCCGATTATCGCCGCCAGCTCAAAATCCGCTGCTCGAACGTATTCCAGAAAGTATTGAACCTGTCGGGTGGCAACCAGCAAAAGGTGGTGCTCAGCAAATGGCTGTTTTCCAACCCGGATGTGCTGATATTGGATGAACCGACGCGCGGTATCGACGTCGGCGCCAAGTACGAGATCTACACCATCATCAGGCAGCTGGCGAGCGAAGGAAAGTGCATCATCATGATTTCATCGGAAATGCCGGAACTGCTAGGCATGTGCGATCGCGTCTATGTCATGAACGAAGGGAAATTCGTCGGCGAACTGACGGCTGCCGAAGCATCCCAGGAAAAAATCATGCGCGCGATTGTGCGGAATGTGAAGAACGGAGACAACTGAAATGAATAACGAAATTGCAGCGCCGGCAGCCAGCGAGAACCGGGCTCAGCCTGTGCAGGATAAAAAAGAATATGCCGGCTTCCTGAAAAACAACATGCGCGAATACGGCATGCTGATTTCCCTGGTCGTGATCATGGGATTTTTCCAGTACATGACCGACGGCACCCTGATGGAGCCGTTGAACCTGACCAACCTGGTGCTGCAGAACAGTTACATCGTCATCATGGCGCTTGGCATGCTGATGGTCATCGTGGCTGGCCATATCGATTTGTCGGTAGGCTCGGTGGTTGGCTTCATCGGCGCGCTGGCGGCGGTGCTGATCGTCAATCTGCATGTGAACTTTGTACTGGCCAGTATCCTGTGTATCCTGGCCGGTGGCGTAATCGGTGCGGCGCAGGGTTATTGGGTGGCGTTCTTCAAGATTCCTTCGTTCATCGTCACGCTGGCCGGCATGCTGGTGTTCAAGGGACTGACTCTTGCGCTGCTACAGGGGCAGTCGATCGGTCCGTTTCCCGATGATTTCCAGATGCTCAGCTCTGGCTTCATTCCAGATATGTTCAATGGCGCAAACTTGCGCGTCACCTCCTTGCTGCTGGGCGTGGTGGTCGCCGCGATCCTGATTTTCGTCAAAGTGCGGGCGCGCGCCAAGCAAATCAAGCACGGCATGGAAGATGAGCCTTATGTGTTCTTTATCATCAAAAATGCCATATTTGCTGCTGTGATCATTTTCTTCAGCTACTTGCTGGCGTCCTATAAAGGCATGCCGAATGTCCTGATCATCATGTTCCTGCTGATGGTGGTGTACACCTTCGTGGCCAACCGCACGACGATCGGACGCCGCATCTACGCGGTCGGCGGCAACGAGAAGGCAGCAAAACTGTCTGGCATCAAGACTTCCCGCGTATCGTTCTATACCTTCATCAACATGGGCATGCTGGCGGCATTGGCCGGCCTGATTTTTGCGGCTCGCCTGAATACCGCCACACCGAAAGCCGGCACCGGCTTTGAACTGGACGTGATCGCGGCTTGCTTCATTGGCGGCGCATCGGCCTCGGGCGGCGTCGGCAAGGTCATGGGCGCCGTGATCGGCGCTTTCGTGATGGGCGTGATGAACAACGGCATGTCGATCATGGGCATCGGCATCGACTATCAACAGGTGATCAAGGGCCTGGTCTTGCTGGCCGCGGTATTTGTCGACGTTTATAACAAGAATAAATAAAAGATCAAATAAAAGATTAAGTAAGCAGAGCGGCGTCCAGCGGTAAGCGGTCTGCAAGCAACGCTTTGTCATTACACAAGCAGGCATCTGTCCTGATGCGGCCGGATGTCGCCTGAATTTCAGAATTTCAAGAGGAAGCCAAAGATGACTGTCGATAAAAAGCGCCCGTTGCGTTCCGCCGAATGGTTTGGCAGCAATGACAAGAACGGCATGATGTACCGCAGCTGGATGAAAAACCAGGGTATCCCGGATCACGAGTTCCAGGGCAAGCCGATCATCGGCATCTGCAATACCTGGTCGGAGCTGACGCCTTGCAACGCCCATTTCAGAAAAATCGCCGAACACGTCAAACGCGGCATTTCCGAGGCTGGCGGCTTCCCGGTTGAATTCCCGGTATTTTCCAACGGCGAATCGAATCTGCGACCTACCGCCATGCTGACGCGCAACCTGGCCAGCATGGATGTGGAAGAATCGATCCGCGGCAATCCGATGGATGCGGTGGTGTTGCTGGTCGGCTGCGACAAGACCACGCCGGCGCTGTTGATGGGCGCGGCCAGTTGCGATGTGCCGGCGATCGTGGTGACCGGCGGCCCGATGCTCAACGGTAAGCATGAAGGCAAGGACCTCGGTTCCGGCACTGCCGTCTGGCAGCTGAGCGAAGCGGTCAAGGGCGGCCAGATCAGCATGCATCAATTCCTGGCGGCCGAAGCCGGCATGTCGCGCTCGGCCGGCACCTGCAACACCATGGGCACGGCTTCCACCATGGCTTGCATGGCCGAAGCGCTGGGCACATCGTTGCCGCATAACGCGGCGATTCCGGCAGTCGATGCACGCCGCTATGTATTGGCGCACATGTCCGGCATGCGGATTGTCGACATGGTGTGGGAAGACTTGCGGCTGTCCAAAGTCCTCACGCGCGAAGCATTTGAAAACGCCATCCGGGTCAATGCCGCGATTGGCGGTTCCACCAACGCCGTGATTCATCTGAAAGCCATCGCCGCGCGCATCGGCGTGCCGCTCGAACTTGAAGACTGGACCCGCATCGGTCGCGGCACACCGACCCTGGTCGATCTGCAGCCGTCGGGCCGTTTCCTGATGGAAGAGTTTTACTACGCCGGCGGCTTGCCGGGTGTATTGCGTCGTCTCGGCGAAGCCGGCTTGTTGCCGCACAAGGATGCGTTGACGGTCAACGGCAAATCGCTGTGGGAAAACAATCAGGACGCGCCGATCTACAACGATGAAGTGATCCGCGTCATCGACAAACCGCTGATCGCCGACGGTGGCATCTGCATCTTGCGCGGCAACCTGGCGCCGCGCGGCGCGGTGCTCAAGCCATCGGCCGCCACGCCGGAGCTGATGAAGCATCGCGGCAAGGCAGTGGTGTTCGAAGACTTCGCACACTACAAGGAACGTATCAACGATCCTGAGCTCGACGTCGACGCCAGTTCGGTACTGGTGATGAAGAACTGCGGTCCCAAGGGCTACCCCGGCATGGCGGAGGTCGGCAACATGGGTTTGCCGCCGAAATTGCTGGCGCAAGGCATCAAGGACATGGTGCGCATTTCCGATGCTCGCATGAGCGGCACAGCCTACGGCACTGTGGTCTTGCACGTAGCGCCGGAAGCGGCCGCGGGCGGTCCGCTGGGGGTTGTGGAAGACGGCGACTGGATCGAACTCGATTGCGAAGCGGGACGCTTGCATCTGGATATCAGCGATGCCGAAATGGCGCAACGCCAGATCGCCAGAACGGCGCTCAACGCGGAAACGGTGACGGCCCACAGCGGTTATCAACGGCTGTACATCGACCGTGTATTGCAAGCCGATGAAGGTTGCGATTTCGACTTCCTGGTCGGCTGCCGCGGCTCTGCCGTACCTAAACATTCTCACTGAACCGGTAGTCAGATTGGAGAAGCACATGTTGTTGGTTCAATTCAAGCAAGCCGACGGCCAGCGTCGGATCGGGGTTCTGGAGGATGAGTGCCGGAAGATCCGCGTGGTTGAGGGCTACAACTCGACCTACGGACTGGCGCAAGCGGCGATTGCCGCCGACAGTACGTTAAAAGCGCTCGCAGCAGCAGGATTGGGCGATACCGTACTGGACTACGACACAGTGGCGCAAGCCAGGCAGTTGTTGCCGCCGCTGGAGCACGGCGACAGCGCGCATTGCTACGTAACCGGCACCGGCCTCACGCATCTGGGCAGCGCCGACGGCCGCGATGCCATGCATAAGAAAATCAGCGATGTCGATACGCTGACCGACAGCATGAAAATGTTCCGGATGGGTCTGGAAGGTGGCAAGCCGGCTGCTGGTGAAGCCGGCGTCCAGCCTGAATGGTTTTACAAAGGCGATGGCAGTATCGTGCGCGCCGCCGAGCAGCCGTTGACGATGCCGCATTTTGCGCTGGATGGGGGCGAAGAACCGGAGATTGCAGCGCTGTATGTGATCGGCCCTGACGGCGATCCTTACCGGCTCGGTTTCGCCATCGGCAATGAGTTTTCCGACCACGTGACCGAACGCCAGAACTATCTGTATCTGGCGCATTCCAAACTGCGCGTATGCGCCGTCGGGCCAGCCTTGCTGGTGGGCGATTTGCCGGCGCATGTGGCCGGCATGTCGCGCATTCGCGACAGCCAGGGCCAGGTGCGTTGGGAAAAGCCGTTTGTCAGCGGCGAGGAGAATATGTCGCATACGGTCGCCAACCTGGAATATCACCATTTCAAGTATCCGCTGTTTCGCCGGCCGGGCGATGTGCATATCCATTTTTTCGGCACCGCCACCCTGAGCTGTTCCGATGGTATTCAGGTAGCGCACGGCGAAACGTTTGAGATAGACGTTGCCGCTTTTGGTCCGCCGTTGCGCAATCGCCTGGCGGTCGAGACCTTGGCTGCGCCACGGATTCATCAGTTGTAATTTTTCGATAATCATTGCCAGGAAAGCCATGAACATTACAGGCGAGTCGCTGATCGGCGCATCGAGCATCAAAGGTGGCGGCGCGGATTTCTTTGCGCTTAATCCGGCTACCGGTGCCAATCTGGAGCCGGCATTCCATACCGCAGGCAAAGCCGAAATAGATTGCGCCTGCGATCTGGCGCGGATTGCGTTCGATCCATATCGCGCGACAGATCCAGAGACGCGTGCCCGTTTCCTGGAAAGCATCGCGCACAACATCATCGAACTTGGCGACCAGCTGATTGAACGCGCCATGCAAGAAAGCGGATTGCCCAGGGCGAGGCTGGAAGGCGAGCGTGGGCGCACTGTCGGCCAGCTCAGATTGTTTGCCGAAGTACTGCGCGAAGGTTCATGGCTGGATGCCCGCATTGATCCTGCGTTGCCGGATCGCCATCCGCCGCGCGTCGATTTGCGCCTGCGCATGATTGCGCTGGGGCCGGTAGCGGTATTTGGCGCAAGTAATTTCCCCTTGGCGTTCTCGGTGGCGGGTGGCGATACCGCGTCAGTCCTGGCCGCAGGTTGCCCGGCCGTCGTCAAAGCCCATCCTGCCCATCCCGGCACCTCGGAGCTGGTTGGCAGGGCGATTCAGAAGGCGGTTGCCGCTGCGGGTTTGCCGGAAGGCGTGTTCTCGCTGCTGACGGGCATCGGCAATCAGCTTGGCGTCGCGCTGGTGCGTCATCCGGCGATCCAGGCGGTCGGTTTTACCGGCTCGCGCCAGGGCGGTTTGGCGCTGATGGCCGCCGCCGCAGCTCGCCCGCAACCAATTCCGGTCTACGCGGAAATGAGCAGCATCAATCCGGTTTTCCTGTTGCCGCATGCGCTGGCCGAGAAGACCGATGCGCTCGCCACAGGTTTTGTCGATTCCCTGGTGCTTGGCGTCGGCCAGTTCTGCACTAATCCGGGTTTGGTACTGGCGGTGGAGGGGGCTGATCTGGGACGTTTTCGCGCTGCAGCGGCGCTGCAGCTGGCGCAACGCGGTGCCGGCACCATGCTGAGCGCCGGTATTCATCACGCCTATGAACAAGGAGTCGGCCGCCTTGCCGGCAACCCACGGGCACGGCAGCTAAGCCACGGCGTGGCCACTGATGGCGCTGGCAAGGGTGTGCCGGCGTTGTTTGCCGCCAGCGGCGAGGATTTCCTGGCCGACCCTACATTGTCGGAAGAAGTATTCGGTCCGGCTTCGCTGCTGGTCGCCTGCAAGGATCTCGCCGAGATGCGGGAAGTGGCCGAGCATCTGGAAGGCCAGCTGACGGCGACCTTGCAGATGACGGACGGCGACCATGAAACCGTACGTGGTTTGCTGCCAATCCTGGAACGTAAAGTCGGGCGCATCCTGGCCAACGGCTTTCCTACCGGCGTTGAAGTTTCCTATTCGATGGTGCACGGCGGGCCGTTCCCGGCGACCTCCGACAGCCGCAGCACTTCAGTCGGCACTGCTGCGATCGCACGGTTTTTGCGACCCGTTTCGTATCAGAATATTCCGCAGGACCTGTTGCCAGTGGCAGTACAGGACGCCAATCCGCTGGCAATCTGGCAGCGTGTTAACGGGCAGCTGAAAAAATAAGCGGACGCGTTCCGCATCACATTGAACAGGAGTTGTCATGTCGGCAGTAAAGCATGTTGGAATTGAACAGCTGGCGCATTTTCCCAGCCTGAAAGGCAGGAACGTATTCGTCACCGGCGGCGGTAGCGGCATCGGCGAGGCGATTGTCAGCGCCTTTGCGGCGCAGGGCGCGCGCGTGGCTTTTGTCGATATTGAAACGGCTGCAAGCGAAGCCTTGTGCCAACGCCTGGCAGACGCGGGTCTGGTCAAGCCGCTATTCAGGCATTGCGACATCCGTGACATTCCGGCGCTGCAGGCCACCATACAGGCCTTGGCGCAAGAACTGGGGGATTTTGATGTGCTGGTCAACAATGCGGCCAATGACCAGCGTCATCAGTTGGAAGAGGTCACGCTTGAATACTGGAATGATCGCATCGCCATCAATCAGCGGCCCATGTTTTTTACCTGCCAGGCAGTCGCTCCCGGCATGCAGAAAAAGGGCGGCGGTTCGATCATCAATCTGAGCTCCATCAGCTGGCATTTGTCCAATGGCGGTTATCCGGTTTACACCACCGCCAAGGCCGCCGTGGTCGGCTTAACCCGTGGGTTGGCGCGTGATCTCGGGCCGCACAATATCCGCGTCAATACAGTCTCGCCTGGCTGGGTGATGACGGAACGGCAGATCGCCTTGTGGCTCGATGCGGCAGGCGAGGAAGACATCAAGCGCAACCAGTGCCTGCCAGGTAAATTGCAACCCTGGCATCTGGCGCGCATGGTACTGTTCCTGGCGGCGGATGACAGCGCGATGTGTACTGCGCAGGAATTCATTGTTGACGCCGGCTGGGCTTGACCGGCTCTAGGCCGTCATGTCAGATCTGGTGTCGGGTCTGGTGTCAGGTCTTGCGTTACTGATTTGAACAAGGCTTGACTCCGACGGCGCGTTAGTAAATTTGCGCCGCCACGTCACGGATCGTCTGTTGCAAGATCTTCGCGCCCGGGGACAGGATCTGCAAACGACGGGTAATAATGCCGAAGCCATCCATCTTGCATGGCAGTTCGATCGGCAGTATCGCCAGCACATTGACCTGCACATAAAAGCGCGCCACCTCCGCTGGCATCACGTGCAGGAAATCGGTCTGTTGCAGCAGGCTGCTGATCACCAGGATGGCAGTAGTGTCCACTACGTTGGACGGCGGCGCCAGGCCATCCTTGTGGAACATCATGTCGACCCGATGGCGCAGGATGCTGCCCTTGGGCGGCAGGATCCAGCCGCTATCGGCGATATCCTTCAACTGCAGGTTCGAGACATGGCGCAGAGGGTGGTCGACTCGCGCCACCGCGCATACCGGCTCATCGGACAACTCTTCATATTCAAGGTTGCGGTTGTCGTCCTGGTCCATGATGCGCGCCACCAGGAAATCCAGCGAGCCGCGCTGCAAACGTTCCAGCAGGATATTGCTGCTCTCGACCTCGACCCCGATTCTCAGCATCGGCGCCTGTTGCTTGAGCCGTGCAATCGCCGGCGGCAGCAGAACCATGCCGGGTGACAGGATCGCGCCGACATTGACCTGGCCGGACAGGCCGGATTTCAATGCGGTGATGTCGTCATGGGCATGCGACAAACTGGTCAGCGCCATCCGCGAATGGCGGATCATGGCCTCGCCGTAGATGGTCGGCCGCATGCCGCGCGGCAGTCGCTCGAACAGCAGCACATCCAGCATGTCTTCCAGGTCCTTGAGCTGCTTGGAGGCTGCCGGCTGCGTCATATTGAGCGCTTCCGCCGCGCGATGGATGTTGCGTTCTTCGTCCAGGGCAATCAGCAACAACAGCTGACGGGTTTTCAGTCGGGCACGCAGAAACCAGTTGGTGTCGTTAGTGGACATGGTCGTCTCTTTAGTTAATTTTTATATGCCGCCCTATCAGTCTTGCCGTGGTGCAGCTCGCAAAATGATACCAAACATAGTATCGATGTGGCGTAAAAATTCATTGGATGGATATCAATCGAATCCTTACTATGAGTCCAGCCTGATTCTGGTGATCGGGCGCACACATAAGAAAATAAACTCAAGGAGACGTAACATGCTTTTTGCTAAACCTACAGGCGCGCCATTCAAGGCGCTGGCTACAACGGCAGTATTCGGCTTGCTCGGCCTTGGCGCTGTATCGACCCAGGCACAGACCAATGTCACCATCTACGGCCGGGTCGATGCCGGTGTCGATTATCAAAATAACGTGGCACTCAAAGACGCCAACGGCAATTTGACCGGCGCTACCGGCAGCAAACTCGCGGCCTCCGGCAATCAGTGGGGAACCAGTATGATCGGTTTCAAGGGCAATGAAGATCTGGGCGGCGGACTCAGCGCCTTCTTCTTGCTGGAATCGGGTTTTGACGCCACCAATGGCACCACCAACGGCACCGCTTTGTTCAATCGCCGTTCGTATGTTGGCTTGAGCGGCAGCGCCGGTTCGATCAAACTGGGTAAAAACCTGTTCATCGTCAATGACGTCTGGTCTCTCGATCCTACCGGACAACAATTCATGAGTACTCAGAGCCTGGTCAACGGCCGTAGCTGGCCTGGTGCGAACAACGTGATTGAGTATCAGACGCCGACCTGGGGCGGCTTCAACGCCACGCTGCAAACCAGTCTGGGCGAACAGGCCGGTTCCACAAAAGCTGGCCGTAAAGACGGTATTTCCCTGGTCTACACGACCGGCGGCCTCGAGTTGCGCGGTATTTATGACGTGATTCGTGACGCCAACGGGCTTTACACCAATCTTTATACGGCGTCCAAGGATCTGATCGTCGGCGGCACCTACACAGCAGACAAACTGAAACTGTTTGCCGGCTACGAGAATATTTCTGCTCCTGATACCGTAGCGGCTACCGATCCGGACAAGCTCAATCACTACTGGCTCGGCGTCAACTACGCGGTGACACCAGCACTGACCTTGATCGGCGCGGCTTACCACAGCAAGCTCAATCATGACGCCGGTAGCGCCAACCTGTTTGTGCTGGGTGGTAACTACAATCTGTCGAAACGTACCTTGCTGTATGCAAGCGTCGGTACTGTGCAAAACAAGGGCAAAGCCGATTTCGCCACCGAATTCGACAACCCGCTGCCGGGACATGCACAAAGCGGCGCCTATGCGGGCATCAGTCATACTTTCTGACGATTTGCTTTAAACTGACAAGCAATACAATAACGAGGCCGGAAGGCCTCGTTATTATTTTTTTCGAGGATGTGTAATGACCATTGCAACCGCTACCGCAAGCCTGGTATTCGACGGCAAACATCAGTTGGGGGAGGGCGTGCTCTGGTGCCAGCGCACGCAATGCTTGCTGTGGACGGACATTATCGGCGCCACCTTGTGGCGGCATCATCCCGCCACCTCTGTCACGCAGAGCTGGCCGATGCCGGAACGGCTGGCGACTTTTGCGCTGACCAATGACGACGACCGGTTGTTACTGGGGCTGGCGTCGCAACTTGCCTGGTTCAATTTTTCCAGTAACGTTGTCACGCCGATTTGCGCGGTTGAAGCAGAGCTGCCGCATACCCGGGTCAATGATGGCCGTTGCGACCGCGCCGGCCGTTTTGTCTTCGGCACCAAGAATGACGCTGCCGACATGGCCGCCTGCGCCGGGTTCTATCGCCTCAATCAGGATTTGACGTTGGAACGGCTCGCGCTGCCGCCGGTAGCTATCAGCAACAGCATTTGCTTCAGTCCCGACGGCCGCGTCATGTATTACTGCGATTCGCTGAGCAAGAAGATCCACTGCTGCGACTACGATAGCGCCGCCGGCGCGGTTAGCAAGCCGCGTCTGTTTGCCGATTTGTCGGCGCAGCCTGGCGAGCCTGACGGTTCGGCCATCGATAGCGATGGTTATCTATGGAATGCACAATGGGGCGGTCACCGGGTAGTGCGTTTCGCACCCGACGGCAGCATTGAGCGCATGGTCGATGTGCCGGTGGCGCAACCTAGCTGCGTTGCTTTCGGCGGCGATAACCTGGATATTTTATATGTGACCAGCGCCCGCGAATCGATGTCGGCCGCCGCCTTGCTGGCCGAACCCGCTGCGGGCGGGGTGTTCCGCCATCAACTGGCGGACGTGCGCGGTTTGCCGGAAGCCCGGTTTGGTGGCGTGCCGGGATAGCCCGCCGCCACCCGTCCGGGGCCTACAGATAGCTGATAGTCATGATGACCGGGCTGAGCTCGGCGCCTGCGGCCGGCTTTTTGGCAAGCAAGCCCAATTGCACATCGCCCTGAAGCGCCATGCGGTAGGCGGCGGCTTCCTTGACGTCCAGCGTTTTGCCATCGCGCGTCAAGGTAATCGTTGTGTTGGCTGCGCTGGCGTTAGGACCTACACGCTGGAATGCGACATCGAAGGCGCTGCGGGAGGGACAATGGATGCCGACCTTGCCGCCATCGAAGTTGCCAGTGCTGCAAGGGGGTTCGACGATACTTCCGGTGAAATGAATGATGCCGCTGTTGGCGCCAGCCATGGCGAAGGATGAAGCTGACAGCAGGGCAGATAAAGCTGCGAGTTTTAAAATAGTGGCGTTCATTATTACCCTTTCCGTGATTGTAAAACCCGCACATGCGTTTCCACGTAGAAATAGTACTATATGGAAACTACAAGCGCCAGTGTTTCACTGTTCTTGGCAAGGGAAAACAATTTGCTTTTATGTCGAGAAAAATCCTTTTTTTATTTGTGCCGGGAGCTTCATGCCGCCAGAATGCGTCCGATCGCGGCGCTGTTGACGGCAATCTTTTCACTATCCTCATACAGCAATTCCACCCGCTGTTGCAGCGGATGCCAGGCTGGCCAGTTCTCCGGTTTTGCCTGGATGTCGCCTTCCTGTTGAACTGGAGCGGACGGCGAGGCTGCCGGCGCGTCGGGCGCAGGCACCGGCGCAGCCGGATCGAGCACAAGTTCCGCCAGTCCCAGCGTCTTGCAGACATGTGTGGTGGCGGCGTCGAGCTCCAGATTTACCGCAGCCTGCGGCATGCCTTCGGCGTTGCGTCGCAGCAGCATGCGTAGCGCGGCGACGTGCGCCATGACCAGGTAATTCTGGACGATGAACTGGTTCAGGTTTTCCACGGCGCGATGCTTGCTGACTGGCTCGTCGAGCATGCGCACCAGTGTCGATACCAGTTCCGACATGCTGTCCAGGAAGCGCTTGCGGCTAAGGCGGTAGATAAAGTCATCCAGCGCCTTGCCTTGCATTAGCTTGTTGCTGGCGTCGAGAAAGCGCTGGTTGCTTTTCAGGACGTTCTTGATCAGCTGTGGCAGCGTCCGGTATTCCCAGCTCGGCAGCACGAAACTGAAGGCGGTAGCGATCACCGCGCCGATCAGCGTATCGATCAGCCGCTCGCCGATGACCTGGCTACTGCTGGGAATGACCAGGTTGATTTGCAGCAGGATCTGCATGCTGGCGGCAATCGCAGTGTAGCGGTATTTGACATAGATGAAAGCCGGCGCCGCCACGGTGGCCATGAATAGTATCCCGAGCAAGGCTACCGGTTCATGTACGAAACGCAGGATCAGCGCGGTCGCCACGCAGCCGATCAGGGTGCCGATCAGGCGATCGCTGCGGCGTTGCTTGGTCTGGCTGAAACTGGGTTTGAGGATGATGGCGATCGTCAGCACGATCCAGTAGCCATGGCCGGCATAGGGCAGGGCGTCGGCCGCCAGTAGCCCGCAGGAAATCGCCAGCGCCGCCCGCACTGCAAAGCGGAAAGTCGGCGAATGCCAGCGCAGGTTGGCTACCAGCACGCCCAGCTGGTATTTTTGCTGAGTCAGGAACGGCGTCATGTCCTTGCCCAGCAATACCGGCAACGGTCCCTGCACGCTTTGGGTCGCGTGATGCAATTGCTGGATCATGTCGATCGCATCGACAATCTTGCCGTAGGCGGCGCGCAGGATATCCAGCGCCTCTTCCGACACCTTGCCTGCCAGGCAATCTTGCTGCAACTGCTGCAATTCGGCGTCGATCGAACGCATTTCGGCCTTGTAGCTGACGCTGGCGAAGGAGGCGCGCTTGCGTGTAACGGCGTAGGCGATCGATTCGATATCCTTGGCGGCCTTGTTGACCAGGTCGCGGAGGTAGGTCAGGACTTCAGCGTCGGCCAGGTGCTGGCGCAGGATGGCGTAATCGGTATGGGTCGACAGGATGTGTTCATACAGGTCGAACATGCCGAAGTGGACTTGCACCAGAATCGCATCTTGCTGGTTGCGCGGATCGCGCAGGATCAGGTCGCGCGATGCCTGCTGTTTCTCCGCCAGTACGATCTGCTGGCGCACCAAGGTGTTGAACTGGCTGTTGAGGTCGACATGCATGTCGTAGAAATCAGCCTTGATGTTGATATAGCGCGCCAGCTCGAACAGGGCTTCGGCCAGCACCTGCTGCTTGATGCGGCTGCGCAGGAACCATGACACTGCCATCGAATACGCCAGGTAGGCCAGGCCGCCGGCGAGGAACTGGCCGGCGTGGAAGAAGGATTGTTCCACATTGGTTGTGTTTTCCATGGCCAGGGTCATCACGAACAAGGCGGAAAACTGCAAAGGCATGGCTTTTTTGCCATACACCACCATCATGCAGGCGAGAAAAGTGACGATCACCAGCATGACGCTCAACAGCCAGTGGAAGGGGGCGCACAGGCTGATGATCAGCGTCACCACGGTACCCAGCAGTACGCTGGACAGCATCTCGTTGAATTTATGGCGCAGGGTGCTTGGCAAATCCATCAAGCTGGTCGACAAGGCGCCGATACAGACGGTCATCGCTGTCGGCAAGTCGCTGAACTGCAGCACCAGCAAAGTCAGCCCCACCACCCCGGTGGCGATACGCAAGCCCGTATAAAAATAATGACTGAATATAAAGGTGCGCAGGTCTAGGGCGTAGTGCATATGGGAGTTTTTGCGATAGCTGCCGAGGCTGAAAGTGTACCGCGTTTGCCAGGAAAATTTGAGATGGACGTGGCAAAAAAAGCATGAAATGAATTTGCGGCGCGCGTGAATGAGATTCCATCAGGATTTTTACGGCTTTTTTACACTTTGTTTACACCCACGTCCCGTCTCTTTACGACATTTTTAGAAACTTTTCTATAGCCTGTCACTACCGAAACTAACCTGTAATGAGGGTAATGATGGACCTGGTAATGGATGGAATGTATGTCGGCGCGATCGTGGCGATGTTTGTCGTCACCTGGGCGCTGGCTGTGGGCTGCAAAAAGCTGGAGGATGGTCAATGAACCCGTTTTATGTACTCGGCGCGGTAGTCACCGTCGCGCTGCTGGTGTATTTGGTCGTGGCGCTGATCAAAGCGGAGGAATTCTGACATGACCTCCCAATCCATCATGTTGTTGATTGCTTTCCTGGGGGTGCTGCTGGTATTGAGCTACCCGCTGGGGAAGTATATCGTGCAGGTCGCCGCAGGCTCCTCCGATCACGCTCCGGTCACCGGTTTCGGCTGGCTTAGTACAATTTTTAGCCGGATCGAACAATGGCTGTACCGTTGCGCCGGCATCCGCGCCAAGTCGGAAATGAACTGGAAGACTTATGCGTTGGCGCTGCTGATATTCAATACTATCGGCGCACTGGCGACTTATGGCTTGCAGCGCTTTCAGCTTTGGCTGCCGCTGAACCCGCAGCACTTTGCTAATCTTAGCCCTGACTCAGCCTTCAACACAGCTGTCAGTTTTATCAGTAACACCAACTGGCAAGGTTATTCGGGCGAAAGCGCGATGAGCTACCTGACCCAGATGCTGGTGCTGGCAGTGCAGAACTTCTTCTCTGCCGCTACCGGTATCGCGGTTGCCTTTGCCTTGATCCGCGGCTTCTCGCGTCACTCGACACAGTCGATCGGTAATTTCTGGACCGACATTACGCGTTCTACCGTATACATATTGCTGCCGCTGGCAGTGATTTTCTCGGTGTTCCTGATCAGCCAGGGCGTGATCCAGAATTTCGATTCCTACAAAGATGCAACCATCGTCCAGCCCTTGACCTATCAGCAACCGAAAGTCGGCGCCGACGGTCAACCGGTCAACGATGCAGCCGGCAAGCCGGTGCTGGAAACCATGAACACCAAGGTGCAGACCTTGCCTATGGGTCCGGTGGCATCGCAGGAAGCGATCAAGATGATCGGCACCAACGGTGGCGGCTTCTTCAACGCCAATTCAGCCCACCCCTATGAAAATCCGACGCCGTTGTCGAATTTCATGCAAATGCTGGCGATTTTCCTGATCCCTGCCGCGCTGTGCTTCACCTTCGGCTTCATGGTGGGTGATATCCGCCAGGGCTGGGCGGTGCTGGCGGCAATGACGCTCATCTTCGTCGTCATGACTTCGGTAGTGATGTATGCCGAGCAGCAATCGCACCCCGGCATGACCGCGATGGGGATCGACCAGGCGCATAGCTTGCTGCAGTCCGGCGGCAACATGGAAGGCAAGGAAAGCCGTTTCGGCATCAGCGCTTCAGCTCTGTTTGCCGCGGTAACGACAGCGGCCTCTTGCGGTGCAGTGAACGCCATGCACGATTCGTTCACCGCACTCGGCGGCCTGGTGCCTATGGCCCTGATCCAGATGGGCGAAGTAGTGTTCGGCGGCGTCGGCTCCGGCCTGTACGGCATGCTGGTGTTCGCCATCATGGCGGTGTTTATTGCCGGCCTGATGATTGGCCGTACCCCGGAATACCTGGGCAAGAAGATCCAGTCGTTTGAAATGAAAATGACGTCGATTGCCATCCTGGCGACGCCGATCCTGGTGTTGGGCGGCACCGCAATTGCGGTCATGGCGACTGCCGGCGTGGCCGGTATCTTGAATCCTGGTGCGCATGGCTTCAGTGAAATCCTGTACGCCTTCTCGTCGGCCGCCAACAACAACGGCAGCGCCTTCGGCGGCCTGTCAGCCAACACACCGTTCTATAACGTGATGCTGGCGATAGCGATGTGGTTCGGACGTTTCATCATCATCGTCACGATCCTGGCAATGGCCGGTTCGTTCGCTGCCAAGAAGCGGCTCGAGCCGAACTCCGGCACGATGCCGACCCATGGTCCGCTGTTCATTGTGCTGCTGATCGGTGTGGTGGTGCTGGTGGGCGTGTTGAACTATGTTCCGGCCTTAGCGCTTGGTCCGGTGGTTGAGCATCTGCAAATGTTTGCAAAATAAAATCATTGCGGGACAGAGGCGGCCGGCGTGGCTTTATGAGGCGCCGCAGCGCGACGAATTACCCTATCCGGGCGACTCTGTTCCCAACCAATTAAGAAGAAAGAACATCATGTCTCGCACCAATCTGACGCTCTTCGATTCCGCGCTGATGGGCCCGGCCATCGTCGCATCGTTCAAAAAACTGGCGCCGCAAACGCAATTGCGCAACCCGGTCATGTTCGTGGTTTATGTCGGCAGTATCCTGACCACGCTATTGTATTTCCAAGCCTTGGTAGGCAAGGGCGAGGCCAGTGCCGGCTTCATCCTGGCGATCTCGGTCTGGCTCTGGTTCACGGTCCTGTTCGCCAATTTCGCCGAAGCGCTGGCAGAAGGCCGCAGCAAGGCGCAAGCTGAATCGCTGCGCGCACTGAAGCAAACCGTTTCAGCTAAAAAGCTGGAAGCCGGCAGCAAGTCCAGGGGCGCGACGAGCAACTGGTCGGCCACGCCTGCCAGCAACCTGCGCAAGGGCGACGTGGTGCTGGTGGAAGCCGGCGACGTGATCCCGGTCGACGGTGAAGTCATCGAGGGTGTAGCCTCGGTCGACGAAAGCGCGATTACCGGCGAATCTGCGCCCGTGATCCGTGAATCTGGCGGCGATTTTTCCGCTGTGACCGGCGGTACCCGGATCTTGTCCGACTGGCTGGTGGTGCGGGTTACCGTCAATCCGGGTGAAGCGTTCCTGGACCGCATGATTTCGATGGTGGAAAGCGCCAAGCGCCAAAAGACGCCTAACGAAATCGCCTTGACCATCTTGCTGGTGGCGCTGACCATCGTGTTCCTGCTTGTGACGGTCACCTTGCTGCCATTCTCCTTGTTCAGCGTGACTGCCGCCAAGTTCGGGACGCCGATCACCATCACCGTATTGGTGGCTTTGCTGGTGTGTCTGATTCCAACCACCATCGGCGCTTTGTTATCCGCCATCGGTGTGGCCGGCATGAGCCGCATGATGCAAGCCAACGTAATCGCTACTTCCGGCCGTGCAGTGGAAGCTGCCGGCGACGTCGACGTGTTGTTGCTGGACAAGACCGGCACCATCACGCTGGGTAACCGCCAAGCATCGGCATTCATCCCAGCGCCTGGCATCACCGAGCAGCAACTGGCCGATGTCGCCCAGTTGGCGTCGCTGGCTGACGAAACGCCGGAAGGCCGCAGTATCGTGGTGCTGGCCAAACAGCGCTTCAATATCCGTGAACGCGAGATGACTTCCTTGCACGCCAGTTTCGTGCCGTTCACAGCGCAAACGCGGATGAGCGGTATCGATATCGGCGACGCTGGAAAAATCCGTGCAATCCGCAAGGGTTCGTCTGAAGCCTTGAAGAACTACATGACCGAACTCGGCCAGCCGTTCCCGGTGGAAGTTGCGCATAACGTCGACGACGTCGCTCGCCGCGGCAGCACGCCGCTGGTGGTGGTGGACGATGGCGTGGTGATGGGTGTGGTCGAGCTGAAGGATATCGTCAAGGGTGGCATCAAGGAGCGTTTCGCCGAGCTGCGCCGGATGGGTATCAAGACCGTCATGATCACTGGCGATAATCGCCTGACTGCCGCCTCGATTGCAGCCGAAGCCGGGGTCGACGACTTCCTGGCCGAAGCGACGCCGGAAGACAAGCTGAAACTGATTCGCAGCTATCAGTCCGAAGGCCGGTTGGTGGCGATGACCGGAGACGGCACCAACGATGCACCGGCGCTGGCGCAAGCCGACGTGGCCGTTGCCATGAACAGCGGCACGCAGGCGGCGAAGGAAGCCGGCAACATGGTCGACCTGGATTCCAATCCGACCAAGCTGCTGGAGATCGTCGAAATCGGCAAGCAGATGCTGATGACCCGCGGCGCCTTGTCGACTTTCTCGATCGCCAACGATATCGCCAAGTATTTCGCGATTATCCCGGCCGCCTTCATCACGACCTATCCGCAACTGGCGGCCTTGAATGTGATGAAACTCGCCAGCCCGTCGTCAGCGATCATGTCCGCGGTTATTTTTAACGCGCTGATTATTGTTGTATTGATCCCGCTGGCATTGAAGGGCGTGCGTTACCGTGCCGTCGGCGCTGCTTCGCTGTTGCGTCGCAACCTGCTGATCTACGGCCTGGGCGGCATCATCTTGCCCTTTATCGGTATCAAACTGATCGACATGATTCTGTCGGTCATGCATCTGGTGTAATTGGGAGTATTGAAAATGAAAACCGCATTGTCATCAACAAAATCGACAACCTCGGCAACACTGCCGCCGGCAAAACTGGCGGTCAATTCGAAAGCAACTGTGCAGGGCGGCATACTGCGTCCGGCGCTGGTGCTGTTCGTCGGACTGACCGTCCTTTGTGGCGTGATCTACCCGCTGGCCGTCACCGGCATCGGCAAGGTGGCGTTTCCTGACCAGGCCGCCGGCAGCCTGATCATGTACAACGGCACTTTGATCGGCTCGCGCCTGATTGGCCAGGAGTTCTCCGCGCCTAACTACTTCTGGGGCCGCTTGTCGGCGACCAGCCCGCAGCCGTACAATTCCCAGGCTTCCGGCGGCTCGAATTTCGGTCCGAGCAATCCGGCGCTGCTTGATGCCGTCAAGGGCCGGATCGACGCCCTCAAAGCAGCCGATCCGACCAACACGCTGCCGATCCCGGTGGATCTGGTGACGGCCTCAGGTAGTGGTCTTGACCCTGAAATCAGCCTGGCCGCCGCCAATTACCAGGCCGGACGGGTCGCACGTGAGCGCAAGCTCGACGTCGATACCGTGCATAGCCTGATCACCAGCTTGCAAAAGATGCCTAGCCTGGGCTTCCTGGGTGAGCCGCGTGTCAATGTCTTGGCATTGAATCTTGCACTGGACCGGCAACATCCAGCTGCAAACTAAGTTTTCCACCATTTCATCTTAGAGCGTTATCTGCTGGCAGGACTGACCGTACAACGTACGGTCAGCTTTGCCACGCCTGTATCTCTCCGATTTGAAATACATAACTGCAACACACCTTTGTTTTACTTGGAAATTTCATGAAGAAAATTATCTATTTTGCTGGCCTGATGACTGTTATCGGCGTTACCGCTTTGGCTGCGAATTGCTCGCAGGCTGAAGACGCTATTACCGCGGACGCTGCTGCTCCGGCGGCTACCCCAACGCCTGACAACTCGCTGACTTTCAATGCCAGCCTGGTGTCCGACTATCGTTTCCGCGGCATTTCCCAAACGCGTTTGAAACCGGCATTGCAAGGCGGCGCCGACTATAGCAACAATCCAACCGGCATCTATGTCGGCACCTGGTTGTCGACGTTGAAATGGGTCAAGGACAGCGGCGGCGACGGCAATATCGAGTGGGACATCTATGCCGGTAAAAAAGGTAATTTCACGCAAGACCTGAGCTACGATTTTGGCGTGCTGACCTACGTATATCCATCGAACGATCTGCATCCGAATGTAGACACCACGGAACTCTATGGCCAGCTCGGCTACGGTCCTGCCTACATCAAGTACTCGCAATCGGTGACCAACCTGTTCGGCGCCGCCAACAGCAAGAGCAGCGGCTACCTGGATATCGGCGCCAATATCGATGTGACCAACGGCTATACCGTCAACCTGCACGCCGGTCACCAGACCGTCAAAAACAATTCAGCTTTGAGCTATAACGACTGGAAAGTCGGTTTGACCAAGGATTTCGGCTTCCTGTCCGGCAGCGTTGCGGTGATCGGCACCGACACCAAAAACTATGTCGGACCGTCGCCTGACAGTAAAAACCTGGGCAAAACCGCGCTGGTGATATCTGCAACCAAGACCTTCTAGGAAATCGCGCTTGATGGAATTGCTTATTTGTTTACAAAACGAGCCATTAAAAGCATGAAATACACGCACAGCGCGGAAAAGCACATTGGTGATTTTTTCGTGCTGTTCGTGTTTTTCATGGACAATATATAAATATAGGTAATTTCTATCCCAGCCTTAACCAGCACTCAAAATACACCCATGTCTTCACCCAATTCAAACGGCGACTTGCGCCCTGATCCGGATGCTCTGCTAGCCCAGTTGCAGGAGCAGGAGAGCCTGGCCGGGCGCGGCAAGCTGCGCATCTATTTCGGCGCATCGGCCGGCGTGGGCAAGACATACGCCATGCTCGGCGCCGCGCATAAATTGCATAGCGAAGGGCGCGAGGTGCTGGCCGGTGTGATCGAGAGTCACGGCCGGGCAGAGACTGCGGCCATGCTGAACGGCCTGGAACTACTGCCACTGAAGCAGATCGCCTATCGCGACAAGCAATTGTCTGAGTTTGACCTGGACGCCGCATTGCAGCGCAAGCCGTCGCTGATATTGGTGGACGAACTGGCGCATTCGAATGCTTCGGGCTCGCGTCATCCGAAACGCTGGCAAGACGTCGAAGAATTGCTGAATGCCGGCATCGATGTCTTCACCACGCTGAATGTCCAGCATCTGGAAAGCCTGAACGATGTGGTGGGCGGCATCACCGGTATCCGGGTTGCGGAAACCTTGCCGGATACGGTCTTCGATGCGGCCGATGAAGTGGTGCTGGTGGATTTGCCTGCCGATGAATTGCTTAATCGCCTGAAGCTCGGCAAGGTGTACAAGCTGCCGCAAGCCGAGCGTGCTTCCCGTAATTTTTTCCGCAAAGGCAACCTGATCGCGCTGCGCGAACTGGCCTTGCGCCGCACCGCAGACCGCTTGCAGGGCGATGTCCAGGCCTACCGTATAGAAAAATCGATCGGCGCGGTGTGGCAAACCGATGCCGCGCTGCTGGCTTGTATCGGCCCTTCTCCAAGCGCGGAACATGTGGTCCGCAGCACGGCGCGGCTGGCGACCCAGCTGAATGCCGAATGGCATGCGATCTATGTCGAGACACCGAAATTGCAGCGACTCACCTCGGTCAAGCGTGAACGCATCCTGAAGACGCTCAAGCTGGCGCAGGATCTGGGCGCGACCACGGCGGTGCTGGCCGGTAACGACGTTGCAGAAGTCATGGCCAGCTATGCGCGCAGCCACAATTTTTCCAAGATCATCATCGGCCGCAGCCAGCGCCAGTTTTTCTGGCAGCCGAATCACGCCGGTCGTATCGCGGCCCAGGCCAACGATATCGACCTGATCGAAATCGGCGTGCCGCCGCCAAGCACCTGGCCCAAGGAAGAGGATGCGGCAGGGAAGAGTTTGCCGCGTTACTTGCCCAAGCAAAGCCGGATCGAATGGTGGGGTTACGGTTGGGCGTTCGGCGTATGCGTGCTGGTGACATTGCTGGCGACGCCGATCTTGCCGTTCTTCGACCTTGCCAACATCGTCATGCTGTACCTGCTGGCGGAGGTGTTGATTGCCATCCGCTTTGGCCGCGGGCCGGCGATTTTCGTGGCGCTGCTGAGCATCGCCTCTTTCGATTTTTTTTTCGTGCCGCCGCGGTTTTCTTTCGCGGTCAGCGATTTTCAATATTTGCTGACTTTCGGGGTCATGCTGGCGGTTGGTTTGACGATTACCCATTTGACCACCGGCTTGCGCTATCAGGCTCGGATCGCCTCCAACCGTGAAGCGCGCTCGCGCGCCTTGTTCGAATTCGCCAGGGCGTTGTCCGGTGTCTTGCAAACAGAGCAGATATTCGAGATCAGCCGGCAATTCCTGCAGCGCAGTTTCCAAGCCAAGACCTTGCTGTTGATCCCGGACGATGCAGGTCGCCTGCAGTTGCCACCGGTAGTGCCGGAAGATGTCGCCAATGTCGCGGCAACGCTGGACATGGGCATCGCCCAATGGGCCTTCGATAACGCCAGCAGCGCCGGCATCGGCACCGATACGCTACCGGCCAGCAATTACCTGTATCTGCCTCTGGTGGCGCCGATGCGCACTCGCGGTGTGCTGGCGATTCTGCCGCACAATCGGCGCTGGATCCTGATCCCGGAACAGCAGCAACAACTGTATACCTTCGCCACCTTGACCGCGATTGCGCTGGAGCGGGTGCACTATGTCGAAGTGGCGCAAGACGCCCTCGTGCGGATGGAGTCCGAACGTTTGCGCAATTCCTTGTTGTCAGCCTTGTCGCACGACCTGCGCACGCCGCTGACTGCTTTGATCGGCTTGTCTGAATCGCTGGTGCGCTCAAAACCGCCGTTACAGGATAACCAGCAGGTGATGGCGAGTGCATTGCATAGCGAGATGTTGCGCATGAGTGCGCTGGTCACCAATCTGCTGGACATGGCGCGTATCCAGAGCGGCGAGGTCAAACTGAATTTGCAATGGCAGCCGTTTGAAGAAGTGGTCGGCAGCGCGCTGCGCGCCAGCGGTTCTGCGCTGCTGGGACACAAGATAGAAATCAAGGTGGCGCATGAGTTGCCGTTGATCCGCTTCGATGCGGTACTGATCGAACGCGTGTTGTGCAACCTGCTGGAAAATGCCGCCAAGTACACGCCTCAGGGTTCGTATATCGTGCTGGCGGCGCTGGTCAACGGCCGCTTTCTGTCAGTCACGGTAACCGATGATGGGCCTGGGCTGCCGGCCGGAATGGAAGACGCCATATTCGAGAAGTTTACGCGCGGCGAGCGGGAATCCGCCAAGCCCGGCGTCGGTTTGGGGCTGGCGATCTGCCGCGCAATTGTGGAAGCGCATGGCGGCACCATCCGCGCCCGTAGCGGCACCGCCAGTACCGGCAGCGGCGCCGAATTCATTTTTACCATTCCACTTGGAACGCCACCCAGCATGCCCGACCCGGAAGAGCATGATCTGAGAGTAAATGCTACCGGTGACCATGCCGGCAGCGCTGGCAACATGGAGAAAGCATGACAATGCAACCGACCCCAATCGCGCTGCTGGTCGAAGACGAGCCGCAGATCCGCCGTTTTGTACGTGCTGCCCTGGAAGATGAAGGCTGGCAGATTTTTGAAGCGCCAACCATGCAGCGCGGCCTGATCGATTGCGGCACCCGCAAGCCGAACCTGGTGATTCTCGATCTCGGCCTGCCGGATGGCGACGGCATCGATTTCATCGCGGACGTGAGGAAATGGTCGCGCGTGCCTATCATCGTGCTGTCCGCACGCGTCAACGAAGCCGACAAGATCAAGGCGTTGGACGCCGGCGCCGACGATTACCTGAGCAAGCCGTTCGGCGTTGGCGAACTGCTGGCGCGGGTGCGTGCCACCTTGCGCCGCCAGCATCAGCCGCTGGCCGGCGACGATGGCTTGATCCGCTTCGGCGACGTCACGCTGGACTTGCAGGCGAGGCTGGTCACCAAGGCGCAGCAGCAGGTGCACCTGACGCCGACCGAGTACCGTTTGTTGACGGTGCTGGTAGCGAATGCGGGCAGGGTGGTGACCAACCCGCAATTGCTGAAAGAAGTATGGGGACCATCGCATTCCGAGAGCGGCCACTACTTGCGGATTTATATGGGGCACTTGCGGCAGAAACTTGAGGACGATCCGGCCCAGCCCAAGCATTTGCTGACTGAGACTGCAGTGGGGTACCGGATTCTGCTTTCCCAATAAAACCGACCTAGGCAAGCAGATCCAGACAAGCGGAGACGAAAATGACACGACCGGAATGTATAAAGAACTGGCAAGAGATTCGCGGTGCGGACGATTCGCATTATCCGGACAGCGCCGAGCTGATGTCGATCGGCTCTCCTTTCGGTAAAACTTTCGGCCTGCGGCGGCTCGGGATTCATCATGAATTGCTGCAGCCCGGACGCCGTACCTCATGGCCGCATGCGGAGAAAACCGAAGAGGAATTCGTCTACGTCATTGAAGGAACGCCTGACGTCTGGCTGGACGGCCATCTGCACCGGCTGGCGCCGGGGGACGGCGTCGGTTTCGCCACCGGCACCGGGCTGGCGCATACCTTTATCAACAATACCGAGAGCGACGTTCGGTTGCTGGTGGTGGGTGAATGCTTCCGCGCCGACAACCAGGTGATCTATCCTTTGCACCCGGAGCGCAATGCATCCATCGGCGCACAGTACTGGAGCGATGCGCCGCAAGAATCGCTAGGTCCGCATGACGGCTTGCCGGATAAATTGCGGCAATCAAACGGTCCTTTCTGAAGTGTGTATAGTTCTCAGACCACACACCATCACAGGATCATTTCATGCCAAATCGAGAACGTGTTGAAAGTTTTATAAAACTGGTTGTGCAAGGAGAGTACGTCGAGGCGATCGAGAAGTTTTACACCGAGGATGCCTCCATGCAGGAAAACCAGGAACCGCCGCGCAAAGGTATCCGCCTGCTGGTGGCGGGTGAAGAAAAGGCGCTTTCCAGTGTCAAGGAAATTCGGACGCTGGCAGCCAAGTCGTTCCTGATCGATGGCGACAGGGTCGCCATCAACTGGCTGTTTCAGATCACGGTGCCGGACGGCCGCAGCTTCCAGCAAGACGAAATCGCTTACCAGGTATGGCGCGGCGACAAGATCGTGGAAGAACAGTTTTATTACGACCCGGGCCAGCGCAAACCGGCTTAACCCGGCGATGAATGATGCAAGCTCCTGCCGGTTTTCATAATTAGGTGTAAACTACCCCCAGACAGATGCAACGCTGCTTGCATCTGTCTTTTTGTTTACCCTACGGTTATCGGCAGTGCAACGTACTCTCCTCATCCCGCTGATTGTTGCTTGTGCGCTGTTCATGGAAAACATGGACGCGACGGTGATTGCTACCTCCTTGCCAGTGCTGGCGCGCGACCTCGGACAAGATCCGCTTACCCTGAAACTTGCTTTGACCTCGTATGTGGTCGGTCTTGGCGTGTTTATTCCGATCAGCGGCTGGGTTGCCGACCGTTTCGGCGCACGCACGGTGTTCCGCTCGGCGATCCTGGTATTCCTTTGCGGCTCGCTGATGTGCGCTGTTTCCAGTTCCCTGGCCGCATTTGTCGCGGCGCGTTTCTTGCAAGGGATAGGCGGCGCCATGATGGTGCCGGTTGGCCGCATTGTGATTTTCCGCGCGGTGCCGCGTACCGAGCTGGTCAAGGCCATCAGCTACCTGACGATTCCGTCGCAACTGGGACCTGTGATCGGACCTCCGCTGGGCGGCTTCATCACTACCTATTTCCATTGGCGCTGGATTTTCCTGATCAATGTGCCGATCAGCATTCTCGGCATGTACCTCGCCAGCAAATACATCGAGAACTACCGCTCTGACGATGTGCAGCCGCTCGACATGAAGGGCTTCGTGCTGTCGGCGGTCGGCAGTACCTTGCTGATGCTGGGCTTGTCCATGATCGACGGCGAGTTGCTGGCGTCTGAATGGGCATTCGCCATGTGCGTGTTGGGCGGATTGACTCTGTATGTGTATCTGCAGCACGCCCGGCGCGAACCGTTTCCGCTACTCGATTTGCGCCTGTTGCGCATACCGACGTTCCGCGCCAGCGTGCTGGGCGGCTCGCTGTTTCGTATCGGTCTTGGGGCCGTACCATTTTTGCTGCCGTTGGCGCTGCAGGTCGGTTTCGGCATGAATGCATTTCATGCGGGAACCATTACCTGCGCCTCGGCGTTTGGCGCCATCTTCATGAAAGCAATCGGCACTTCGGTGCTGCGCCGCTACGGCTTCCGTTCCGTGTTGATCTGGAATGCGGTGCTGGCGGGCCTGGCGTTGGCCTCATACGGCCTGTTCACGCCGACCACGCCTTACCTGGTGATGATGGTAGTGGTCCTGCTGGGCGGCTTTTTTCCATCGATGCAATTTACCTGCCTCAACACCATGGCCTATGCCGATCTGGACAGTGCCGACGTCAGCCGCGCTACCAGCCTGGCCAGCGTGGTGCAGCAGATTTCCTTGGGGCTGGGAGTGACTATCGGCGGGCTGGCGGTGCATTTCTCCAGTCGCCTGCAGGGGCATTCGACTATCGTGGCCGGCGATTTCTGGCCGGCTTTCATTGTCATCGGTTTGTTCTCGATGGCATCGATTCCGGTAACCCGGCGCTTGCCGTTGAATGCCGGCGCTGCCTTGACCGGACACAAACCGGTGAACGCGTAGGTCTCTCCCGATAGAATCGTTCGAGACCTACGAAACCTGCTTAGACTTCCGCTATGCGCTTGGCGATATGTTCCAGCGCCTCTTCTACCTGGTCAACCAGAATCAGGCAAAGATCTCCCGGCGACAAATGCGACAACGCAGTATCAATGGCGATAAACTCGCCATTGATTTCTTCCGTAGCGGTGGTGCGACGGGCATTTTTCAAGCCCTCGCGCAACAAGCCCAGCACTTCGCCATCGGCACGGCCGCGCTGGCACTGGTCCTGGTACAGGATTACTTCGTCGAAGGCATCGCCAAGAATTTCAGTCTGGTGACGGATGTCGATGTCGCGGCGGTCGCCGGCGCCGCTGATGACTACTGAGCGGCGTTTGGCCGGCATGCTGTCAATCGCCTTGACCAGCGCCTGGATAGCATCCGGATTGTGGCCGTAGTCGGCGATCAGGGTGGCGCCGCGATAGTCGAAGACGTTGAAACGGCCGGGCGCAGTGGCGGCATCGTTGATAAAGCTGGCAAGACCGGCGTGTATGACATCCCAGTCCAGGTTCAAGGCCCAGGCGGCGGCGATCGCTGCCATGGCGTTTTCAATCTGGAAGCCGATTGTGCCATTGCGCGTGAGCGGAATTTCTTGCAGGAGGAACCGATGCTCTTGCTTGCCTTTGGCGGCGACAATAGCGTTACCGTCCTGGTACACCACACGATGACCTTGTGCGCGATGCGTGGTCATCAACGGATGATGAAAATCGTGCGCGAAAAAGGTGACTGAGCCGGGGCAGGACTTGGCCATGCTGGCGACCATCGGGTCGGCTGCGTTCAAGACGGCATGGCCGCCAGGTGCGACGTTTTCAACGATGACGCGTTTGACGACGCTCAGGTCTTCGACCGTGCTGATAAAACTCAGGCCGAGATGGTCGCCCATGCCGATATTGGTTACCACGGCGACGTCGCAGCGGTCGAAACCCAAGCCTTCGCGCAAGATGCCGCCGCGTGCCGTTTCAAATACGGCTGCGTCAACATCCGGATGCATCAGGACATTGCGGGCGCTGCGCGGGCCGCTGCAGTCGCCGGTGTCGATGCGTTGTTTTTCGATGTAAACGCCATCGGAATTGGTCATCCCGACGCGCAGGCCTTTACGGCCCAGCAGATGAGCGATCAGGCGCACGGTGGTCGTCTTGCCGTTGGTGCCGGCGACCGCGACCAGCGGAATGCGGCCGTTGTCACCCTCGGCAAACATGGTGGACATGATGGCGGCGCCGACCGGACGGCCTTTGCCGTAGGACGGGCTGATATGCATGCGCAGGCCGGGTGCGGCGTTGACTTCGACCACGCCGCCTTCTTGTTCTTCCAGCGGCTGGTGGACATTGTTGCAGACCACATCCACGCCGCAGATATCCAGTCCGACCATTTGAGCCGCAGCGACGGCGCGTGCGGCCATCTCAGGATGTACGTCTTCGGTGACGTCGGTGGCGGTGCCGCCGGTGCTCAGGTTGGCGTTGTTACGTAATACCACGCGTACGCCTTGCGGCGGAATCGAATCGGCGGAGTAATTCTGTTTTGCCAGCGTCGCCAGGGCGATCGCATCGAAGCGGATCTTGGTCAGCGAAGTGGCGTGGCCTTCGCCGCGCAGCGGATCGCTGTTGACCTGGTTCACCAGTTGGCTGATGGTATGCACGCCGTCGCCGATGACTTGCGGTGGATCGCGGCGGGCGGCGGCCACCAGATGATTGCCGACTACCAGCAGGCGGAAATCATGGCCGGGCAGGTAACGCTCGACGATCACTTCCGAACAAATTTTGGAGGCCACGGCAAACGCCGCAATGACCTGTTCGCGGGCAGTGATGTTGACTGCGACGCCTTTGCCTTGATTGCCATCGCGCGGTTTGAGCACTACCGGGCTGGCGATTTCCTGCGCCGCGGCCCATGCTTCTTCCGCAGTAGAGACGACGCGGCCCATCGGCACCGGCACGCCGGCGGCGTTCAACAGTTTCTTGGTCAGGTCTTTGTCTTGCGCGATGGATTCGGCGATCGCGCTGGTGTAGTTGGTTTCCGCAGCCTGGATACGGCGCTGGCGGCTGCCCCAGCCGAATTGCACCATGCTGCCGCCAGTCAGGCGACGGAACGGGATGCCGCGTGTCACCGCTGCATGGACGATGGAGCCTGTGCTTGGTCCGAGGCGGATATCTTCATCCAGTTCTTGCAGGCGCGCCAGTGCGCCGGCCAGATCGAAAGGCTGGTCAGTCAACGCCGCCAGGCACAGTTGTTGCGCCAGTTCAAACGCCAGCTGGCCGACTTCTTCTTCGCTGTATTCGACGATGACCTGATAGACGCCGGCATCCAGCGTCGGCACGGTACGGCTGAAGGTGACCGGGCAGCCCGCTTCCGATTGCAGGCCGAGCGCGGCGATTTCCAGGGCGTGCGCCATCGACACCACGCCGTTCTTGCCGGTCGCCTCCAGGAAACCCATCTGTGGGAAACGCTCACGCAGCTTGGCTTCGAAGCCGGCGATGCCTGCGATGGCGCGCTCGGCTTCGGTGCAGGACACAATGGCTTCAATAGCGGTATGTCGACTCCACAGATTGGGGCCGCGAAGTACTCGGATACGTGATACGTCCATTAACAGGATTTCCTAATTGTCTAATTATTTGCTGAAAATTTACAACTACGCCATGTCGAAAGTTTCGATCCCTGCACGTATCAGATCGTGAGAGATGTCCAGTGCCCATGCCGCCGCAACCGCTGCGAGCACGTTTTCAATCTGGAAGCTATCTTTGCTGCGGGCGATCAGCGGCACGGTCGTGATGTCAGCCAGCAGCATTTCATCCTTGCCGATGGCGAGCATGATCTGGTCATTGCGGACAAACACTGCGCGCTTTTTCTTTTCAAGGTGTTCTGCAATCACCGGCAGGGCAGGATTGATGCCAAAGAAAATCACTTCGCCGTCGCATAGCGAAGCCATGTCTGCCACCAGCTTGTCGGCGGCGTTCAGCACTGCGACGCCGGTCGGCAAGACGACATCGACCTGGGTCCGGGTGACTTTCACCATTTCCTCGGCATCGCCGATGTAATACTGCGGCAGGCTGTCGTTGGCGGCGATATTAGTGACCACACCGACCTGGCAGCGATCGTAGACCAGTCCTTCGGACAGGATCGTATCGTGGCTATTTTCAAATACCGCCGCTTCCACTGCACGGTTGATCAGCACACGTTGCGCCGATTCCCAATTTGCGCAATCGCCTTTTTCAACCTGGCGCTGAGCGAAATACAAGCCATCGCCGCAAGCCAGCCCGACGTGATTGCCGCTCAAGTGCAATTGCCATGCGATCAGGCGCGAGACGGTGGTTTTGCCGTGGGTGCCGGAGACGCCGACAATCGGAATGCGGCCATTGTCGCCGGCGGCGAACAGGTGTTCGATAATTGCTCGTCCCACCGGACGCGGCCGGCCTTCGGCCGGTTTCAGATGCATCAGCAAACCGGGGCCGGCGTTGACTTCAACAATAGCGCCGCGCTGTTCTTCCAGCGGCCGGGAAATGTCTCCCGCCACCAGGTCGACGCCTGCAATGTCCAGACCGACAACGCGCGCCGCCAGCGACGCAGCGGCGGCGACGCTTGGATGCACCAGATCGGTGACATCGATCGAGACGTTGCCGTTGCGTTGAATCAGTATTTGTTTACCGGCAGGAGGGATCGAGGCGCCGGTAAAGCCCTGGCGTTCCAGTTCTACCCGTACTACCGGTTCCTGATCCAGCAGCACTAGGCTCAGCGGACATTCTTCCAGCTCGCCGCGGCGCGGATCGGAATTGATCTGACTATTGATCAACTGCTCAATGGTTGAAGTGCCGTCGGCAATTACCGATAGCGGCTCGCCGCGCGCGGCTGCTGCAAGGCGGCCGCCGACGATCAGCAGGCGATGTTCATTGCCCGGGATGAAACGTTCGACAATCACGCTGCTGCCTTCTTCCAACGCCAGCTTGTAGGCGGTTTCGATTTCAGCGCGGGTGTTGAGGTCGATGAAAACGCCGCGGCCATGATTGGCGTCGGACGGTTTCACCACGACAGGCAGGCCGATGTCTTCGGCGGCTTCCCAGGCTTCTTCGGGACTTTCCACCAGTTGGCCTTCAGGTACAGGCACGCCGCAAGCTTGCAGCAGTGTCTTGGTCAGGTCCTTGTCGCTGGAGATGCTTTCGGCGATGGCGCTGGTCTGATCGGTTTCAGCCGTCCAGATGCGGCGCTGGCGAATGCCGTGGCCGAGTTGCACCAAGTTGCCGTCGGTCAGACGGAAAGAGGGGATGCGGCGTTCATCCGCAGCTTCGACGATGCAGGCGGTGCTGGGCCCCAGGCAGCGCGAATCGACCATCGCACGCAGTGTGGCGATAGAGGCGGGAACGTCGAACGGTTTATCTTCAATCGCCGCCATGACCAGGTCGCGGGCGGCATGCAGGGCGGCGCGGGTGACTTCTTCGTGGCGCGCGCGCACCGCTACTTTATAGACGCCGCGCACTGAGGTGCTGCGGGCTTTGCCGAAACCGCCGGGCATTCCGGCCAGGTTTTGCAATTCCAGGGTAACGTGTTCGAGAATGTGGCCGGGCCAGGTGCCGTCCTGCAGCCGTTGTACAAAGCCGCCGCGTTCGCCATAACTGCAACGGTGTTCAATCAGGGATGGTAGCCAGCCGGTCAGGCGCTGGTTAAAGCCGGGTAGTGTGTTGGAGGGGAAGTCTTCCAGTTCTCCGATGTCGATCCACGCCTCAAGGGTTGATCTATACGTCCATATATTTGGTCCGCGGAGGGACATGATACGGAGAATTTCAATGTTTTTCATGAGTCAGCAATGAGACTATAGGTGTTGGCCAAAATGGCCATGAGTTGATTCGGAACGATTGCGCGTGCCGATTTCAACACCCTGCAACAACTTCTAACGCGCTGAAGCGCGATTCGGTTTACATCGAATTACTAAAAAACAAATACTAAAAAAGATAGTGTTATTTAGTAACGAAGAGTAACGTTTCCAGAAAACCCGATAGGATATAATACTTGCGGCAGACGATGTGCGCCATTTAAGGCGATTTCACACAAAATTCCATCCGGTCCGCAAGCCTTTGTGCAGGCGGACACACCATGCCGTTTAGATGAAAAGCAACCATTTATCCCCTGTTTCCAGCACCGCTAATTATTTACTCAATAATTTGCCAGCCACTTTGCGTGCCGAAGTGATAACTCAGCTAGCTCCCGCCGAGGAAGTTCTCGCGTCTTTGGCAATCGATCTTAACGCTACCTTGCATTTTGCGCATGGACTGGTGCTGGTCACCAGCCAGCGCGTGCTGGCCAAGATGGCCGACGACAGCAACTGGCGCGAATGGCGTTACCAGCCCGGCATGAAGCTTGGCCATTACGATCATGCCGGCGTCGGCACCCTGGAGTTGCATGATGATCAACAGCAGCTGGCCAGCTGGCGGTATACGCTCGGCCTCAATCTGGAAGCGCTGCGACTGATCAAGGTATTTGATCAACAGCGCGACGACCATCTGGCAGGGCTCACGGCGCTGCGTGAAGAACAAGCGCTTTGTCCGCAATGTAAAGCGCCTTTGCCGGCCGGCAGCGACGAATGCTTGATTTGTCCGGAAAAGGGCGATGCGCCGTCCTCGACCTGGGCCTTGTTCCGGCTGGGGCGTTTTGCCAAGCCATACAAGGGTATGCTGTTGCTGGGTTTCGTGCTGATGTTGATTTCTACCGCTGCCACCTTGGTGCCGCCGTACCTGATGGGGCCGCTGATGGACAATGTGCTGATCCCTTATCAGAACGGCAAACCGATCAATGTCGACCTGGTCAAACTCTACTTGTCGGGCCTGCTGGCATCGGCGTTGGTGGCCTGGAGCCTGGGCTGGGCCCGTACTTATATATTGGCCTTGGTCAGCGAGCGCATCGGCGCCAATTTGCGCACCACTACGTACGAACATCTGTTGCGCCTGTCGCAAGAATATTTCGGCGGCAAGCGCACAGGCGATCTGATGGCGCGTATCGGTTCTGAAAGTGACCGCATTTGCGTGTTCCTGTCCTTGCATCTGCTGGACTTCGCCATTGACGTCCTGATGATCATCATGACTGCGGTGATTCTGTTCTCGATCAATCCGTGGCTGGCCTTGGTGACTCTGGTGCCGCTGCCGTTCATCGCATGGATGATCCATCTGGTGCGCGACCGCCTCAAGCACGGTTTTGAAAAGATCGACCGTATCTGGGCCGAGGTCACTAATGTCCTGGCCGACACTATTCCAGGCATCCGCGTGGTCAAGGCCTTTGCCCAGGAAAAGCGCGAAGCCACGCGTTTCCGCGACGCCAACCAGCACAACTTGCTGGTTAATGACAAGGTCAACAAGATATGGTCGCTGTTTTCGCCGACAGTGACTTTGCTGACAGAAATCGGGTTGCTGGTGGTATGGATATTCGGTATCTGGGAAGTATCCAAGAATGAGATCACGGTCGGTGTGCTGGCTTCGTTCCTGGCGTATATCAGCCGTTTCTATACCCGTCTTGATTCGATGAGCCGGATCGTCTCGGTGACGCAAAAGGCTGCAGTCGGCGCCAAGCGCATCTTTGAAATCCTCGACCATGTTTCCAGCGTTCCCGAGCCGGCCAATCCGGTCCATCTGGAAAAAGTGGAAGGCGCCATTGCGTTGCGCGATATCGGTTTCCGTTACGGCAATCGGGCGGTGATGCGCGGCGTCAACCTGGACATCAGGCCGGGTGAGATGATCGGTCTGGTCGGTCACAGCGGCTCGGGCAAGAGCACGCTGGTGAACCTGATTTGCCGTTTCTACGATGTCTCGGAAGGATCGATACGCATCGATGGTGTTGATATCCGCTCAATGCCGATTTCGGAATACCGCCGTAATATCGGGTTGGTGCTGCAAGAGCCGTTCTTGTTCTTCGGTACGATTGCCGAGAATATCTGTTACGGCAAACCGGAAGCGACGAGGGAGGAAATCGTTGCCGCAGCACGCGCCGCGCACGCCCATGAATTCATCTTGCGCCTGCCGCAGGGCTACGACTCGCTGGTCGGTGAACGCGGCCAGGCGTTGTCGGGCGGCGAACGTCAGCGTATTTCGATCGCACGCGCGCTGCTGATCGATCCGCGTATCCTGATCATGGACGAAGCCACTTCATCGGTAGATACCACGACTGAAAAAGAAATCCAGAAAGCACTCGACAACCTGGTGCAAGGCCGAACCACGATTGCTATTGCCCATCGTCTGTCGACCCTGCGCAAGGCTGACCGCTTGGTGGTGCTGGACCGTGGCCAGATCGTTGAAGTCGGCAGCCATGACGAATTGATGCTGGCTGAGGGCGCTTACTATCGCCTGTACCAGGCGCAGTTGCGCAATGCCGATGGTGAGGGCGAGCCGCAACTGGTAGACGAAGACAGCGAAGAGAATGACGAGAGCGTGGCGTAACCTATGACAACACATGATTTCACACTAAGCCACAACGCTTTTGGCCGCCTGGTCTACACCGCCGCCGATGGCGAGATGCACGAAGGCGTTGTGCCGGTACGCGCCTTTCCGATCGGCGCGCCGGATGACGGACTATCGCTGGTGAACGCGGACGGCCACGAACTGGCCTGGATCAGCCGCTTGTCGGATTTGCCGGATGACACCAGGGAGATTGTCGAAAAGGAATTGGCAAGCCGCGAGTTCATGCCGGAAATCAAGCGCATACAAAGGGTTTCCAGCTACACCTCTCCCAGCACCTGGTACGTGGAAACCAATCGCGGCGATGCTTCTTTTACGCTCAAGGGCGAAGAAGATATTCGCCGTATCGTATCGACCAGCTTGCTGATCGCCGACAGTCATGGCGTGCAATTTTTGATTCGGGATACGCTGGCGCTGGATAAGGTCAGCCGCAAGATCCTGGACCGGTTTTTGTAGAAATAGCGCGCCTCGGGTTGACGTCGCTCAACTCGAGGCGCGTTCAAATTAGAACTGCTCGTCAGCGCCCAGATAACGCCATTGTCCTTCAGGTAAATTCCCCAGCTTCACTCCGCCAATCCGCACCCGTTTCAATCCCAGTACTTTCAACCCGACCATATCGCACATGCGGCGGATCTGGCGTTTTTTACCTTCGCGCAAAGTGAAGCTCAACTGATCCTCGTTCTGCCATTTGACGATCGCTGGCTTGAGTTTTTTGCCGTCCAGCGTCAGGCCGAAATTGAGACGGCGCAGGTCGCTGTCGGGCAGTTTGTCACCCTTGGTATAGCGCACTCGCACCAGGTATTCCTTGTCGACGCTGGTTTCTTCGCCGATCAGATGCTTGGCGATACGGCCATCCTGAGTCAGTACGAGCAAACCGACCGAGTCGATGTCGAGGCGTCCGGCCGGGACCAGGCTACGTAGCTGGGTCGGATGGAACAGGGTCGGTGAGCTGTCTTCGCTCCAGCGGTTGGCTTCCTTGATCAATGCCACCGCCGGCTGGTAGCCGTCTTCGGCCTGGCCGCTGACGAAGCCTACCGGCTTGTTGATCAGAATGGTGACGCGCTTCGATTGCTCGGCGGCGGCCTGGCGTTCTACGCTAATGCGTTGGCTGGGAAGTACCTTGCTGCCGAGTTCGGAGACGACGATACCGTCGACCCGCACCCAGCCGCGCGCGATCCATTCATCGGCCTCGCGGCGCGAGCATAGCCCGAGTTCAGACATGCGTTTGGAAAGGCGTAGTGGTTCAGTCATGGGCTGCTAAAAAAATAAAATTAAAAATATCGTATATGTCGTCAGGTCAGACATGCAAGGCGTCCAGCAAATCCGTCTCTAGCTGGATTTGCAGGCGCGCATGGCTGAGTGCGTTGCCGTCGACCAGGAATACGTCTTCGACGCGCTCGCCGAGCGTCATGATCTTGGCGGTGTGCAAGTTGATCTTGTGTTTGGCCAGCACGCTGGCGACCGAGTAGAGCAGGCCGGTGCGGTCGTTTGCGGTAATCGACAGCAGGTAATAATGGCCGCGGTCGTCCGGCCGCAGATCGACTGTCGGCGTCAGCGGGAAGGTGCGCGACAGGCGCGAGAGGCGTCCGCGCGAGGCGCGGGGCAACGCGCTGTCGGCTTGCAGCAGGGCAGTCAGCTCATGTTCGATCAGGTTGATGATGTCGCGATAATGCTTGGCGAACAGCGGTGCGCTGATCAGGAAAGAGTCGAGCGCATAGCCATGCCGCGTGGTCTGGATCTTGGCATCCAGGATGCTGAAATTCTTGCTGTCGAAATAACTGCAGATGCGGATGAACAGGTCGCTTCGGTCTTTAGTGTAGACCGCAACTTGCAGCCCTTCGCCGATCGGCGCCAGGCGGCACTTGACGATCGGTATCTGGCTGTCGATCTGGTTATAGAAGGAGCGCGTTTGCCAGGCGATATCGGAAGAATCGTGACGCAGGAAATAGGCGACGTCGAGTTGCTGCCACAGGGCTTCATGGGCATCTTGCGGCAAGCCGTACAAGCGCAGGGTTTTCAGCGCTTCTTCCTGGCGGTTCTTCAGCTCGCGGTCGGCCGAAGGCGTTTCACCGCCGAGCACCCGCAAGGTCATGCGGTACAGATCTTCCAGCAGCTTGCCTTTCCAGGCATTCCATACTTTGGGGCTGGTGCCGCGGATGTCGGCCACGGTCAGCAGATAGAGGGCCGTCAGATGGCGTTCATCCTTGACGGTATCGGCAAAATGCAGGATTACGTCAGGGTCCGACAAATCCTGCTTTTGCGCCACTTGCGACATCGTCAGGTGGTGTTCGACCAGGAAAACCACCAGCGCAGTGTCTTCGGCGGCCAGTCCGTGATGCTGGCAGAAATGCAGGGCGTCTGTCATGCCCAGTTTGGAGTGATCGCCGCCACGGCCCTTGGCGATATCGTGGAACAAGGCGGCCACATACAATAGCCAGGGACGCGGGAAATTGGCGATCAGCTGGCTGCAAAACGGATATTCATGTGCGTGTTCGCTCATCGTGAAGCGGCGCACATTGCGCACCACCATCAGGATGTGCTGGTCGACGGTATAGACGTGAAACAGGTCGTGCTGCATCTGGCCGACGATGCGCCGGAAATTAGGCAGGTAGCGGCCCAGGATGCTGGTCTGGTTCATGCCGCGCAGCGCGTGGGTAATTCCTTGCGGCGCCTGGATGATCTGGATGAACAGAGAGCGGTTGACCGGATCGCGGCGGAAAGCGTTGTCGATCTTGACCCGCGCATGCCACAGCGCGCGCCGGGTGCGTGCGGTCATGTCGCGCAATTCACTGTGCTGGGCCAGCAACAGAAACAGTTCCAGCATGGCCGACGGCGTGGTCTTGAACAGGTCGTCGTAGGCAATATCGATCAGGCGGTTCAGATGGTTGAAGCGATCATTGATACGCTGCGGCACCATCGGTTGGGGAAACAGTTGTACTTCGATGTTCTGCAGCAGAATGGTGTTGAGCTGGGTCACCGCTTTGGCCGCCCAGTAATAGCGCTGCATGAGGTATTCGCTGGCGCGCCGCGTCTCGGTAGTCTGGAAACCCAGCGCTTCGGCGATCGGGGTCTGGACGTCGAACACCAGGCGATCTTCACGCCGGTTGGTATAGATGTGCAGGCGGATCCGGATATCCTTGAAGGCGCGCTCCTGGCGCGACAGCTGGCGCGCTTCGGCGGCCGTGATCAGGCCGTGCTTGGCAAGCTTGGCCCAGGATTCGCCGAGACCTGCAGCCTTGGCCACCCACAAGATCACCTGTAAGTCGCGCAGGCCGCCCGGGCTTTCCTTGCAGTTGGGCTCCAGGCTGTATGGCGTGTCTTCATACTTGACATGGCGCTGGCGCATTTCCAGAATTTTTTCCTGGAAGAATGCGCAAGGATCCATCGCCGCACTGCAACGTTCCTGTAATTGAGAGAACAGTGGTTGATTGCCGGTCACCAGCCGTGCTTCAAGCAGGCTGGTCTGCACCGTAATGTCAGCGGCGGATTCGCTCAGGCACTCGTCGACGGTGCGGATGCTGTGGCCGATTTCCAGGCCGATGTCCCAGAACAGCTGGACCAGTTGCTCCAGTCGTGGCTTCAATTCCGCATCGGGTGCTGCACCGAGCAAGATCAATACGTCGACGTCGGAGTGCGGAAACAACTCGCCGCGGCCATAACCGCCGACCGCTACCAGCGCCGTCGAGGGCGGCATGCCCAGCATTTTCCAGGCCTGGGTGAGGGCGATGTCGACGCTGCGACGCAATGCAGTCAGCAATTCGCCGGGTTTGCCGTCGGCGAGAAATGCAGAGATGATGACTTGCCGCTCGGTTCTAAGCTGCTGTTTCAGGGTCGCGGCAAGTGTCGTCATGTACGGCTTTTAAGTTTTACTGGGTGTTATCAGGCAGTGGCAGTTGCTTGCTGGATGAAGGCAGGCGGAGGTGGCGTACCTGCGGATACGGTCAGCACCTCGTAACCGGTTTCGGTCACCAGCACGGTATGTTCCCACTGTGCGGACAGGCTGCGATCCTTGGTTTTGATGGTCCAGCCGTCGCCCATTTCGCGGATATCGCGGCGGCCGGCGTTGATCATCGGCTCCACCGTGAAAATCATGCCGGCTTCCAACCGCTCGAGCGTACCCGGACGGCCATAATGCAAGACTTGCGGCTCTTCATGGAATACCTTGCCGATACCGTGGCCGCAGAATTCGCGTACGACGCTGTAGCCGGCTTTCTCGGCGTGCTGCTGAATGACGAAGCCGATATCGCCCAGATGTGCGCCCGGTTTGATCTTGGCGATGCCCAGCCACATGCATTCATAGGTGATGTCGCCCAGGCGCTTGGCCATGATCGACGGTTCGCCGACATAGAACATGCGGCTAGTGTCGCCGTGGTAGCCGTTTTTGATGATGGTAATGTCGAGATTTACGACGTCGCCGGTTTTCAATACCTTGTCGCCTGGAATGCCGTGGCAGATAACATCGTTGACCGAGGTGCAAATTGCCTTCGGGTAGGGCGTGTAGCCAGGCGGGCAATAATTGAGCGGGGCGGGAATTGAATCTTGCACGTTTGTCATGAATTCATGGCACAAGCGATCCAGCTCCCCGGTCGTCACGCCGGCCTTGACGAAAGGCGTAATGTAGTCGAGCACCTCGGAGGCAAGTTTGCCTGCGATGCGCATGCCCGCGATGTCTTCGGCGGTTTTAATGGAGATAGAAGTCATATAAAAAAAGAGATGCGAAAGAGAAATTCGAAGAAAGAATCGAAAAATAAAGGCAAATCCGCTGGCGATACCCTAAAACAGCCGGAAAAACGGGCAAAAGGGATGGGATTCATTCAGGTAACGATTATAAACGAGCAGCACAAGATGCGCTTAAAGATATGGCTCCTGGTACTTGAAGAAGTCTGTGGTTTTGGGTTACAATCTTGGGTTAGCTCGAATTGTTATCGGGTTATGTTGAAGTGCAAGTAGTTAAATTTAATGTTTTTGAATCGCGAATCCGCTCGAAAAGGGTGCTGTTTTTCCTGATGGAAAGACGGTGACTGAGCTGGTTCCAGACCCAACCCTGGAGAAAATTATGTCCGTAACAATGCGTGAAATGCTGGAAGCCGGTGTCCATTTCGGTCACCAAACCCGTTTCTGGAACCCAAAGATGGCGCCGTTCATCTTCGGTCACCGCAACAAGATTCACATCGTCAACCTGGAAAAAACCCTGGGCATGTACCAGGAGGCGATGAAGTACATCCGCCAATTGTCGTCCAATCGTGGCAACATCCTGTTTGTCGGCACCAAGCGTCAAGCGCGCGAAATCGTGGCTGCTGAAGCTGCACGTTCGGGTTCGCCTTTCGTTGACCAACGCTGGTTGGGCGGCATGCTGACCAACTTCAAGACCATCAAGACTTCTATCAAGCGCCTGAAGGAAATGGAAGCTTCGATCGAAGACGGTTCGGTTGAAAAGCTGAGCAAAAAAGAAGGCCTGATGTTCCAGCGTGAACTGATCAAGCTGCAAAAAGCCATCGGCGGCATCAAGGACATGGGCGGCATTCCTGACGCAATTTTCGTGATCGACGTTGGTTACCACAAAGGCGCGATCACTGAAGCGGCCAAGCTGGGCATCCCGGTTATCGGCGTGGTTGATACCAACCACTCGCCAGACGGCGTGACATACGTCATTCCAGGTAACGATGACTCATCCAAGGCAATCGCTTTGTACGCTCGTGGCGTTGCTGATGCAATCCTCGAAGGCCGCGCCAATGCAGTAAACGACGTAGTTGAAGCCATCAAGGGCGCAGCTGGCGACGAATTCGTTGAAGTTAACGACCAAGCTTAAGTCTTCCAAGCTTGAATTCTGATACGTCAGAATAAAAAAGGGGGCGAGGTTGCTCCCTTTTTTGTATCACCTGCATTTGTATTACCCGATTTTTACCCGAATATATTTTGAATGATGGCGCTGGAATCCCGATCGCTGGGCGCACTGCAAGGCAGTGACCGGATCGGTGAACCAGGCCAAGAGCTAGGAGAATAGTATGGCGGCAATTACAGCAGCAATGGTAGGCGAACTGCGCGCAAAGACTGATGCGCCAATGATGGAATGCAAGAAGGCGTTGACCGAAGCCAGCGGCGACATGGACAAAGCGGAAGAAATCCTGCGCGTCAAACTGGGCGGCAAGGCTTCCAAGGCTGCTTCCCGCGTGACAGCTGAAGGCGTTGTTGCAGCATACATCGCCGGCGGCGTTGGCGCCCTGGTGGAAGTCAACTGCGAAACCGACTTCGTCACCAAGAACGACGCTTTCCTGGCCTTGGCTAATGATTGCGCCAAACTGGTTGCGGAAAAGAATCCGGCTGATGTTGCTGCCTTGTCGGCTCTGCCGCTGGGCGACAGCACTGTTGATGCAACCCGCGCTGCGTTGATCGGTCTGATCGGCGAAAACATGTCGATCCGTCGTTTCACCCGTTTTGATACTACTGCCAAGCTGGTTTCCTACCTGCACGGCACACGTATTGGCGTGATGGTTGAATTTGACGGCGCTGACGACCAAGTCGGTAAAGACGTGGCGATGCACATCGCTGCGATGAAGCCGGTTTCCCTGTCTGCGGATCAGGTGCCAGCAGAACTGATCGAAAAAGAGCGTTCGGTAGCGACGTTGAAGGCGGCCGAATCCGGCAAGCCTGCCGATATCGCTGCCAAGATGATCGACGGTTCCGTGCAGAAATTCCTGAAGGAAGTTTCCTTGCTGAACCAGACTTTCGTCAAGAACGACAAGCAAACTGTTGAACAAATGCTGAAGGCAACCAATTCCAGCGTCAAATCGTTCACCATGTTTGTGGTTGGTGAAGGCATCGAGAAGAAGCAGGATGACTTCGCTGCAGAAGTTGCAGCGATGACTGCTGCGGCCAAGCAGGCGTAAGCAAGAATACGGGCCGAAAGGCCCGTTTTTTTGGCTCTGAGGAATTTTCTTCCCAGACCATGGACTAAGGATTGCCTTGCTGGACCCCCGCTCCCCAAACGGAGCGGGGAAACACAGGAAACGGCTCCGGGTAGTCTAAAAAAGAGCCTGATAGTAGATTTTGCTGCAGTTTGGCCTGACAATGGCGCTGCAGTGCTTCAGCTAGGCGTGACCATACACAATATCAATCGGAAAGCCACAAGGGGCCCAGACCATGACAAAACCAGCTTACAAGCGTGTTCTCCTGAAACTCTCCGGTGAAGCCCTGATGGGCGATGACGCCTATGGCATCAATCGGGCAACTATCGAACGCATGGTGGCAGACGTCGCCGAAGTGGCCAAATTAGGCGTAGAACTAGCGATTGTCATCGGCGGCGGCAACATTTTCCGCGGTGTGGCGCCAGGCGCGCAGGGCATGGACCGCGCTACTGCGGATTACATGGGAATGCTGGCGACGGTGATGAACTCCCTGGCGCTGGCAGATGCCATGCGTCAGATCGGCCTCACTGCACGCGTGATGTCGGCCATCAGCATCGAACAGGTAGTAGAACCATATGTGCGTCCTAAGGCGTTGCAATACCTGGAAGAAGACAAGGTTGTCATTTTTGCAGCAGGTACCGGCAATCCGTTTTTCACCACCGATACTGCAGCGGCATTGCGCGGTTCGGAGATTGGCGCGGAAATCGTCTTGAAGGCGACCAAGGTCGATGGCGTCTACAGCGCAGATCCAAACAAGGATCCAACTGCAACCCGTTATTCGCATATCACGTTTGACGAAGCCATCACCAAGCACCTGCAAGTCATGGATGCCACTGCATTTGCGCTGTGCCGTGACCAGAAGTTGCCAATCAAGGTGTTTTCGATCATCAAGCCGGGTGCGCTCAAGCGCGTCATCCTGGGTGAAGATGAAGGTACCTTGGTTCACGTATAAAATATTTGCGTAATCCGTAGTGTTTACTTTGAAAATATTGTTTAGTTAATAAAGAAAGGGGGGAGTTCTGCAAACCGTAGCGAGTGATTCACTGTTTGGTCGAGAAGCGCAGCTGTACTTTAAAGTACCGTGAGCATCGCAGACCGGACAGTGGGCCGCGCAGTAGGTTTGTAGAGCTCCCCCGATAACTCGTTTTAGAAGAGGAGAGCAGCATGAGTATTGCTGACGTGAAGAAGAACACTGATGAAAGAATGAAAAAGTCGATCGAGACTTTACGCGCCGATCTAGCCAAGGTACGCACCGGCCGTGCTCATACCGGCATTCTCGACCATATCATGGTCGATTATTATGGCAGCCCTGCCAATTTGAGCCAGGTTGCCAACGTGACTTTGATCGATGCGCGTACCATCGGTGTACAGCCGTTCGAAAAGAAAATGATTGCAGTGGTTGAAAAGGCGATCCGCGAATCCGATCTGGGCCTGAATCCATCGACCCAGGGCGAACTGGTCCGGGTGCCGACGCCGGCACTGACGGAAGAGCGCCGCAAGGAAATGGTCAAGCTGGTCAAGGGTGAAGCTGAGGATGCTAAAATTGCAATCCGCAACATCCGCCGCGATGCCAATGAGAGCTTCAAGAAGCTGGTCAAGGACAAGGAATGTTCGGAAGACGACGAGCGCCGTGCGCAGGATGACATCCAGAAGCTGACTGACAAATTCGTTGCAGAAATTGACAAGCAAGTGGTCGACAAAGAAAAAGAGATCCTGACAGTTTAACTTTTTGCGGGACAGTGCTTGATCGCCGCCAGGACTACCCTGGCGGCGATTTGCTCTATACGAGCGGCCCTTTCCCCGGTTGACTAGAGATGCTGCCTTTTATCTCTATTTTTCTCATTTCATTATTTATGGCCCATTCAAGTTCCACGCAATCGCTGCCAGCCAGCCCAACCGTACCGCGGCACGTCGCCATTATCATGGACGGCAATGGCCGCTGGGCTACCAGCCGCTTTTTACCGCGCGTTGCCGGTCACGGCAAAGGCGTTGAAGCAGTGCGGGCGGCAGTTGAAGCCTGTGCCACGCGTGGCGTCGAATACCTGACGCTGTTCGCCTTCAGTTCAGAGAACTGGCGCAGGCCTGCCGACGAAGTCTCATTGCTGATGCGTTTGTTCATGGTGGCGCTGGAGCGCGAAGTCGGCAAGATGCACGCCAATGGCATCCGCCTGAAGGTAGTTGGCGATCTGAGCCGCTTTGACGACAAATTGCAGCAGATGATTGATAACGCCGAGCGTAAAACCGCTGGCAACACGGCCATGACGGTCACAATCTGCGCCAACTATGGCGGTCGCTGGGACGTAATGCAGGCAGTGCAAAAGATGCTGGCAGCGCGCGCCGCAAGCGGTACTTCTGCAACCACAGGACAAGAAGCGGGCGAGTTTTCCGAAGGCGAACTGGCGCAGTACTTGGCGATGGCCTATGCGCCGGAGCCTGACCTGTTCATCCGCACTGGCGGCGAGCAGCGCATTTCCAATTTCCTGCTTTGGCAACTGGCCTACAGCGAACTTTACTTCACAGATACCTACTGGCCTGATTTCGGCGCAGATGAGCTGGATAAGGCGATTGCTTCTTATCAGCAGCGGGAGCGGCGTTTCGGACGCACCAGCGCGCAACTGCTTGAACAGGCTTCCTGATGTTAAGAACTCGTGTTATCACGGCCTTATTGTTGTTGGCAGTTTTGCTGCCAATTTTGTATTTCAATTATTTTCCAGCGTTCGCCGTAGTCTCGGGGCTGTTTTTCGCCGCCGCGATCTGGGAGAGCGCCAGGATATTCGGTGGCTCCGCTAAGGTTGCCTTGGGTTGGGGGCTGGCGGCGCTGGTGTTGTTTGCGACAGTGATGTATTTTGATGGCGGCCCGAATATACGGCTGCTGTTCACACTGTGCGTGGCGATCTGGTGCTTCCGTTTTGTGCCGTCCCTGGCGCTTGGGCTGCCGTCCTTGCCTAGCCTTGGCAACCGCTTGATTGCAGCGACCTACGCTATCGCCATTTTCGGCTGTTTCCTGGCGATTGTTGTATTGTTTCATTATTCGCCTTTGTATCTGTTGTCGGTACTGGTGATCGTCTGGGCCGCCGATATCGGGGCTTATTTTTCTGGCAAGGCCTTTGGCCGCCACAAGCTTGCGCCGTCCATATCTCCCGGAAAATCCTGGGAAGGCGCGATCGGCGGCTGGATCCTCGTGCTGCTGATGACAGCCGGTTTTAGCCTGACGCCAGCGTTGGCGAATACCTTTCCAATGCGCCTGCTTGCAACCTGGGGCTGGGCCGGATTGCTGGCAGTCATGACGGTCATTGTGGCCGCCAGCGTCGCCGGTGATTTGTTCGAATCGATGCTCAAGCGCCGTGCCGGCATCAAGGACAGCAGCAATCTGCTGCCTGGTCATGGCGGTGTGCTGGATCGCGTCGATGCGCTGATCCCAGTGCTGCCGTTGGCTGCTCTATTGAGTTTCTGGTTTTAGGTCGGGTATGCAAAATATTACTATTCTCGGCTCCACCGGTTCGATCGGTGTGTCGACGCTGGATGTACTGGCGCGCCATCCCGAACGCTATTCGGTGTATGCCTTGACCGCCCACAGCCGCGTGGAGCAGTTGGCGGAACAATGTCTGAAATTCATGCCTAAGGTCGCTGTGGTCGGCAGCGCGGCAGCGGCACAGCAGCTGAGTCGCTTATTGCATGCAGAGGCCCCGCATATCGAGGTGCTGTATGGTGCTGCTGCCTTGTGTCAGGTCGCTAGCGCTGACGCGTGCGATGCGGTGATGGCGGCAATCGTTGGCGCTGCGGGCCTCGAATCGACATTGGCTGCAGCCAAGGCCGGCAAAAAGGTACTGTTGGCGAACAAGGAAGCGTTGGTCATGTCAGGCCAGTTGTTCATTGACGCCATTAAGCACAGCGGCGCTGTCTTGCTGCCAATTGATAGCGAGCATAATGCGATTTTCCAGTGTCTGCCGCATAATTATCAGCGCCAGCCGTCCGCGCTTGGGGTGGAAAAAATCCTGTTGACTGCGTCCGGTGGCCCGTTCCTGACCCGGGCGGTGGATACCTTGGACACAGTAACGCCGGCAGAAGCGGTCGCCCATCCGAAATGGGTCATGGGCCGCAAGATTTCGGTCGATTCCGCCACCATGATGAACAAGGGGCTGGAAGTGATTGAGGCGCACTGGCTGTTCGGCGCCTCGGCCAGCCAGATCGAAGTGCTGATCCATCCGCAAAGCGTGATTCATTCGATGGTTTCTTATGTCGATGGCTCGGTGCTGGCGCAATTGGGCAATCCCGATATGCGGACCCCGATCGCTCACGCGTTGGCCTATCCGGAGCGGATCGCGTCCGGCGTCGGCCCGCTCGATCTGGCCATGATCGGGCAATTGCAGTTCGGCAAGCCTGACCTGCAACGTTTTCCATGCCTTAAACTCGCGTATGATGCATTAGAGGCGGGTGGTTCGGCCGCAACTATATTGAACGCCGCGAACGAAGTCGCGGTCCAAGCTTTCCTGGACGAGAAAATTGGATTTCGCATGATTGATCAGTTGATAGCGCGCACCATGGACAGCCTGCCGCTGTGCGCCGTGACGGATATTGAAATGCTGCTGGAGCAAGACCGGCTGGCGCGCGAGACCGTCGAATCTCTGATTTCCTGATCGTTCTCACCGCTCTCATCGGATAAATACATACGGCAATGGCCTTCCTGCAAACTATCCTCGCATTTGTTGTCGCACTCGGCTCCCTGGTCATCATCCACGAGCTTGGCCACTATTGGGTCGCGCGTTTGTGCGGCGTCAAGGTGCTGCGGTTTTCGGTCGGCATGGGCAAGATTGTCTACTCACGCCGTTTCGGCCCCGACCAGACCGAATGGGCTGTTTCCATCTTGCCATTGGGCGGCTACGTAAAGATGCTGGATGCCCGGGAGCAAGACGTATCGGCCATATCGCCGCAAGACATGAAGCGGGAATTTACCAGCCAGTCAGTGTGGAAACGGATGGCGATTGTTGCTGCCGGTCCTTTGGCGAATTTCCTTCTTGCTATTTTGTTATTTGCAGGTCTCTACAGCTATGGCGAGATGGAGCCGACGCCGCGAGTCCGCGCGGTGGCTGAGCAGACTGCAGCCTATCAGGCCGGTTTGCGCGGCGATGAATTGATTACCGCTGTGAACGGCGAGCCGGTCCAGACCTGGAATGAATTGCGTTGGAAAGTGATACAGGCCGTAGTCGACAAAGCGCCGGTCAAGCTCGACGTGCGGCGTTCTACGACCGGCACGGCAAGCGGCAATTTGCTGGATACCGTTACTTTGCCGATCGATAGCCTGGCTGCCAAGGACTTGGAAGGTGATTATCTCGGCAAGCTGGGCATTAAGCTGGCGCTGGGCAAAGCCGTTCTCGGGCGGGTCCTGCCCGACGGGCCGGCTATGAAGGCTGGTCTGCATGATGGCGACCTGATCACCAGCATCAATGGCGAGCCGGTGGCCGACGGGACGGCCTTGATCGCCAAGGTAAGCGCTTCGCCGGGCAAATTATTAAGTCTTGCTGGATTGCGAAATGGCAATAATTTTACTGTGGATGTCACGCCGGAAGCGCAGTCGTCAAAAAGCGGAACGATTGGCGTGATTAAAGTCGAATTGCCGATGATGCCGGAAATGGTGTTATCCAGCAGCCCGCCGCTGCAAGCGCTTGTCAAAGGTGCAAAACGGACTTGGGACAGTAGCATTCTGACCCTGAAAATGCTGGGTAAAATGATTGTCGGCGAGCTTTCCTGGAAGAATATCACCGGTCCGATCACCATTGCAGACTACGCTGGCAAGACCGCAAGTATCGGCGCTTTCAGCTATTTGAGCTTTATTGCCTTTATCAGCATCAGTCTGGGCGTCATGAATTTGCTCCCCATTCCGGTTCTAGATGGTGGTCTTTTGCTGTATTATTCGCTGGAAGTTTTGACCGGACGCCCCATTCCTGAACGGGTTGGTGCAATTGCACAACGCGCTGGCATCGGTATTTTGATGACGTTGATGATGGTCGCTATGTTTAACGACATCGTTCGGCTCCTATTTTAAACTCCTTTAAGTTCGGCTCTCTTGTCTGACAATCGTGGCGGACAAGGACATTGATAAAAAACGATCGCTAATGAAATTACATTCCGAGCATTTCCCTTTGTCGATTCTTCCCCGTCGTTTGATTGCTGCCGCCGCCTTTGCCCTGTGTTCGGGCCAAGTGATGGCGGTGCAGCCGTTTGTGGTCAAGGATATTCGCATAGAAGGTATTCAACGCACCGAGGCAGGCACTGTGTTCAGCTACCTGCCAGTGCGCGTCGGCGAAACCTTCACCGATGAAAAAGGTACCGACGCGATCAAGGCTTTGTACGCCACCGGCTTTTTCAAGGATGTCCGGATCGAAGCTGAAGGCAATGTGCTGGTGGTGATGGTGGAAGAGCGGCCGTCGATTGCCGGCGTCGACTTTTCCGGTATCAAGGAATTCGATAAAGACCAGCTGACCAAGGCGCTGAAAGAAATCGGCGTTGGCGAATCGCGTATTTTCGACAAGGCCCAGGTTGACCGCGCTGAGCAGGAACTGAAGAAACAGTACCTGTCGCGTGGACTGTATGGCATGAAAGTGACGACCACTGTCACGCCTATCGAACGCAATCGCGTCAATGTCACGTTTGCAGTGGATGAGGGTGAAGTCTCGCGGATCAAGGAAATCCGCTTTGTCGGCAATAAGGCATTTTCCGACGGCGATCTGCGCGACCAGATCAAGCTGCGTTCGCCAGGCTGGTTCACCTGGTACACCAAGGCCGACCAGTATGCAAAAGAAAAACTGCAGGCCGATATCGAAACCCTGCGCTCGTATTATCTGAATCGCGGTTATATCGAGATGCAGGTCGAATCGACCCAGGTCTCGATCACACCCGATAAGAAAGATATCTACATCACCGTCAATATCAACGAAGGTGAGAAGTACAAGGTTTCCGACATCAAGATGGAAGGCGAGATGTTTGGCCGTGAAGATGAACTCAAGGCATTGCTGGAGTTGAAAAAAGGCGATGTGTTCAACGGCGAAAAACTCAATAACAGCACCAAGAAGATGTCCGAGCGCCTGGGCAATTTCGGCTATGCGTTCGCCAACGTCAACGCCAATCCGGAACTGAACCGCGAAACCAAGGAAGTGGCATTTACCATCTTGGTTGATCCAGGCAAGCGCGTCTATGTACGCCACATCAACGTCGCCGGCAATACGAAGACTCGCGATGAAGTGGTGCGCCGTGAATTCCGTCAGTTTGAAGATTCCTGGTACGACGGTTCGAAAATCAAGTTGTCGCGTGATCGCGTTGATCGCCTTGGCTATTTCAAGGATGTCGCCATTGAAACGCCGGAAGTGCCAAACACCTCCGACCAGGTCGACATTAACATGTCGGTCACTGAAAAGCCTACCGGTAATATCCAGGTCGGCGCCGGTTTCTCGCAGACAGATAAACTGAGCCTGTCCGGTTCGATCCAGCAGCAGAATGCTTTCGGTAGCGGCAACACCATTGGTCTCGATATCAATACCAGCAGCTACTCGCGGGTGATCGCGCTGTCCCAGACCAATCCTTACTTTACCGACGACGGTATCAGTCGTACCTATGACCTGTACTATCGTACTGTGCGTCCGTCACCGTACACGACTGGTGACTACAAGGTGCGAACCATCGGTAGCGACATCAAGTTCGGCGTACCGTTTTCTGAGCTGGATACGGTATTTTTCGGCGTAGGCGTGGAGAACACCAACGTTCAGGCCGACGCGTCTAGCCCATTGCTGTATCAGCAGTATGTCAGCGATTTCGGTAACGGCGTCCTGGTGCCAAGCGGCCAGACCCTGCCTAACGGCGCCAGCTATAACATTTTGCAAAATCCGGCGACGGCAACTACCAACAGTTTCCCGCTAACCGCAGCCTGGCAGCGCGATAGCCGCGACAGCGCACTGGTGCCTACCAAGGGACGTTACCAGCGTGCCAGCCTTGAAGTATCTGCCGTTGGTACCTTGCGCTACTATCGCGCAAGCTATCAGCACCAGTACTTCCAGCCATTCTGGGGCAATGCGGCAACGCTGGCCTTGAACGGTGAAATCGACTATGGCCGCGGTATCGGCGGCAAGCCGTATCCTGTGTTCAAAAACTACTACGCGGGTGGCATCGGCACCGTGCGCGGCTTTGAGGGTTCGACCCTGGGCGTTGGCACCAACGTCGACCAGTACGGCGACTCGATGGGTGGCGCCTCGCGCTTGTTTGGCAACATGGAATTGCAATTCCCGTTCCCAGGCTCCGGCAGTGACCGCACCTTGCGCTGGTTTACCTTCCTGGACGGTGGCCAGGTTTATGCAGACAAGGCGCCGATGCAGTTGAGCGAGTTGCGTTACTCTACCGGTCTGGGTTTGAGCTGGGTGTCGCCTATCGGTCCTTTGAAGATCAGTTACGGCCATCCTTTGAACGCCAAGCCGACCGACAAGACCCAGTCATTCCAGTTCCAGTTGGGTACAGGCTTCTAAGCTCGCTGGGGTTTGCTCCGTGCAGATTCCGGCAAGAGTGGCATAATGTGCAAGTTGTATCATTTGAACTACGGAGAATAGTGTTGAAATCTCTAATTAAATCATTTACGTCATCAACATCGGCCAGTGTATTGGCGGTGTGCTTTTTGTCGGCATTGTCGGTAGCGCAGGCGCATGCGGATGAAGGCTCGAAAATAGCATTCGTCAGCAGCGAACGCATTTTGCGCGAAGCTAATCCGGCCAAGGCGGCGCAAGTCAAGATTGAAGCCGAGTTTTCCAAGCGCGACAAGGATCTGCAGGATCAAGCTGCGACCTTGAAAGCCAAGGCGGATAAGCTGGACAAGGATTCGGCAGTTATTTCTGAATCCGAGCGGGTCAAGCGTCAGCGCGAGCTGAGCGACCTGGACAAGGATTTTCAGCGCAAACAGCGTGAATTCCGTGAAGACTTGAACCAACGCCGCAATGAAGAGCTGGCGATTGTTCTTGAACGTTCCACCAAGGCTATCAAGCAGATTGCCGAAGCGGAGAAATACGATATGGTGTTTCAAGAAGGCGGTGTGTATGTAAGCCCACGTATTGATATCACCGATAAAGTATTGAAAATCCTCAATAAATAAATACATTCTGTTAAGGCCACTATGAGCATTCGGCTAAAAGAATTGGTCGAAAGCTTAGGTGGCCAATTGACAGGCGATGCGGATATCCTGATATCCGGCATTGCTCCATTGAGCGATGCCATTGCGTCGCAGATCACCTTCCTCTCGAATCCGAAATTCCGGCCTCAAGTGTCGCAGACGCAAGCTGCGGCGGTCATCTTGTCTGCGGCTGACGATGCAGCGATTGGCGCTGATTATCACGGTGCGCGCATCGTGGTTGTCAATCCCTATGCCTATTTTGCCAGGGCGGCGCAGCTTTTTGCCGTCAAAAACGCCATTCCTGTGATTCCCGGTATTCATCCAGCCGCCAGCGTCGATGCAACTGCAGTTGTCGCGGCTAGCGCATGCATTGGTCCTAATGTAGTGATCGGCAGCGGTGCAGTGATCGGCGAGCATGTCCGTATAGAGGCAGGTTGCGTGATTGGCGCGGGTGTAAGCATTGGTGCGGAAAGTTGTCTTTATCCCAATGTCACGGTCTATCACGGCTGCGAGATTGGCCGGCGTGCGATCATTCATTCTGGTGTGGTCATTGGCGCCGATGGTTTCGGTTTTGCCAACGATGGTGGGAAATGGGTCAAGATTCCGCAAACCGGCCGGGTCTTGATTGGCGACGACGTTGAAATCGGCGCCAATACCACGATAGATCGTGGCGCTCTGGCGGATACCGTGATTGAAGAAGGGGTCAAGCTGGACAACCAGATCCAGATCGCTCACAACTGCCATATTGGCGCGCATACTGCCATTGCAGCATGTGCAGGGATCGCCGGCAGCGCCAAAATCGGAAAATATTGCTCGATAGGCGGGGCTGCCATGATCCACGGCCACATCACTATCGCCGATCACGTGCATGTCTCAGCGGGGACGCTAGCCTTGCGCTCGATTTCGGAGCCGGGGCAATATACCGGCTTTTATCCGATTGCCAAGCACGGCGACTGGGAAAAATCTGCCGCCCTGGTGCGCAATCTGAATACAATGCGTGAGAAAATCCGGTCTCTGGAAAAATCCGTCAAACAGCTTAACGTACAAGATAGTCAAAAAGATAATGAATAGTCCAAACCAAACGCTAGATATCAATCAGATCAAAACCTACCTGCCGCACCGTTACCCGCTGTTGCTGGTTGATCGCGTATTGAATTGGGAAAGCGGCAAATCGATCACAGCGATCAAGAATGTCACGATCAATGAAGAGTTTTTCAACGGACATTTCCCCAACAAGCCGGTCATGCCGGGCGTGTTGACGATTGAGGCGCTGGCGCAAACCGCTGCGTTGCTGTCGTTTTTGACCGAAGGCCGCAAGCCGGATGAAAATACCGTCGTGTATTTCCTAGGCATCGACAAGGCGCGTTTCCGCCGCCCGGTCGAACCAGGCGACCAGATCAAGCTACAAGTCGAGATTGTGCGCGTGGTGCGCGGCATCTGGAAGTACAAGGCAGTCGCCAGCGTCGATGGCGAGCTCGCAGTCGAAGCCGAATTCATGTGTACTATGCGTGACGCTGTCACTCCAGGCGCCCCGGCAGACGCTAGCCCATCTGCGTGATCCGATGACGCGCATTCATCCAACGGCCGTCATCGATCCCAAGGCGGCCCTCGACAGTTCAGTGGAAGTCGGCGCTTACACGGTCATCGGACCGCATGTCGCGATTGGCGCCAACAGCAAGATCGGCCCGCATGTCGTGATTGAAGGCCACACCACAATTGGTCGCGATAATTCGATTTTCCAGTTCGGTTCGATTGGCGGCGTACCGCAAGACAAGAAATATGCCGGTGAACCGACGAGGCTGGAAATCGGCGACCGCAACACTATCCGCGAATTCGTCACCTTGAATCTCGGTACCGTGCAGGATGGCGGCGTTACGCGTATCGGTGACGATAATTGGGTCATGGCCTATGTACACGTCGCGCATGATTGCCAGATCGGCAGCAATACCACGATCGCGAATAACGCCACGCTGGCCGGACATGTGTATATTGGCGACTGGGTCTTGCTCGGCGGATTTACCACTGTGCACCAGTTTTGCCGTATCGGCGCCCATGCGATGACCGCGTTCACCGCCGCCGTCAGCCAGGATGTTCCTCCATTCGTGACCGCAGCCGGCAATCGTGCCGTACCTGCCGGCATCAATAGCGAAGGTCTGCGCCGTCGCGGTTTTAGCGGCGAGCAGATCATGGCGATCAAGCGTGCTTACCGGACCATTTATCGTTCTGGTTTGCCTTTGGAAGAGGCGATGGCGGCTTTGGCGCTGGAAGAGTCCAAGGTGCCGGATTCTGCTGAATACATCAAGCAGTTGCGTGAATTTATCGCGTCGTCTGCGCGTGGCATTATCCGCTGACATGGCGGATACCAATTCCAACGTAGCTATTGCCATGGTCGCCGGAGAATCCTCCGGCGATTTGCTGGCGAGCCGTCTTTTGTCCGGATTGCGTCCGCATCTGCCTGATGCGCGCATGTATGGCATCGGAGGTCCCAAGATGGCTGAGTATGGTTTTGTCAGCGATTGGCCGATGGAAAAATTGTCGGTCAATGGCTTGTTCGAAGTACTTGCTCACTATCGCGAACTAAAAGGCATCCAGAATTCCCTGCGCGATCGTCTTCTGGCGCAAAAGCCCAATGTCTTTATCGGCGTCGATGCACCCGACTTCAATTTCGGCCTGGAAGAGCAGTTGCGCCGTGGCGGCATCCCTACAGTTCATTTTATCGGTCCGTCGATCTGGGCCTGGCGCGGCGGTCGTATCAAGAAGATCGCGCGTGCAGCCTCGCACATGCTGGTCATTTTCCCGTTCGAAGCCGAGATTTATCGCAAGGCCGGAATACCGGTCACCTATGTCGGCCATCCGTTGGCGCAGGTGATTCCGATGGTACCGGACGTTGCGGCGGCGCGTAGCGCGCTCTGTCTGCCGTCCGACGGCAGGGTAGTGGCTATCATGCCCGGCAGCCGCATGGGCGAGCTCAAGCACAACACCATCGCCTTTGTGCAAGCCGCCAGGATATTGGCGCAACGTGATCCCGGTATGCGCTTCATCGCGCCGATGGCGGGTCAGAAGCAGCGCGCATTCTTTAGCGAGCTGATCACCCAGGCCGGTTTGCAGGACCTGCCGATCCAGATTCTGGATGGCCAGTCGCATACGGCCATGGCCGCCGCCGATGCGGTCCTTGTAGCCTCCGGCACCGCGTCGTTGGAAGTCGCCCTGTATAAAAAGCCCATGGTGATCGCTTATAAAATGATGCGCGCCAGCTGGGAAATCATGCGGCACATGAGTTACCAGCCGTGGATCGGTTTGCCGAATATACTGGCGCGAGAATTCCTTGTGCCCGAGCTGTTGCAGCACAATGCCACGCCGCAGGCGCTGGCGGATGCGCTTTGGAAGCAACTGGATGACCCGGCTCATCAGGCGATGCTGCGCCAGCGCTTTACCGACATGCATCACACTTTGCTGCGCGATACCGCCAGCGAAAGTGCGCAAGCTGTGTTGCAAGTGATTGAACAGCATAAACGTACAGCTGGATTTTCGCCGGCCCGAGCCTGATCTGCCCCTCTATTTTGAATTGCTTTGCCGTGACCTTATCCGATCCCAATCTCTCTCTCTTTTCCTACGACGGCGAAACCATTTGCGGCGTCGATGAAGCCGGTCGCGGTCCTTTGGCGGGCCCGGTATTTGCTGCTGCCGTCATTCTCGATCCGGCGCGGCCGATTACCGGTCTGCGTGATTCCAAGAAGCTCACCGCAGAACGGCGCGAGTTGCTGGCGGAGCAAATTAAAGGCAACGCGCTTGCATGGGCGATTGCCGAATGTTCCGAAGCCGAAATCGATAGCCTCAACATCTTGCAGGCAACGATGCTGGCGATGAAGCGCGCCGTGGAAGGCTTGGCGATGCTGCCGACGTTGGCGCTGATCGACGGTAATCGCTGCCCGGCGCTGAGCATTCGCTCCGAAGCCATCGTCAAGGGCGACGACAAAGTACAGGCCATATCAGCCGCATCGATTTTGGCAAAGACCGCGCGCGACGCCGCGCTGCAAGTGTTGCACGAACAATACCCACACTATGCTTTCGACCAGCACAAAGGTTATCCGACGGCGTTGCACATGGAGCGTTTGCGGCTGCACGGCGTCTCGCCTGTGCACCGTAAGTCGTATGCGCCGGTGAGGGCTTTGTTGGTTGCGGGTTCAGGCACAATGAAAGCATGAGCCAGATGAAAAGCATCACCTCCGACGCCAATCCTTTGTATAAAGAACTGAAGCAGCTTGCTACCAGTGCGCAGGCGCGCCGTAAAGCAGGACGTACCTTGCTGGACGGGATCCATCTGGCGGAAGCGTATCTGCAGCATGCCGGCAAACCGGCCTTATGCGTCGCCAGTGAAACGGCGCTGGGGCATGACGAAGCGGCAGTGCTGATCAGGCAATGCCAGGCCGAGGGTGTTCAATGCATCGTGCTGCCGGACGGGCAGTATCGGGCGCTGAGCCAGGTCGAGCACGGTGTCGGCCTGCTGTTCGTGATTGAAACGCCGAAGACAACTGTTCCGGCGGCACTGACGCAGTCCGCGGTGTTGCTCGACAATCTGCAGGATCCGGGAAATCTGGGCTCCGTCTTGCGCAGTGCCGCTGCTGCCGGCATCAAGCAAATCTATTGTTCGGAAGGTAGTGCATCTGCCTGGTCACCCAAGGTTCTGCGCGCTGGCATGGGCGCGCATTTCATCGTGGATATTTTTGAGGGCGTCGATCTGGCGGCCTTGATCGCGACGGCGCAGATACCGGTGCTGGCCACCAGTTCGTATGCGACGCAAAGCATCTACCAGGCCGATCTCAGCGGATCGCTGGCCTGGCTGTTCGGCCATGAAGGGCAGGGTGTTGCGGAGGATTTGCTGCAGCTGGCAAGCCAGCAAGTAGTGATCCCACATCGCGGTCAGATGGAATCGTTAAACGTCGCTGCTGCGGCGGCGGTCTGTTTCTTTGAGCAATTGCGCCAGACTAAATAGCCTGAATTGTAAAATTCCGAATTGACTCGAAGGTATTGCTTGGCTTGGTCGGTTGGGGACCGAGCCGCCCGGATAGGGTAATTCGTCGCAAAATTCACCTAGGCGACTCTTAAAGCCAACGCCGGCCGCCTCTGTCCCGCAAATCGTCAAAAGGTCCGTATATCCGGCTTGATATCCTGCAAAATCGTCGCCGCAATTTCTTCAATCGATTTGGTGGTCGACGACATCCAGCGAATCCCCTCGCGCCGCATGATTTTTTCCGCTTCATTCACTTCATAACGACAATTCGTCAGCGCAGCGTATTTGCTGCCCGGACGGCGCTCGTTGCGAATTTCCGATAAGCGGTCGGCGGCAATCGTCAGGCCGAAAATCTTTTGCTTGAACGGCAACAGGCCGCTTGGCAATTTATCTCGTTCAAAATCTTCCGGAATCAAAGGGTAGTTCGCTGCCTTGACGCCAAACTGCATCGCCAGGTAGAGGCTGGTTGGAGTTTTACCCGAGCGGGACACGCCCACCAGGATCACATCGGCATCTGCAAGGTTCTTGTGCGATTGGCCGTCATCATGCGCCAGTGAAAAATTAATGGCCTCGATCCGGTTCTTGTATTCGTCAGTGTTGGCGGTGTTGTGGCTGCGGCCGATGGTGTGGGTCGACTTCACGCCCAATTCTTTTTCCAGTGGCTCGACAAACGTCTGGATCAAATCCATATGCATGGCTTTGGCGTGCTGGATCACTTTCGACAGGTCGGCTTTCACCAGCGTCGAAAAAACGATGGGCAGCTTGCCATCCGCAACAAATGCCTCATTAATCTTGCGGGTTGCTTCATACGCCTTGTCCAAAGTATCGATGAAAGGCAGGCGCACCTGTTTGAAGCGCAGCTCGAACTGGGTTAGTACCGAATGGCCGAACGTCTCGGCGGTAATGCCGGTGCCGTCAGAGACAAAGAATACGGTGCGATTGGCAGGGACCAGCGGCGCAGGAGCAGCATCATGCATAATATTGTTGATAATAAAATAAGGGAGGCGAAAGCAGCAACGGCTATAGCCCGGCACGAAACCGGGACTGTATGCGCCATGGTACAGAAACTTTTAACAGAGCAGGCACTCTAGCTTGCAGTATGTAGCTTTCTGCCTTGTACGCCTTTCGGCGCTAAATTGGCATAAAATGGCAGCCAACTGAATATTTAAAGCTACCTGACGAAGAATAACAAAAAGCCAAGGGCGGCGAAGGCAATTGTGAAAATTTCTTATCATCAAACTAGAGGTTGTTATGTCCAATGCAATACAGATGGGTGCTACCCAGGGGGCGGCTTACGTCATCTCCTTTGAAAATCTGCGGATGACGGATGTCGAATCCGTCGGCGGTAAAAACGCATCACTGGGTGAAATGATCAGCCAGCTGGCCGGCGCCGGAGTTCGGGTGCCGGGTGGCTTCGCTACCACTGCGCAGGCATTCCGCGACTTCTTGTCGCATAGTGTCGACGGTGGGCCGGCTTTGGCCGACCGCATTGCCGAACGCCTGGCAACGCTGAATATTGAAGACGTACGGGCCTTGGCGCAAGCCGGTGCCGAGATCCGTCAATGGATCGTGGAAACGCCGTTCCAGCCCCGTCTGGAGCAGGAAATCAACGAGTTTTACAAGCGTCTGGTGGCTGATTCCGCCAGCGAGATGTCGTTTGCCGTGCGTTCTTCGGCGACTGCTGAGGATTTGCCGGATGCGTCATTTGCCGGGCAGCAAGAAACTTTCCTTAACGTGGTCGGCATCGACAACGTGCTGGAAGCGATGAAGCACGTGTTCGCATCCTTGTATAACGACCGCGCTATTTCCTATCGCGTGCACAAGGGTTTCACCCACGCTGAAGTGGCGTTGTCGGCTGGCGTGCAACGCATGGTCCGCTCCGATGTCGGTGCCGCCGGCGTCATGTTCACCCTGGATACCGAATCCGGCTTCAAGGATGTCGTGTTCATCACATCGAGCTATGGCCTGGGCGAAACAGTGGTGCAGGGTGCAGTCAATCCGGACGAATTCTATGTCCACAAGCCAATGCTGGAACAAGGCAAGCTGCCGATCATCCGCCGCAATATCGGCTCCAAGCTGATCAAGATGGAATTCACCGGCGAAGCCAAGGCTGGCCGCTCGGTCAAGACTGTTGATGTGCCAATCGAGTTGCGCAACCGCTATTCCCTGGACGATACCGAAATCGTCGAGCTGGCTAAATACGCCACCATCATCGAGAAGCACTATGAGCGTCCGATGGACATCGAGTGGGGTAAAGACGGCCGTGACGGCAAGTTATACATTTTGCAAGCACGTCCGGAAACAGTGAAGTCGCAGGAAAAATCGAGCGATGCGCAGCAGCGTTTCAAACTCAAGGGTATCGGCAATGTGTTGACGCACGGCCGCGCCATTGGTCAGAAAATCGGCGCCGGCCCGGTACGTGTTATTCACGATGCATCCGAAATGGAAAGAGTGCAGCCAGGCGACGTGCTGGTAGCCGATATGACCGATCCTAATTGGGAACCGGTGATGAAGCGGGCTTCGGCGATTGTCACCAACCGTGGCGGCCGTACTTGCCACGCTGCGATTATTGCGCGTGAACTTGGTGTGCCGGCAGTGGTCGGTTGCGGCGACGCGACTGATGTCCTGAAAGACGGCACGCTGGTGACTGTATCTTGCGCTGAAGGCGACGAAGGCAAGATTTACGATGGCCTGCTGGAAACCGAAGTCTCCGAAGTGGCTCGCGGTGAATTACCTGCGTTGCCGCTGAAAATCATGATGAACGTCGGTAACCCGCAACTGGCTTTCGATTTCCAGTCGATTCCAAACGGCGGCGTTGGTCTGGCGCGTCTGGAGTTTATTATCAATAACAATATTGGTGTGCACCCCCGTGCGATCCTGGAATACCCGAACATCGACGCCGACCTGAAGAAGGCGGTCGAGTCGGTCGCCCGCGGCCATGCGTCGCCGAAGGCATTCTATGTCGACAAGCTGGCTGAAGGGATTGCGACCATCGCCGCTGCGTTCTGGCCGAAAAAAGTCATCGTGCGTTTGTCTGACTTCAAGTCGAACGAATACAAGAAGCTGATCGGCGGTTCGCGCTACGAGCCGGATGAAGAAAATCCGATGCTCGGTTTCCGTGGCGCAGCGCGTTACCTGGCCAGCGATTTCGCCGAGGCATTCGAAATGGAATGCCAGGCCATGAAGCGGGTGCGTAACGACATGGGGTTGACCAACGTCGAGATCATGGTGCCTTTCGTGCGCACGCTGGGGCAAGCGGAGAAGGTCATCGGTTTGTTGGGCAAGAACGGCCTGGTGCGCGGCGAGAACGGCTTGCGCGTAATCATGATGTGCGAAGTGCCATCGAATGCGATCTTGGCCGAGCAGTTCCTGGAGTTCTTCGACGGTTTCTCGATCGGCTCCAACGATCTGACTCAGTTGACTCTGGGACTGGACCGTGATTCCGGCATGGAATTGCTGGCAGCCGATTTCGACGAACGCGATCCGGCTATCCTGGCGTTGCTGGAAAAAGTCATCGCCACCTGTATCGCCAAGGGCAAGTACGTCGGCATTTGCGGTCAGGGCCCTTCGGACCATCCGGATTTTGCCGAATGGCTGATGAAGCAGGGGATTGAATCGATTTCCCTGAATCCTGACTCGGTGATCGATACTTGGCAGAAGCTGGCGGCAGCGCAATAAATCCTGCGTCGGTTGTACGCAGCTTCTTGCTGTTGCAACCTGAATAGAAAATCCTCCCTGCTTGACTTCAAGCAGGGAGGATTTTTTTTGTTGGAGCTGGATGGAAAATTGCCAAGTAATTATTTCATCTTGGATTGATTCCAGGCAGAGAATCGAGAAAACCATCCAATGCTTCGGTGACCCGCGTAATGACACCTTCCCAGTTCCCGACCTCATCCTGCCTGAACAGTCTGGCACTCGGATACCAAGGGCTGTCTTCACGATCCAGCAGCCAGCGCCAGTCCGGCGCCCACGGCAAGAGAATCCAGACCGGCACGCCGAGGGCGCCGCTCAGGTGCGCGATGGAGGTGTCTACACTGATCACCAGGTCAAGATTGGCGACGATGGCGGCGGTATCGTCAAAGCCGTCGATGTCGGTAGCCGGCAGCCGCAGGCTTGGGGTTTGCTGCAGGAATGCGAGGTCGCTTTCCCTGACTTCTTTCTGGATGAGGAAAAAATCGGCAATGCCGGATTGCAGTATCGGAGCGAAATCCTGTAACGGCATGGAGCGTCTTTGATCGTTGGTATTGCCTGGATTCCCGGAGCAAACCAGGCCGACTTTCAATTTGCCGTTGGTGAAATCCTGCCTGCTTTTCCAGTTTTCTTTCTTCCGGCTATCTGCGCTGAGATAGGCTGGCTTGGCCGGGATAGTTGCGAGATCGGTTTTGAAGACCAGCGGCAGACTCATCAATGGTGTCTGGTAGTCGACTTCCGGTACATGCTCGCCGATGGCGATGACCTGGAAATTTCCCATGGTCTGAGCGATGTTTTTCAGGGCGGGATCGACTTCAAGAATGACCTTGGCTCCCAGTGCGGCGACGAGCGAGGCATAGCGGCAAAACTGGATGGTGTCGCCCAAGCCCTGTTCCGACCACAGCAAAATCCGCTTGCCGCTGATCGCCAGCTGTCCCAGCCACAGCGGTATCTGCGTATGGCGCGGATGGTCGGCATTCCCTTTTTTCCAGCGGTATTCGTAACTTAGCCAGCCAGCCTCGAATTGCCCCAGCACCAGTTGCGATAGCGACTGGTTAGAGAGTACGTCGGCGTAGCCGCTTTGAATGCTGAGCGCACGGCTGTAGCTAACGAGCGCCTGCTCATGGCGCTTCATGCGACTCAGGGTCAGGCCGTGATCGCCCCAGGCTTCGGCGTTGTCCGGCGCCTGCGACAGTCCTATTTCATGGTCGCTCAACGCTTCTGCATAGCGCCCCAGTTTGTGCAGGATCACAGCACGGTCCAGGCGGTATGCCGCGTTGTCCGGCGCCAGGGTTATGGCACGGTCAGCGCAAACCAGTGCATCCGGATAGCGTTCCAATTTATCCAGCGCCAGGCTTTTCTTGTACCAACCGTCTGCCATGGATGGTTGCAGCGCAAGCGCCCTTGAGCAGCAAACCAGTGCGTCTTCATAGTGCTGCAACTGGTACCACACAGCGCCCTTATGAGCCCAGCCTTCAGCGTAATCCGGCCATTGCGCCAGCGCCTGGTCGAGGCAATCCAAGGCCTCTTGATAGCGCAGCAGATTGACCAAAGCCGCTGTCTTGGCCAGCAAGATTTCCGGCTTGACATAGCCTAGGGAAAGGATGCGCTCATAAGCACCCAGAGCTGCTTCGAACTGGCCTGACTCGAATTGCGCCCGGGCCAGTTTGTAGTGCAGCGAGACATTGTCCGGGGCCACCGCCAAGGCGCGCTGGAACAGGTCAATCGCCTGCGGACGCTGGCCGGTGGCGGTGCAAATCACGCCGAGGATATGCAAAGCGTCAAAGTTCGCCGGCTGGCTTTGCAGAATGTTTTTCAGGGAACGTTCGGCATGTGCGACGTTTCCATTTTGAAAATCCTTATACGCCTGTTGAATGAGATTGATCGTGTTCATGTTTGTCGACTGAAAGCGGTTCGGCTGAAGTGTTCTGCCGATGAGCGAGATCGGAGCATAGCATTTCGTTAAATGGATGGCAGTTTTTGCCGCTGCAAATCCGCTTAAGATTAATCCCAAGTAATTACGTGTTTATTTATCAATTGGATTACACTATGCGTTCTACATAACGGAAAGCGACATATGGCTGGATGGGTGATGTGGATGTTGGCGGCAGGCGTGCTGATCGTGGCGGAGCTGGCCACTACCACCTTGTATCTTTTGATGGTGGCGATTGGCCTGGCGGTCGGCGGCGTCGCCGCGCTGATCGGCCTGGATGTGGAGTGGCAGCTGTTGACCGCTGCCGCGGTGGCCTTGGTGGCCACATACTTGTTGCGGCGGAGCCGGTTCGGCAAGCGGCCTCGCGTCAAGGCTGAGCGGGATCCCAACGTCAACCTGGATATCGGTCAATCCATCACTATCGACCAGTGGCAGCATGATGCCGCTACCGATGGCACCGGCGGCGAGTTTACCGCGCGCGTCAAATATCGCGGCGCGATGTGGGATGTCCAACTGGCGCCGACAGCGACTGCCCAGGCCGGCACGTTTTTTGTCCAGGAAGTACGCGGTAGCCGGCTGATTGTCGGCAATAGCCCGAATCTGCACTAAAACGCCTTTCGCCTCCGGCGAGCGACCCTGTTCTCAATTCAAAAGGAAAAATCATGTTTGGAAGCGTCTCGTTAATCTTGCTGGTGATCGTCGTAATATTTATCGCCAAGACGATCAAAGTGGTGCCGCAGCAGCACGCATGGGTGGTCGAACGTTTGGGTAAATATCATGCGACGCTTGGGCCAGGGTTGAATATTGTGGTGCCGTTCGTCGACCGCGTCGCCTACAAGCATGTGCTGAAGGAAATCCCGCTGGACGTGCCGCCGCAGGTTTGCATCACGCGCGACAATACGCAATTGCAGGTAGATGGCATCTTGTATTTCCAGATTACCGACGCGATGCGCGCTTCCTACGGTTCCTCCAACTACATCGCCGCCATTACCCAACTGGCGCAAACCACCTTGCGTTCGGTGATCGGTAAGATGGAGCTGGACAAGACATTTGAAGAGCGTGATCACATCAACACCACCATCGTCAGCGCCATCGACGAATCTGCCGCTAACTGGGGCGTCAAGGTGCTGCGCTATGAAATCAAGGACCTGACGCCGCCGAAGGAAATTCTGCACTCGATGCAGGCGCAGATTACTGCGGAACGTGAAAAGCGGGCGCTGATTGCCGCATCCGAAGGGCGCAAGCAAGAGCAGATCAATATCGCCACCGGTGAGCGCGAAGCCTCGATCGCCAAATCGGAAGGCGAAAAGCAGGCGTCCATCAACCGCGCTCAGGGTCAGGCCGCCGCGATCCTGTCGATTGCCGAGGCCAGCGCGGAAGCGATCCGCAAGACGGCTGCTGCGATCCAGTCGCCGGGTGGCTCCGATGCGGTGAACCTGAAGGTGGCAGAGCAGTACGTGGCGGCCTTCGGACAATTGGCAAAGACTAACAACTCGATCATCGTGCCGGCCAATTTGGGCGACATGAGCGGCTTGATTGCCACCGCCATGCAAGTTGTGAAGTCTCAGACCAAGTCTTAAACACCGCATAAAAAGACGACGCCCCGGCAAAATCAAATTTGCCGGGGCGTTTTTTTATCGAGGAAAAACACGAAAATTTTCAAAGAACGCGTTTCGTCCTTTGTTTTTTGTCTCATTGACGTTCACGGGCAGAGTCTTCGCGGTCCTTGGCGTTGTCTAGCGCCGGTGTTGCTTCATCGCCGCCTGGACTTCGCGTTCGCCATCGCGCTGGCGTTCAGTATCGCGCTTGTCATGCTGCTTTTTACCCTTGGCCAGGCCGATTTCACATTTGATGCGGCCGCGCAGATAGTGCAGGTTGATCGGCACCAGCGTATAGCCGGAACGCTCGACCTTGATGATCAGTTTCCTGATTTCTTCCGCATGCAGCAAGAGCTTGCGGGTGCGCACAGCTTCCGGGTGGACATGGCTGGAAGCGCTGAGGAGGGCGCTAATGTGGGCGCCGAACAGAAAGATTTCACCATTTCGGACAATGACGTAGGACTCTTTCAAATTGGCGCGGCCGGCGCGGATGGCTTTTACTTCCCAGCCATGCAGTTCCATGCCCGCCTCGAAACGTTCTTCAATGAAGTAATCGTGGAAGACTTTTTTGTTGTCAATAATGCTCATGTAGTAGGAAAATCGCGCAGGTCGGTTAAAATTTCAAGTTGTGATTCTATCAAACGGTTGATATTCAATGGCAGTAGTGCATAAAACGGTTCTTTTGGGGTACAGCGCAGAGCAGATGTTTGCGCTGGTCGATCGGGTGGAAGACTACCCGCAATTCCTGCCGTGGTGCGGCGGGGTGGATGTGCATGAACGCGACGCCGGCAAACTGGTGGCGACGCTCAACATACATTACCACGGTATCAAGCAATCGTTTACTACTGAAAACAGCAACACGCCGCCAAGCGCGATGCAAATGCGCCTGGTCGAAGGACCGTTCAAGCAGCTTGACGGCAACTGGAGTTTCAAGGCGCTGCGGGCTGATGCCTGCAAAATCGAATTCGACCTGCATTACGAATTTTCCAGCCGTATCTTGGAAAAGCTGATTGGTCCGGTATTCGGCATGATTGCTAATAGCTTCGTCGATTCCTTCTGTAAGCGTGCCGATGCTGTGTATGGCCATCATGAATGAAGATGTGATTTGCACCAATGCCAGCGCAGGGGGCGAGCAGTTGATCCGTATACAGGTGTGTTATGCGACATCGGCAATCCAGGCGCTGAAAACGTTGTCGGTTCCAGTCGGGACCTTGCTGCATGATGGCATCAAGCTCAGCGGTCTGCTGGAGGAGATGCGTGAAATCGATCTTAGTTGCTGGCGTGTCGGTATCTACGGCAAGTTGAAGACCTTGGATACCGTGCTGCGCGATCAGGACCGGATCGAAATCTATCGGCCGCTGATCGCAGATCCGATGGAGTCAAGGCGCAAACGCGCTGATAAAAAAGCCCGCTGAAACAGCGGGCTTTTTTGTTGTGATTTGCTGCTTTTCTTCTGCTTTATTGACAGTCGTTCAGCACTTGCCGGTTATCTGCATTTTGCTTTGCGCGCTGATCATCGTTCATGTAGGAACGCTGACCGTTGGCGTCGGTCTGGGCAATACGAGTGCCGGAATCCAGCGTACGCTGATTGGCCCGCGCACGGGCGCAGTTCTCCGCCTTGTCTGAAGCCAGCTTGGCTTCCTGAGCTGCTTTCTTGTTTTTTTCAGCCTGCTCGGCCTTGCGTTTTTGATATGCCGCGTCCTGCTCTGCGATTGTCGGGGGGGCTGCCTGGGCCGGCGCGGCTTTAGCGTCTTGCGCGCCGTCAGTCGCGCTATCGCTTGCTTCGGCGACGCCGCGCGGCAAACTCTGACCTGGCGTCTTGAGGATGCGTTTGGTTGGCACCGAGGCAGGCGGCGGCATGTCCGAATACTGTTTCACTCCCTTTTCGTCCAGCCACACAAATTGCGCCAATGCAGAGGTTGCTAGACTCAGCAAGACCAAAGTCGCGGCGGTGGAGAAAACGTGTTTCAGGCGAGTTGCATTCATTGCTATTCCTTGGGGCAGTAAGCGGATTGGTGTTTGTTGAATCGAAGCGCAGATTTCGCCATGATTCGTAAAGCGTGTCAATCAAACGGTAGTGCTTTGTGGAAATATTTTATCTGATGGGACGTAAAATCATGCGGCGTTAGGCGACTTGCACGGATTTCTGTATAATTCGCTTTTGCGCCTATAGGAAAAACTATGCGTCTACTTCAAAAAGCACTCACATTCGATGACGTGCTGTTGGTCCCAGCTTATTCGGACATCCTTCCGAAAGACACCACCCTCAAAACACGTCTGTCCCGCAATATCGATATCAACATTCCGTTGTTGTCGGCTGCGATGGATACCGTGACTGAAGCGCGCCTGGCTATCGCCATGGCGCAAGAGGGCGGCATCGGCATTATTCATAAGAACCTGACCGCGCAAGAACAGGCGCGTGAAGTCTCGCGGGTTAAGCGTTTCGAATCCGGCGTAGTGCGTGATCCGATCACGATCCCACCCAACATGCGCATCCGTGAAGTGATGGCATTGTCGGAATTGCATGGCATCAGTGGCTTCCCCGTGGTCGAAGGCAATCGCCTGGTCGGCATCATCACCAACCGCGATCTGCGCTTTGAAGAAGAGCTGGACGCGGAAGTCAGCGCCAAGATGACCCCACGCGACAAGCTGGTCTACGTCAAGGACGGCGCCGACTTGTCGGAAGCCAAACGCTTGATGAACAAGCATCGGCTGGAGCGTGTGATGGTGGTCAACGATGCGTTCGAACTGCGCGGCCTGATCACGGTCAAGGATATCCAGAAATCGACTTCTCACCCGCTGGCTTCGAAGGACAGCCAAGGCAAGCTGCGCGTAGGCGCCGCGGTCGGCGTCGGCGCTGATAACGAAGAGCGCATCGAGCTGCTGGTGAAGGCTGGCGTTGACGTTATCGTGGTTGATACGGCACACGGTCATTCCAAAGGCGTGCTGGACCGCGTCAAGTGGGTCAAGCAGAACTTCCCGCAAGTTGAAGTCATCGGCGGCAACATCGCTACCGCAGCTGCCGCCAAGGCGCTGGCAGACCATGGCGCGGATGGCGTCAAGGTAGGTATCGGTCCTGGTTCGATCTGCACCACGCGGATCGTGGCTGGCGTCGGTGTACCGCAGATTTCTGCCATCTCCAATGTGGCGCAAGCGCTCAAGGGCACAGGCATTCCATGTATCGCCGACGGCGGTATCCGCTTCTCGGGAGACATCGCCAAGGCGCTGGCCGCTGGCGCTTCGACCGTAATGATGGGCAGCATGTTTGCCGGTACAGAAGAAGCACCAGGCGAAGTGATCCTGTTCCAGGGGCGCAGCTACAAGTCGTATCGCGGCATGGGCAGCCTTGGTGCGATGTCGGACGGTTCCGCTGACCGCTACTTCCAGGATTCTGCCAACAAGGCCGACAAGTTCGTTCCTGAAGGTATTGAAGGCCGCGTACCTTACAAGGGCAGTGTCTTGACGATCTTGTATCAACTGATCGGCGGCGTGCGTTCTTCCATGGGTTACTGCGGTTGCGCGACCATCGACGAATTACGGGAAAAAGCTGAATTCGTGGAAATCACCTCCGCGGGTATGCGCGAGTCGCATGTCCATGACGTCCAGATTACCAAGGAAGCACCTAACTATCGTACCGACTGATAGGGTTTGATTCTGTCACAGGAACGCGCCACCGATGGTCATGCTATCGGTGGCGCGCGCACTTTAAGATTCTTTTTTTTTGCTAAATCAGCTACCAGGCGTCCATCATGCACTCAAAAATCCTCATTCTCGATTTCGGTTCCCAGGTTACCCAACTGATCGCACGGCGCGTGCGCGACGCTGGGGTGTTTTCCGAGGTTTATCCCTACGATGTGTCCGATGAATTCATCCGCGGCTACGGCGCTTCCGGCGTGATCCTGTCGGGCGGCCCGAACAGCGTTACCGACGGCGACACCCCGCGTGCGCCGCAAGCAGTGTTTGAACTAGGCGTGCCGGTATTCGGCATCTGCTACGGCATGCAAACCATGGCCGAGCAACTGGGCGGCAAGGTCGAGATGGGCAAGGTACGCGAATTCGGCTACGCAGAAGTGCGCGCCCGTGGCCATACTGCATTGCTGAAAGATATCAGCGATTTCGTGACGCCGGATTCGCATTCCATGCTGAAGGTCTGGATGAGCCATGGCGACAAGGTCAACCACATGCCGCCAGGCTTCAAGCTGATGGCATCGACGCCGAATTGCCCGATTGCCGGCATGGCTGATGAAGAGCGCCGGTTTTATGCAGTGCAATTCCATCCGGAAGTTACCCATACCGTCAAGGGCGAAGCGATCCTGAGCCGTTTCGTGCTCGATATCTGCGGCTGCAAACCTGACTGGAACATGCCGGATTACATCGCTGAAGCCGTGGAATCCATCCGCAAGCAGGTCGGTAGCGACGAAGTGATCCTGGGGCTATCCGGCGGCGTTGACAGCAGCGTTGCCGCAGCCCTGATCCATCGCGCCATCGGTGACCAGCTGACCTGCGTATTCGTCGACCACGGCCTGTTGCGTCTCGATGAAGGCAAGATGGTCATGGAGATGTTCGCAGAGAATCTTGGCGTCAAGGTGATCCATGTCGACGCTTCGGCACAGTTCATGGGGCACCTGGCAGGTGTCACCGATCCCGAAGCCAAGCGCAAGATCATCGGTCGCGAATTCGTCGAAGTATTCCAGGTCGAATCCGCCAAGCTGAAGAATGCTAAATGGCTGGCGCAAGGGACCATCTACCCGGACGTTATCGAAAGCGCAGGCAAAGGCAAGAACGCCGCGCACACCATCAAGAGCCATCACAACGTCGGTGGTTTGCCGGAAACCCTGAATCTGCAATTGCTGGAGCCGCTGCGCGAACTGTTCAAGGATGAAGTGCGAAAGCTGGGCGTAGCGCTTGGCCTGCCGCATTCGATGGTGTATCGCCACCCGTTCCCGGGCCCAGGCCTGGGTGTGCGCATCCTCGGCGAAGTCAAGAAAGAATTCGCCGACCTGCTGCGCCGCGCTGACGCCATCTTCATCGAAGAGCTGCGCAATACCAAGGACGACGCCGACGAATCCTGGTACGACAAGACCAGCCAGGCATTTGCGGTTTTCCTGCCGGTAAAGTCAGTCGGCGTGATGGGCGACGGCCGCACCTATGAATACGTGGTGGCCTTGCGTGCAGTACAGACGCAGGATTTCATGACAGCACATTGGGCGCATCTGCCGCATGAACTGCTGGGACGTGTGTCGAACAGGATCATTAATGAAGTGCGCGGGATTAATCGGGTGGTTTACGATATCTCGGGCAAGCCGCCTGCGACTATTGAGTGGGAATGAAAATACGTCTAGCACTCGCAAGTATACGAAAGTAGAAAATGCCTCAAAGCCCGCGTAAATGCGGGCTTTTTTGCTTTTTTTCTCCGCATTGATTGGCAGGCCGATGTATACCCAAGTACTTATTCCAGATGGCATTTGTGATGGTATTATCCACGCCGATGCCATGAGGGCCACCCAATACCATGCCATGATTTTTTTGCTTTTATGGTATTAAAAATATCTAGATCATTGATTTGAAAGAGATATTTGGCAGAAAATGCGGGTGTGTAAATCATGGTATTTCTAACTAAAAAAGGAAGAAAGCCATGTTGACCGATACCAAGCTGCGCAACTTAAAAGCAGGTGAGAAGCTTTTCAAAGTAAACGACCGTGACGGCCTCTACGTAGCAGTTACTCCAGCAGGATCGATCTCCTTCCGTTACAACTACTCGATCAATGGTAGGCAGGAGACCCTGACGTTTGGGCGCTATGGCTTGGGTGGTATTTCGCTTGCGGAAGCCCGGGAGCAGCTGGGTGAAGCCAAGAAGATGATCGCCGCCGGGAAGTCGCCAGCCAAAGAAAAGGCGCGAGACAAAGCACGAGTGAAAGGCGTGGAGACATTCGGCGCCTGGGCCGACAAATGGTTACGTGGCTACCCGATATTCCGGCGACATGCTTAGGTTGCACCGAAAAATCGGCTAATTTCAACCGCCTGCAACGAACGGCTAGGGCGCAGTTACTTGCTCTTATAACTTGCGTTGGCGCCTTCGGCTGGTTGCTGTACAAAATGCCGACTACCGCTGATGCCGCGAACGTCGCAACGGTATTGCCGGAGAATAGATGCTATTTTGAGGGAAAGATTTATTCAATCGGAAGCACGGTAAAAAATCTCTCCGGAACAGTTCAAGAATGTTTGCCCGCGACTAATCAAACACCGGCGGTGTGGTCGGCAAAGCGATCTCGATAAAAGTACAACCGAAGAAGGGGAATATTGTTGACGACACCTGCGGAATCAGATTCATATTTGCGGTTCGAAGTACTTGTGGGCAAATTGCTTGTGGCAAACGGCTATGCAAATCACGCGCATGTCGCAGCTCAACTGGGCGTTGATTTTGTCGTCGAGCTAGATCGCGTTTCGGCGCGCTGGGCAACCGAAGTTAAATTTTATCGGACTGCACGCGCTCAAATTTCGTTGATCGAATCTGCCGCCGCTAATCTCCATAAGAAGGTAAGAGTTGCGCCCGGTTTACGCGGTATGTTGATAGTGTCGTCGAATTTGCCTCCGCCTCTTAGCCGCACTCTTGAAGTGAAATATGGGATCACGATTGTTGACCGCCATATTCTGTTCTTGTGGGCGGTAAGGTTACCCGAAGTCTTCGATGAACTAAACGCAATATTGGAGGAAGTACGATCGATCGATGACGATAGCGATCAGGCCGAGGGCGCTAACGCCATCGAACGCAAGCTAGAAATAATATCCACAGTTGAGAGCGTTGAACCGCCCCCAGTTAACACGGAGGGGACTGATTTAGTTACAGAACTTCGAGCGCTGAAATCAGGCCAGAACAACCTGGCGGAAATATGAACTGCTATGTGACCGAATTCTGCGATATCTCTTTTCGAAAAGTCTTCAGGGTTGGCACTCGCAGAAGTCCACTGACGACGGACTGAATCGTTATGATTATGTGTGCCGAATCCTGCCAGCTGCCGATTTTTGGATTTTTCTAATGGATCACTTGCATAGTCGCTATATTTTGTTTGAATTCAAAAACTACAGAGAGAAGATCAAGCAAGGTCAAATACTGACGACTGAGAAATACCTGCTTGAGAAAGGTCTGCGCAAGGTCGCTATAGTCCTTTCACGTCGCGGTGCGGACGAGAACGCCTTCAAGATGACCCAAGGCGCTATGCGAGAGAGTGGCAAACTCATTCTTGTTCTGGATGACGATCAAGTGTGCAATTTGCTGGAAAGCAGGCAACGTGGGGACGATCCATCTGATCTGCTATTTGACATGGCTGACAAATTTCTACTTGGACTGCCACGATGAACTCTTAATTAATCAAGTATCGCTACGACGCGAGGTGTTATAACTGCTCATTTCAACGTCAAGGCAATCAACAATGAATGTAGAAAATTGGAAATCCGAGATGAGAGCGGTTGTTTGTGCGAAGCTGCATGCCGAACGCGACAGATTTGGTGACCGACAGCTGCTGAGATTTGATGTAGGAATTTTCCCTTGGCATGGATGGATTGAGCTTTCTCTTTTGTTCACCGAAGAGGCGCATCTTCTCAACGACGTCGCGACTTGGCCATACTACAACTTCTCAGAGCAACAAGAAGGAAAGTGGCCGCAGGTAGATGCTCTTTGCAAAGAAATGGCTGAAACTTGGAGCGCCAATTTTTTAAACTCAGAAACTTTTTTCATTGCAGTGGCTGACGTTATTCGGTCTGACGAAGTGCAAAATGCTATTGCATCCTTCAAACGTGATGAAGGATTTTGTGTGACGTTATTAAATCCAGACAACGCGAAATCACCGAACTATTATATTTAGCTTCAGATTTTTGGTGTCGGTATCGACTTAGCACTCAAGATAAGTAATACGTCACGCAGATAGATTAAAAAAAAATGGGATATCAGTGAATGGCCAGTGTGATGAAAATTTTCAGCATCGTACCCGAGAACGGATATGAGTTATGTCATCCAATAGAACAAGATGGATTTGAAAATTTCAATGCAAAGATAAATGGCATGCGTCGCGCAGCTGACTGGCAGCCAATTGCAGTAAAAATTATTCAAGAAGACGAAGATGTAAAGCTCTTAACCTCAGACGCCCCTTGGCTCGGGTCGCACGCTCTGATTCTGAGAGAAAATGCGGTAATTGCGTTACGACCGCTATTGATGGAGTTCGGAGAGCTGTTGCCCCTTACATGCGATAAAGCTGACTTGGTGGTGTTCAACCCGACAAGCGTTCTTAACGCAGTTGATGAGGACGCGTCATCCATAACGCGGTTTAGCAATGGGCGAATCATGCATATCAGCCGATACGCATTTTTTCCAGAAGTTGTTTACGGCGCTGATATTTTCAAGATTTCCAATTTGAGAGTGAGCCCTACATTCGTGAGTCAACGATTCGTAGCGCAATGGAAGTCAAGTCACCTAAGGGGTCTTGAGTTCAGAGAGGTCTAGTTTTCTGCACACAGAAAAGCACTAAAACCAATGGCCATCAACTTATGTGCATTCGCTAATTCTGTAGCGAGCGCGAAGCTCGGGATCAGGTATTTCAATGTAGGCCCATAAGCACGCTATATAAATAACGATCGGATCCACATGAATCAAATATTATTTCCGTTATTTGCAGCCATATTTTTGGTCGTTACTCCTGTCGCAGAAGCTCACCATCCATGCTTGCGCTTAAACTGCAAGGATCTACAAGAATGCAAAGAGACCGCCGAATGGATTGTTGACGCGACTGTAGTCGACATCACGCATACAGGAGGCCAGGAAGAATGTGAGACTGGTCCAAATGCCCCGATGTGCGGTTATGTCGAAAATCCGGAAATTTTGACTCTTTCTAACGTGCAAATCATCAAAGGTAAATTCGACCTTGGGCAGAACGGCGAAGCCTCAGTTTCGCGTAAAGATTCGTGTGTTTCCGGCGCATTAATGTCGATGAATGACAAACCTGAACTGGGAACTCAGGGTGAAAGAATTCGTTTTTATGGGAGTAACTTAAACCGACCTCCGTTCATACATCCTGGCTATTTCTTTGTCGAATCTATCGAGAGTCGTCATGCACCTTAGAGCTGTTAGCGGCGAAATGCAGGCATTCGCTTGTGTAGTGAATTTTATTTTTTAGCAAATCTCTTTTTTTAACTCACACTAATTCATTTTCTTTTTACTGCGGAAAAGGCTCATGAAATCGTCCCGTTTTGCAGTCGTCGGAGCTTTGCTGCTGTTCACCATTTGCCAAGCTAACGCAACGTCACAACCCGACTGCTCTGGTACCTCTCTTGCAGAAGTTCGCTCACTCGATGCGTTGCCCAATGAGATAAATACATTTCTTCATCACGATAGATACATTGAAATAGCTAGTCGCGGCGAATCGTTCAATGCGGGCGATGTCGGTGGGGGACCACATCGCCGCTTCGCAATCGCGGGCCTAAATGCAAACTGTGCAATTGTTGCCATTGAGCGTGGTGGGTGGGGATATTCCGTTGAGATCTTTGTTTTCGAGCATAAAAATACGGGGTGGCAGGGAAGGCGCGATGGTGTAATGGGCGCGGCGCCGGAAACGTTAGAAGATTTGGCGGCGCATAGGGCAAATGGCGTTGCGTACTACTGATATTTCCTTTCACGAGAAAGTTTTTGGCACGCTAAAATCAGAAACGGGAGATTTCTGCTCCCTAACCGCTTAGTAAGGATAGATGTCGATTTCAAAATTTTGGTGAAACGAATTATTATGGGCATAAAATTAGCGCCGAAGGATGAGGAACTTTACCGCAGAGTGGATGAAATTCTGCACTACATTTTGAACCCCATCGGTATGTCAGGGGTGACAGCACGACTCCTCCTTTTCAACCTTTAGATCTTATCCCGATGAAATCCTTCTTGTTGATCAGCTTTCTTTGTCTGAGTTTGAACGTCCATGCGGAAGGCTTTTGTCCGCTGGAGTACTACCACATTGGGGGAGGTATTGTGGATGGCTGCGCACCCATGCCAACTCACAACCCGCCCTGGGTTCGCGCGGAGATTCAGTGGGGAGCGATTGCGACCGATGACACGAAGGGCATCTTTGGCGCCGCTACCAATATGTCCAAGCCGGATCAGGCCTGGCAAGCGGCAATGACCGATTGCCAAGCGAAAGGCGGTTTGCAGTGCAATGTTAAGATTAATTACCACAATCAATGTGCAGCAATGATTGTCGGTGACAATAAGCATTTTTCCTTTGGCCTTACGGTAGAGGCAGCAACTCGCGCTGGAATGAAGGCATGCAGTACTAGCGATACGAATTGTCATGCTGAATACGTCGCCTGCAGCCCACCGAAGCTGATTCAGTGAAAAAAATCCAGGTCAGATCTTTCAATGACAGATGAAATCTCTCGCGCTTGAACCGGCGCTCTCAACATGTTGTTTCCCCAATGTTTCGTTGCAAGATCTGACCCCGGATCTATTCGAAAAAATGTTTGATTATTGGCTTTAAATATCCGAGCAATATGAAATTACACATCGTCTACACGGAAACCGCTGTTCTGCTTTCCAAAAAAAGCTACATATCCTGGAAGGAAATCCAGAATGATTTCTCCGAATACAAAGCGTCTCTCGGTCCTTGGTCAATCGAAGAGGTCACACTCTACTTGGACGACGAATATCCGAATATCGCAGAATCTGCAGCAACCCAAATTTCCGCGTTTTTGATATCCTCTGACCAAGTTACAGGCGTTAAATTTGACAATTGATTTTGCTGTGGCGTTGACGGCATGCTCGCAACGGCGAGAGGTACCCCACAAATTCGCCCCGCCTTAGAAGTGTGGACAATTCAACCGCGAAGGAAAAATATCCTGGTAGCGTCACTATTTGCCTTGGCACTCGCCATCGTCGCTGGTTTATGTTCGTCCTTGTTAGGTTTTAATAGAGGAATGGGTGTTTTGTTTCTTCTCTTTCTTGCAACCGGAATTGCGTGTTGGAGCATTTCTATAAATGCATGGACGCTGTTTATGACTTGTGCGACCTTTGGGCTGCCCTTTGTGATTATGGCGAGCATGGTCGGACTTGTAGTAGGTTCGTTTTTTAGGAAAGATTAAATCCCCCTGCTCTTGGAGCAGTCGCCTATGAGATGGCTAATGCTGAATGTCTCCTTTGGGGGAAGATCGACAGGCTGGTTTGGGTCGATAACCAACGGTCTTCAACCGGCCAGTCGACTGAATGCGATATCAAAGCAGTGACACGCATCCAATACATTGTTTGTCCCTGAAATAAGAAAGGAAATATATGTTAAGGCTCGGCGGACTTCTTGTGATATTCATCCCATTTATAATTTTTTTTATTGCCTATCAATAGCCTTGGCTCTCAAGTATGGCAGTCAGATAATTGGTTCCCGCGCCATGTCGGGACGACTGCCGAAAGAATTAGGGGTGCTTTGGTCGAAATCGTTTTGTGCAGGTTTAGTTGCTCTGATCGCCGGTCAAATTGCAGCAATACTCTTCTTTGCACGTCTCAAGATGCTGGTGGGCGAAGTAACGATGGGTGTAATTTATTTCTTTTTAATGACGGTTCTAAGCTTTCGAGTACTCTATCCGAAGGATTATAGTTTTTCAAACAGAATAGAGATGGTCGTAAAATCTATAATACTCAGCTTGCTTTCAATTTTTTTGGCATGCGCTGCTTCTTACGCAATTTATGACTTGCTATTCTTTTTTATTGTTTAATAACTAGATTGTGCCTCGAGATTGATAAGCTGCGCTGTCATGTGACATGACTTCTTTTGAGAAAGCTGACTGACCGGGCTGAGTCGTTCGCAGCCGGTCATATTGAACACGACGCGTCAGTGCGAGTCTGAACTTATATGCGTCATCGCGTTTAGCTGAACCGGCCATCGTTATTCTCTTTAATAATGTCCCGCCGCGCCACAATGTGCTCCCATTCTCCCTGGGCTGCGCGTCTGGCAGTCTGTTTGCTGGCATAAACGTGTTGCAGTGTTTTCGGATTGGCGGTGGCACCGGCCAATGGCTTAACATGCTTGCCGGTACCTGTCAGCGGTGCTATTTCCTGACCAGATTTTTTCGTGACAGCGTTACGCCATTTGGCGATCACCCCGGTAATGCCCGGATCCGGATCTACCTCATCTTCGCGCTCGACTTCTGCTTCTTCTGTGCGCGTTTCCAGCTCGATGCGGGTGGTAAAGCCGGCGTCACCGATGCTATGCGTCACCTTGGATGCCAGCCAATCCATGCTATCGATTGCGGCTTTGAATCCCATCACCGTTACCGGCGACTGCGGCATCAATGCCGGAATGCCGAGTGCCAGCGATAGTTCAAAACTGGATGTGCCGCGCTGGATACGGCCCCATTCTGCAAGCGCCGCGGTGCGGGCGTCGGCTTCGTCGGCATAGGTGGTGCGTAGTCGCTTGCTGTTGCCTGGCAATCCTGCCACGACACTTCGGCGCATGCTGTGCTTTTCGTCATACCAGAACACGCGCACGCCGCTGTAGCTGTCACGCTCGGCGCTGTGGAAGCGGTGATTGTCGCCTAGCTGGCGTGTGATCTGGATCACCGGCAAATCTTGTCCGGAGGCGGTCTTGCTGCGGCCCGCTGGCACAAAGATCAAGGTGTCGTTTTTGACGGTGGCGGCCGCATCGTATTTTTTGCCAAGACGGCGCAGGAAGGCGGCGTCGCTCTCGCGGGTCTGGTCGATGTGTTTTACAGGGATATTGCGCAGCGCATCGGAGACGCCGGCCATGAGCTGTTGCTTGAATGCGATCAGCTCGATGATGGCGCCCAGGGTGGTGTTGCTGTAACTGTCCTCGCGTACCTCACGGAAGGTATCAATCAGGCTTGCCGTGCGGGCGCGTAAGGTCAGCACATCCGGCGCACCGCTGTGCTCGATCTCATCCACGGTAAAGATGCCTTTGTCGACCAGGCCGGAATCGGCCCAGCCGATCTGCACATTGATTCTGGCACCCTTCGGCGGTATGGCGAGTTGACCGTCCGTATCGGACAAGGTGATGTTCAGTTCCCTGGCCGCGTTCAGGGCGTCACGCTGGATATAGATCACCGCGCCAAGGGCGGTGTCATTGACGTCCTTGATGATGTTGGCGACGTTGCCCTGGGCGCGCAGCACCAGGACACATAAAGTTAGAGCGATACCGGCCTGGCCGAGCGAAGGGTGACCGTGACCGAGTAGGATCTCCAGGGCGCAGGTACCGGTGGCCACGATCAGCAGCCATGCGATGAGGGAGATGTGAATCCGGTAGTTGGCTCTGCCGCGCCGGTATCGGAAAACTTTGGATTGATCTCGATACTGGTGTAGATCTTTTGGCGCGCCTTGTTCATGGCCACCAGTTCGGGCGTGGGTGAGATCTGCGCGAACAACGCCAACTTCTTGGCGCCGCCCAGCTCGACTTCCTCGGCCTTCAGAGCAGTCACATCGCCATAGGCTTTAAACGGGCTGTCCGGCAGTGTTCCCCGGATGTGTTCCATCCAAATGCGGGCGCCATAGAGATCAGGATTAAAGCTGGCCGCCATTTGTTCAATGAAGGCTCGGTCGATGACGCGGCCGTCGGTAGTCGATCCTTCCAGGGCGACACGGAAGAACTTCGATTTCTGTGCTGCAGGTTTGGTTGTTGGCATGGTGTCGGTAATTGGGTAAAGAGTTCGAGTACCGCCATGGTCAAGGTTGATGCGCGTGGAAACAATCGGCAGCGGGTTGATAAGGTTGTTACTGACTATCCCGATGAGGAAATGCAAACGTAATCGGTTGCGTCATCGTGACGCAAAATGATGCAATTTTTTTGGAATGTACTTACCGCAAATTCTGCTTACGGGAGAGGGCTAAAAATTGAGGTGATCATGGTAAGATTTTCTGAAAATTCTTGGGAAATCGCTGGTTTCTCCACTATTTCCGATGCCTTCTCATAGAGGCCGAATCGTGGCATTTCAAATACGCTTACCAACAACATTTAATCCGATGTCATTAACTATGCGGCAAGATGATAATGCTTGCGGGCAACTTTCTTTGGCAATGGCGCGAGCTGCGCACAATTGGGCCGAGAATGATACAGAACTGGCCGAATTCGTTGCACGTGAATTCGACCTCCATCAACTCGTCTTTTACCACGGTCATCAATCCAATCTTGAATCTATTGCCGAATCTCTGACTGAACTACACGTGTTGAAAAATGTAGTGGGCAGTAACTGCTATTTCACGTTCGCATATGAGATGACCGAGGTTGCCAAAGTGGCTGTTTCGCATCGAGAGGAAGGTCCAGACTTTCAGCATATGCTGCACTATTTTTGCTATCACTTTTCCGATTACGGTGCAGATTATTATGGCCTGAATTTTCATATCGATACACCCTTCTGCCCACAACGCGGCATGGGAGACGTGATTGATGCTCTGGCAGAGCTTGGGTATGCGCGCAGGTTGGGAGTGGGTTCGGTCGTTCAGGTTGAAAATCCCAGCTTGTCGAGTGGCTGGGCCGATAGTGTAATGATCGTGCAAAACCCAGATCCCGAAGGCTTTTCGTTTAGCGCCTCTAGGAGGCCGGAAAGGATGCAGTTCCTGGAGGGTATGGGCAAGCCGTGCTTCATCTGGACCGAGCGAATGCAGGCCATAACTGCGGATGGAATGGTTTGGGATGAGCTTGAAGGTTTCGGTGATCGTATCTAAAAGGCCCACAGTGATGTGGGCTTTTTTTGTTCCGCAATAGGCGTCTCCTTTCGATGGAGCGAACTGGAGCGCAGTCATCCCCCCTCCACGCCTGCCCGCTAAATGGGGCGCTTTTGACTCAAATTTTTTAAACTGCCGCACATAGGGAAAATGATGCTTGGGAAGCGGCTTTTTTATGCAAAAAAGTGACGCATTTTGACGCAGTTGTGGACTGAACCCTTGCGACTGGAGCAGTCACAAGGGAGCGGTCTCGCTGGGGGCCTGACAACGTACTCGCTGCCGCTGATGCGTTACACGCGCTCCGTGAAGGGCTCGGCTAATGACTTATAACGCTATGCATTGTCATCGAGCTCATCTCTCGGGATGGGCCATTCCTTGTCAAGCATCTCCAAGTAGTTGTCATTATTAACCTTTCTATGTTCAATTTGATTTTTCCCGAGCTTGTAGGGCCGCATCTCGTGATTGTGCGATCTAAGCTTGTCATAATGCCGTGTTACAGGGTCCTTGCTGTCATGACGAGCTAGCTCTTGCTTCATTGTGTTAGTAAAGTACTGCTTGGCCTCCGGGCTCAGACCCGGTTCACCCGGTTCCATGCGCCGTACAATCACACCAATCGCGCTTTTATAATTAGTCTTAGCTTCTTCGCTAATATCAGCCGAAATTATTCCGTCTTTCATTTTTCCGGCATTCTCTAGAATCATTTCGAATAACTTGTCGGTGGCATCGGCATCCGTCATTTCCGATAATTCTTTTCCAGTGTCGGTAGTGTATTTATTCGGCAGATCTCTCAATAGTTCATTCAGTGGTCGGTGTGCGTTCGATTTGTCGTCAAGCTTAATTTGAACGGCTGCTAGAATACCTTCTGTTGTCAGAAACTCTGAATTGCGTAGGCTGTAGAAATTTCCCTTACTATTTGCACCCGTAGCCATGTCCACCCCGCTCGTTCTCACAGCATCTAACTGTGGTCTTGCTTCGACGCGACTAATTCCTATCTGACCTAGACTTAAATATTCACTTAGACTGTGTACGTTCGTTCTCGAAAGTATCTGGGCATCCTCATTAACCCCAGACTGATGACCTAAATAGGTTGTGCTTTTATATCGATCGGTCAGCGCGAATAAGGCCGCTCTTTGCTGGTTGCGGTCAAGCCCTTCTTTTTGCATATCGTTAAAGAAGTGCACCTTAACACCTTTCCCTTCACCGTATTTTTCCCAATTTTGTTGCTCCAGTTCGTTAAATTTACTGCCTACAATGCTGATATCAAGCTTATCCGTCCCCTCGATTGCATCTTGTGCGTCATAAATGCCGTCTATTAAACTTTGCATGTGAGCATCGTCCGGTGTTGTATGACGATACTCTCGAGGGTCCCATTTTTTCTGAGGTGCTCGCTTGTTTATATTGATAACGATGAGCTTAGATTCTGGTTTCCGATTTTTCTCGGAAACGTCGGCGGAGAGCGATTTGTTCGCAAGGTAAGTTTTTACAGGGTCCTTTGCAATCTCGCTCTTAAACATGGCGTGTACTTTTTCGCGTACCTCAGGATTTGACATGATATTGTCGTACTCCTGGTAATGCTTTTTTACTCTCTGTTCGCCCTCCGGGTTTTTTTTATAATTATTTATATCTTTTTGGAGGCCGAAAATATAATCACGACCTTCTTCTAATTTGCCGTTTAGTGAGGATATATGTTGTTTTATAACATCAATATTGCGATTGAATGCTTCTTGTTCTGATCCCGGCGGGGGGTTATCAGAATATTCAAATACCGTGAGAGGGCGATCTTTCTGGTCAAGGAAGGCGGTATATTTATAGGCGTTCATATCTCCCCTTGCACTGTGAGGGAAATGAACTAAAGGCCTTTCGGATTTGTTGAGCTCCTTCTTGAATGCTTCAATATTTTCCTTGGAACTACGGAACGTGTCCACCCAGCCCGAACCCGCACGAAGGTTTTGCTGAAAACTTGCTCTCCCCGCATTAGGACGAGTTGCATGACCGGGAGTGTTATTGGGTAATTGCGCTGCCGCTGCCGGTCCCGCTGGCAAAGATGCCGCAGTTGAATGCGTCGTAAATGTAGGTGTGATAGTTGGAGAGTGAGGTGTAGTAGGGCCAATTGGCATGCTGACTCCAGAGAGGTATTGATTTAGAACTCGATCGGAAAATTTCCAAAGGTGTTCGTGAGTAACCTGGGAGATAGTCAAGTTCCATTAGGCGGGAGGAGATCGCGTTCTCTCTGAACTCAACAGGAGTGCTACGAATCTGTTGTCGGAAATTGTGAGAGGTTGAGTTGGCACGGGTTGCAACTATTTTCCGAATTGGCCATGTTAGCTACCTAGATTTCTTGATATGGTATTTTTCGTGGTATTTGCGGTGGCGATGATCGTAAAAGCTAATTAAACGTTGGGCATGCGGGATCAATTGATAATTGAGTGGGAATGATTAGACGTCTAGCACTGGCAAGTATACAGAAGTAGGAAATGCCTGAAAGCTCGCGTAAATGCGGGCTTTTTTGCTTTTTCGTTCTGCATTGGCAAGCAGGTTTATGTGTACCCTATATGTGTCATCGGTCCTAGGCAACACAGGGTAAATGACTTGTATTGAGCAGATTACGATCCGTTTGCGATAGCTTCGCTGTCGGAGTCGACAGGTTGTTTCAGCCATGGCGCAGACAAGCTCCAAAAAATAATCCTAGCGCCCAAATAATTCCGTCCGAAGGCTTCAAATTCTTCACGAGTAAATGGTTTTTTTGTTTCGGTATTAATATAAGTTAGCGTTGGTTCTTGCACGGCCATTGCAATCAAACTGATCTTGTCTTTGTAGCGATGAAAGAACGGATACGCATTTTTCATCTGCGCCTTTTTATTCGGAACAATGTCAGGTCCACCCAATCCGATATCGTGTTTAGCTGCATATTCAAATATGCGTCCCATATAGTTACGATCATTATTCCATTCACAGGGCCAGAAATTGACATACTGCACAACATGAGATTTTTTAAATGCTTGCCTTGCAACAGCGATATTTTTCATCTCAGCATCGAAATATTTATCGCAGCTGAAACCGGTCTTGTCGCGTTTCATGTCAATGTCGATCGCCGTTTCCGGCAAATTGACGCCGTAGACCTTGCCATCGAATTTTTTAGCTAATGCCTGCAATAATGCTTGATAGCGTGCCTGCACTGCAGGATTCCATTGCTGCGCCACCCATCCACTACCGACAGGTTTATTTTCACCTGGATTGTCGTCTTGCCGCGTTATGCCGCCGTTGTAGACTGAATCTTGCATTAAGTAGCTTGGAACGTTCTTTGCGTCAGGTAAGAAAAATCTGTCCTGTATTTGAATAAATAGTTTTTTTTGCAGGTTGTTGACGAACGCTAAATCTTTTTCAATCTGCGCAAAATCATATTGCCCCTTTGCTGGTTCAAGATCTTTCCAGTTATAGACAATTTGTATTCCACCAATATCAGGGCGGCTTAATTGCGGCTGGATCTTGGACAAATCATCGGAACTGGAATATAAGAAATTTTTCGGACCTGAAATTGATCTTACTTCGGCTCCCGCATTCGCCACTACACTCAAACAAAGCAGATAAAAAACGGTAAATTTATTCATTAATTTTCTTCCAAAAAAAAGTATCGCATTTCAGTCGAACAATTACAGGTGGAGAAGTTCCCACTTCCCACTGCGGTTGTGCTGTCGAACGCTGGGCGTTATGGACGACTTATATCCCTGATTGAGTAGAATTTATCGAAATATAATAGAGGAGGTTGCACAGTTGGGGCGTTCAGCGCCAGCGTAATCGCTAGGTCCATGGTTTCATAATTATTAAAATCGACCTCGAATCCGATGCTGGTTTTACGCTGCTCAGGGTTGCCCAACAGCCCGACCTGATGAACCGCCACCCAGGCTAAGAGCGGAGCCATGATGGCATCGGGATCGCCGCTATAGCCAGTAATGATTGCGTTCAGTTTGTACTGATAGAGAAACGATAGCGATCCGGTCCCGGTGGCAACCACGTTGTCTTCGTCGGCAAAGACCAGCAGCTTATCGGGATTTCGTTGCAAGTCAGGTTTAGCCGCGATTAAATGCTCTCTAAGGCTTTTCGGCTTGTACATGCTCTGCTTCCTGGCAATCGACCACGCTATTCACCTTGCTACGCGGCCTCTGTGCGCTCCATGGCAAGATTCAAACTGCCGTTATACTTAAGTATCTAGTTGAGCCGATAAGTCCAGTCCAGAGAAAGAGTTTGTTCTTGTTTTTTGCGAATTCCAGCCTGTTGTTCAGATTCATTTGAAGATTATTTTTTCATTGAGATCGGAGTAATGCTTGGCGGGTCGCATGTGTGCGTCCATGTTCAGTAGTTCCATTATTGCAAGTATTTGTAGTCTTAGGCAACACATCCTCAAGATTGCTTGCATTTTGTCGGTTTTGCCGTGGTTTCTGCGCTATCCAATGCTGATAACCGCCTCTATCTGTATAATCTCGCTCTTCGTTCAAAATGAACATCGCGCCGGCGTCAGCGGTTCGCGTTTGCATTTATACTGGCCTGATGGGGCAGTCGACGTCTTCGGCGGCCGTTATCCAAGGTGGCCCAGGATATATTATCCAGATGACCGCTGATGGATGAGCAGGTATTCGTTTCGCATACTTTGCCATCGATCAAACCAAGTGTTTCGCAAAAATTCTTCGTTTACGCGCTTCTCATGTCTTTGCAAAGACATGTAGTCAAGGGATGGCGGACTGGTTACCTTTATAGAGGTAGTGAAGCGAGCGGATTATCTTGGAGCGGTCGCGCTATGCCGCCTAATGGCAAATAGAAAGTACGAGTACAAAGTGACTTACAGCATCAAGGAAATTTTCTACACACTGCAAGGCGAAGGCACCCATGCCGGCCGCCCTGCGGTGTTTTGCCGTTTCAGCGGCTGCAATTTGTGGAGCGGGCGCGAAGAAGATCGTAGTACGGCGGTCTGTCAGTTTTGCGATACCGATTTTGTCGGCACCGACGGTGAGGGCGGTGGCAAGTTCAAGACGAGCGAGTTGCTCGCCGATACCATCAATGCGCTTTGGCCGACGACTTACACCGGTAGCAAGTTCGTGGTGTTCACCGGCGGCGAGCCTTTGCTGCAACTGGACACAGCGCTGGTTGAAAGCATGCACGCGGCGGGTTTTGAAATCGCCATCGAAACCAATGGCACGCTGGAGCCGCCGGCGGGCATCGACTGGATTTGCGTCAGCCCGAAAATGGGTTCGGTGCTGAAGCTGCGCAAGGGTAATGAGTTGAAAGTGGTGATCCCGCAGATCGGCCAATCACTGGCGGCATATGAATCGCTTGATTTCGACCATTTCTATGTACAAGCCATGGATGGCCCGCAACAGGCGCACAATATCCAGTTGGCGATTGAGACCTGCAAGCGCAATCCTAAATGGAAATTGAGCTTGCAAACACACAAGCTGCTGCAGATTCCCTGATCCGGCCCGATAGCTGATAACCGATTTTACCGAGAACCACCACCTATGCTCACTATTACCCGCAAACTTGAATTCGATGCCGGACACCGGATTCCCGATCACAAGAGCCAGTGCCGCAATCTGCACGGCCATCGCTACACCCTGGAAATCACGTTGGTGGGCGCCGTCATCGAAGTTGAGGGCAGCTCCGACAACGGCATGATCATGGATTTCTCCGACATCAAGACGCTCGCCAAGCAGCATCTGGTGGATGTCTGGGACCATGCTTTCCTGGTCTACGAAAAAGACACAGCGGTACGTGATTTCCTGGCCACGCTGCCTGATCACAAGACCGTCATTATCGACCGCATCCCGACTGTCGAAAATCTGGCACGCACCGCTTTCGATATTCTCAAAGCAGCTTACAAGGATCATTTCGGCACCGGCCTGCATCTGCAAAAACTGGTGCTGCATGAGACGCCTAATTGCTGGGCAGAGATTTCCGAAGATCGTTGATCCGCCGATCGCTGTTTTTTCGACTCAAGTTTATCTGTTGACTACCTATGCGTGACGCAATTTACATGCAGCAAGCCATTTCCCAGGCGCGCAATGCCTGGGCCTTGGGCGAAGTACCCGTGGGCGCGCTGGTAGTGAAGGACGGGCAGATTATCGCCACCGGCTTCAACCAGCCGATCGGTAATCACGATCCGACCGCACACGCAGAAATCATGGCCCTGCGCGCTGCCGCGACCATTCTCGGCAATTACCGCTTGCCCGGTTGCGAAATGTACGTGACGCTGGAGCCGTGTGCGATGTGCGCCGGCGCCATGTTGCATGCACGCCTGGCGCGTGTGGTGTATGGCGCCAGCGATCACAAGACTGGCGCTTGCGGCTCTGTACTCAATCTTTTCGAGCAGGAAAAATTGAATCATCACACCGAGCTGACTGCCGGTGTGCTGGCGGAGGAATGTGGCACACTACTCAAAGAATTTTTCGCCGAACGGCGACAAGCCCAGCAAAAACAATCATGACCGAAAATACCCAAGTGCAGAAGCCCGGATCCATTGGCGTGGCGGTTGTCGCCCCAGGCGGTTACGCCAACGACGAGCCGTCTTTGGCGCGCGGCATCCTGGCGCTGCAGCAGCAAGGCTGTGTGGTGTATGACTATTACGATCCGGCGGCAAAATTTCAGCGCTTTGGCGGCACCGACGCGGCGCGGGTAGAGCAGATCTATGCAGCGATCGACAACCCGCACGTGCAAATCGTGCTGGTATTGCGTGGCAGCTACGGCATGTCGCGCCTGTTGCCGTTGTTGGATTTCCGCCGTCTGGCCGCCAGCAAGAAAATCTTCGTCGGCCATAGCGACGTTACCGCGCTTCATTTGGCGTTATTTGCGCAGACCGGCGCTACCAGCCTGGCGGGGCCGATGCTATGCAGCGATTTCGGCGCCGTCGAGTTGAGCGAGTTTACGATGTCGCACTTCTGGCAATCCGTACGCCAGCCCGAGTCGACGGTGGCGGTGGCCACTGCCGGCAATCCGACGCTGCGCGTTAGCGGTACCCTGTGGGGCGGCAATTTGGCGATGCTGACCCATCTGGTCGGCACTTCCTATTTACCGCAGATCGAAGACGGCATCCTGTTCCTGGAAGATATCGGCGAGCATCCTTACCGTATCGAGCGGATGATGCTGCAACTGCAATATGCCGGCATCTTGGGGCGGCAACAGGCGATTGTGCTGGGCGATTTTTCCAATTACCGCCTCGCGGAACATGACAATGGCTATGACTTCGATGCCATGCTGGCTTATCTGCGCGCTAACATTGCGGTGCCGATCCTGACCGGCCTGCCATTCGGCCATATTCGCGACAAGGTAACGTTGCCGGTTGGCGTGCAAGCGTTGCTGGAGTCGGATGCGAACGGATTCCAGCTCACTACTCAAAACATGCTGCTGTTGGCTTCTTGAGTACGATCTTGCCCGGCCACTTAATTGATCCTTGATTGATTTCGTGGTCGATGCGGTCACAGTGCCACGGCGTTTTGCAGCCATTCCTGAAATACCTGCATGGCCTGCGTCACTTGTTTCGATTTGAGTTTCGTCAGCCAGTAGTTACCGCTGGTAATTTCAATCTCGAACGGGCGTATCAGGCGACCGTGTTGTAGCTCGCGTGTGAACATGCGGACTGGCAGCAGCGCAACGCCAGCGCCTTGCGCCGCGGCTTCCGCCATCGTCAGCGAAGAATCGAATACGCTCCCCCTCAATACCGGACAAGCCAGGCCGGCGGCGGCAAACCAGATGGCCCATTCATCGCTACGATAGGAACGCAGCAGCATCTGGCTGCCTAGGTCGGCCGGTTCGCGCAAATAAGCGCCCATTGCCGGAGTGCACATCGGCGACAGTGGCGCAGAGAGCAACGCCTCGGCATCGGTACCGTGCCAGGCGCCATCGCCAAAGCGAATCGCGTAATCCAGGCCTTCGCCGGCAATATCGACCCGGTTGTTATTGGTGAACAAGCGGAAATCGACAAATGGATGGGCTTGCTGGAACTCCCGCAAGTGCGGCAGCAGCCAGCCGACCGCGAAAGTCCCGACCGCGCCCACTGTCAGCACTTCACGCGAGCGGTTGCGGCTGTCGTGGAATTGCTCCATCACCGTGCCAATGCGACCGAAGGATTCGGCCAGCACCGGCAGCAGGGCGATACCCTCGGCGGTGAGCGCCAGCCCGCGCGGCAAGCGGCGGAAAAGCTGGATGCCCATCCGCTCTTCCAGGTTTTTCACCTGCTGACTGATAGCGGCCTGGGTCACATTCAATTCAGCGGCAGCGCGAGTGAAGCTCAGAAAGCGAGCCGATACTTCAAACGCGCGCAATGCATTCAGGGGAAGGTGCATGCGATTTTCCTATTTGACCTAATTTTTCTTATGCCTTTTGCTGGATATTGTAGCTTGAGCGGTTTGCAAGAGATAGTTATTGTGCAGCCTTGTTCATTGAGTTGGGAGTGAAAACATGAATCGACGTCAATTTGCCGGAAATCTTGGCATGGCATTCGGGGCACTGGCCATCGGTGCTTACACACAGAAATCCTGGGCTATCGCCGATAATCCCGCGGCAGCTTCAATCGTTGCGCAGCTGCGCCAGATAGAGTCTACGACCGGCGGCCGTCTCGGCGTCGCTATCTTCGACAGTCGCTCCGGGAAAACCTATGCCTACCGCGGCGATGAGCGTTTCCCGATGTGCAGCACCTTCAAATTATTGGCTTCCGCACTGGTGCTGAAGCGGGTCGATCAGGGCAAGGAGCAACTGGCCCGGCGTATTCGCTATAAGGCCAGCGATCTGGTGCCGTATTCGCCGGCGACCGAGCATCATACCGGCGGCGATGGCATGTCCGTAGGGGAATTGTGCGAAGCAGCCATTACCTTGAGCGACAATACCGCCGCCAATTTGTTACTGCAGAGTTTTGGTGGTCCGGCGCAACTGACGGCCTACATGCGTGCATCCGGCGACAAGATGACCCGGCTTGATCGTATCGAACCACATCTGAACGAATCGGCGCCGGGCGACCCGCGCGACACAACCACGCCGAATGCGATGGTGCACAGCTTGCGTGAGATCCTCTTGGGGGACAACTTATCAGCAAGTTCGCGTCAGCAGCTCACAGACTGGTTGCTGGCCAACAAGACTGGCGACAAACGCTTGCGCGCGTTGTTGCCGGCCGGTTGGCATGTCGCGGATAAAACAGGTACCGGCGATCAAGGTACGGCGAATGATATTGGCATGTTGTTGCCGCCTGGCGGCGCGCCTTTGCTGGTTGCCAGTTATCTGACTGGGACTATCAAGGCGTCGGCCGCTGCGCGCGACGCCGTGCACGCGGAAGTTGGACGTCTGGCTGCATCTTTGGTAGCGGCGGGTCCGGCAACTTAGAAGAAATTGCTTATCTGGGGCGGATTTTAGCCAAATGTGGCGGTAAGTCGTTGTTTTATATGGACTCATGCAGTGCACAAATGCGAATACTGTATAATGCCGCCACACTACCTAACCCCATGATTCAATTAAGAAAAGAACCATATTAGATGCTGTCTACCGCAAATATCACGATGCAGTTCGGCCCCAAGCCGCTGTTTGAAAACATTTCCGTCAAATTCGGCGATGGCAACCGGTATGGCCTGATCGGCGCCAACGGCTGCGGCAAGTCCACGTTCATGAAAATCCTGGGCGGCGATCTTGAGTCGTCGGCTGGCAACGTGATGCTGGACCAGAACGAGCGCCTGGGTAAATTGCGTCAGGACCAGTTTGCATTTGAAGACATGCGCGTGCTGGATGTGGTCATGATGGGCCACACTGAGATGTGGGCGGCGATGGCGGAACGCGATGCGATCTATGCTGATCCAGACGCTACCGACGACGATTACATGAAGGCGGCCGACCTGGAAGCCCGGTTCGCCGAATATGACGGCTACACCGCGGAAGCGCGCGCCGGTGAGTTGCTGCTGGGCGTAGGCGTGGCGATCGAACAGCATCAGGGCCTGATGAGCGCCGTGGCGCCGGGCTGGAAGCTGCGCGTGTTGCTGGCGCAGGCTTTGTTCTCGAATCCGGATATCCTGCTGCTGGACGAGCCGACCAATAACCTCGACATCAACACCATCCGCTGGCTGGAAGATGTGCTGAACCAGCGCAACTCCACCATGATCATCATTTCCCATGATCGCCATTTCCTGAACCAGGTATGTACCCACATGGCCGACATGGATTACGGCACATTGAAGGTCTATCCGGGCAACTACGACGACTACATGCTGGCATCGTCGCAAGCGCGTGCGCAGCAGCTGTCGGTGAATGCCAAGGCCAAGGACAAGGTCGCAGAGCTGCAGGATTTCGTGCGCCGCTTTTCGGCTAACAAATCGAAGGCGCGCCAGGCGACTTCGCGCGCCAAGCAGATTGAAAAAATCAAGGTTGAGGATGTCAAGCCATCCAGCCGCGCCAATCCGTTCGTGCGTTTCGACGGCGAGAAGAAACTGCATCGTCTGGCAGTGGAAGTACAGGGCATCAGTAAGACTTATGACCGTCCGCTGTTCAAGAATTTCAGCATCATGGTGGAAGCCGGCGAGAAAATCGCCATCATCGGCGCCAACGGCGCGGGTAAAACCACGCTGTTGCGTAGCATCGGCGGCCACGACATTTCCGGTCTCGATGCCGATAGCGGCATGGTCAAATGGGCGGAAAACGCCAATGTAGGCTACATGCCGCAAGATCCGACCGAAGACTTCGCCACCGACAAGACGCTGACCGACTGGATGGGCCAGTGGACCCAGGAAGGCGACGATGACCAGGCCGTGCGTTCCAGCCTGGGCCGTTTGCTGTTCAGCGGCGACGATGTCAAGAAATCGGTCAAGGTTCTGTCGGGTGGTGAAAAGGGCCGCATGATGTACGGTAAGCTGATGCTGGGCCGCCATAACGTGCTGCTGCTGGATGAGCCGACCAACCACATGGATATGGAGTCGATCGAGTCGCTCAACATCGCGCTGGAGAAATATGCCGGCACGCTGATTTTCGTTTCGCATGACCGAGAGTTTGTTTCTTCGCTGGCGACACGGGTGTTGGAAGTCAAGGAAAATGAAGTGGTCGACTTCCAGGGTTCTTATGAGGACTACCTGAGCAGCCAGGGCATTGAATAGATCCCGTCATCTATCTGGCGTAGCGAATAGGGTGGCTTAATAGGGCGCCTTGATGCAAAAAAGCGTGGCAGAAATTTCTGCCACGCTTTTTTATTAGCGCCCGCATGATTTCTACTGCCGTTCGCCCAGATACAGCAGCTGGTCCAGCCGGCCGCGCAGGCTGCGTGCGATTTCCTCGCCTTTGGATTTGAGTACGGCTTCCAGATAAGCCTGCCGCAACTCACGAAAGTCCTGAACGCTGCTGGCGCGTTCCACCTTCAACTGCAAGCCATAGCCACGCAGGCCGATCATGCTCTTGATGGTGTCGTTGTAGAAATGGTAGATCGCTTCAAACTGGGTTTGTCCCGGGGGAAGTATTTGCTCAGGCGGGACTGGTGCAGTGGGAGCAGTCGGGGCGACGGGGACGGCGCTTTTGGCTGCAACCGGGGGCGGTGCAACCGTAGGTGCTGCCGCAGGAGCAACCACCACAGCCGGTGCTGCAGCGTCACTGACGTCGCCACCGCTAACCTGGATCAGGCCGGCTTGCAGCAGCTCATCCAGATGTTCCTGGTTCAAACCGAGCCCGGCTACCTTGCGCAGCAATTCGTCGTTACCGGTTTTGCCATCCACCAGCAATAGCAGCGTACGCAGGCGTGGCGCGACGGTTTGTCCGCGTGTTGCTATTTCTGTACGGCCGAGCTCGGTCTTGTCGAAAATAATCATGATGTCCCTGTGTTCTTCTCATGCGTCTGAAAATGCCCAAAGCTTGACGGGCGATTTTCTGTGACAATCTTCCATGGCAATTGTGAAATAATAGTACGGCAGTTCCCTCAAAGTTGCAATACAGTAATGTTGAGGCGCGCATCGACGGATAGCGGTAGAATTCTTTCCCAAAATCCGGCCCGATAAATTGCCGCAAAATATCTTGCTGCGCCTTCTGTCGTATCATGGCGTTTTACCGCAGTTCATGTCGCTCTCATCTATCTCATCCGCAGCCATCATCACTATGCAATCCCAAGCCATCAAAACCGTTGAATTCGAGCGGCCGCAAATGGAGCTAGGCAGCAGCTGTACCTCGCATGCCTGGGCTCGCGTCCCTGAAACCCCCACGCCACAGCAGAAAACCGAACTCAAGGAGCGCATCAAACGCTTGTTGAAAGAACAGCAGGCAGTGCTGGTCGCCCATTATTATGTCGATGCCGATTTGCAGGATCTGGCCGAAGAAACCGGCGGCTGCGTTTCGGATTCTCTCGAAATGGCCCGCTTCGGCCGCGATCATCCTGCCAAGACGCTGGTGGTTGCAGGCGTCAAGTTCATGGGCGAAACCTCGAAAATCCTAAGTCCGCATAAACGTGTGCTGATGCCTGATCTGGATGCGACCTGTTCGCTTGATCTCGGTTGCCCGGCTGACGAATTTGCGGCGTTTTGCGATGCCCACCCGGACCGCACCGTCGTGGTGTACGCCAATACCAGCGCCGCCGTAAAAGCGCGCGCCGACTGGATGGTGACTTCTTCCATAGGGCTCGACATCGTCGCTCACTTGCATGCGCAAGGAAAAAAAATCCTGTGGGCGCCGGATAAGCATCTGGGTAGCTACATCCAGAAACAGACCGGCGCCGACATGCTGTTGTGGCAAGGCTCTTGCCTGGTGCATGACGAATTCAAGGGCGTCGAGCTGGAACTGTTGCGCCAGCAGCATCCGGGCGCGAAGATCCTGGTGCATCCGGAATCGCCGGAAGCGGTAGTAACGCAAGCCGATGTGGTGGGCTCCACCAGCCAGCTGATCGCCGCTGCACAGAGCCTGGATGCCGACGAATTCATCGTCGCCACCGACAACGGCATTTTGCACAAGATGCGTATGGCGGCGCCGGGCAAACGCTTTATCGACGCACCGACCGCAGGCAACAGCGCGACCTGCAAGAGCTGCGCGCATTGCCCGTGGATGGCGATGAACGGCCTGCGCAACCTAGCCGAAGTGCTGGAATCAGGCAGCAACGAAATCCACGTCGATGCCGAAACCAGCCGCAAGGCAGTCGTCTGCATCGACCGCATGCTCGATTTCGCTGCACAACGCAAAGCTAACGTGCGCCCGTCCAGCGATCTGGCGCAAGAACAAAAACTGTTTTCAGGAATTGGACCCGCATGAGTACATCTTCTAGCAACCTTAAGAACCGTTTCGCACCGTTTGACGCCGCGCTGCAAGCGGCATTCGATGACAATATCCGTATCGCACTGGCAGAAGACGTCGGCAGCGGCGACCTGACCGGTAAACTGGTCCCGGAGCAGCAGATGGTGCGCGCTCGCGTGATTGTGCGAGAAGCCGCCGTGCTGTGCGGCGCGCCCTGGTTTGACGCGGTAATGAAGCAGCTCGATACCCGTATCCGTATCGACTGGCGTTACCCCGAGGGCGACATGATGGGCGCCGACAGCGAAGTTTGCCTGATCGATGCGCCTGCCCGGGCCTTGCTGACGGCGGAGCGCGGCGCCCTGAATTTCTTGCAGCTGTTGTCAGGCGTGGCCAGCGCTACTCGCCTGTATGTCAATGCAGTGGCCAATACCAAGGCGCACATCCTGGATACCCGCAAAACCTTGCCCGGCCTGCGCCTGGCGCAAAAATACGCGGTGCGCGTCGGCGGCGGCCACAATCAGCGGCTGGCGTTGTATGACGGCATCCTGATCAAGGAAAACCATATTGCGGCTGCCGGTGGCATTCCTGCTGCGATGAAGGCTGCGCTGAGCCTGGATGCGGATGTGACGATTCAGATCGAAGTCGAGAACCTTGTGCAACTGGATGAGGCCTTGAATGCCGGCGCAGTCTCGATCTTGCTCGACAATTTCAGCCTCGACGCCATGCGCGATGCGGTCAACCTGACAGACGGCCGGGCCTTGCTGGAAGCATCCGGCGGCATCAATATGGACAGTGTGCGGGCGATCGCGGAGACCGGCGTCGACCGCATTTCGATCGGCAGCCTGACCAAGGATATCCGGGCGACCGATTATTCGCTGCGGATCATCGAGTAAATCGACTGGCTGAATGGGTGGCAAACCGCCCATTCAGCCAAAGCCCGTTCACCGCTGATCTACTGTACTTTGCCCTGGGCAAAATCCATGATCAGCCGCGTCGACAAATACAGGCGCGGCACAATGGTATTCAACAAGACATACTCGGCATCATTCGAGTGTGCGCCATAGCCGGTCAGTCCCATTCCTTCGATGACAGCGGCCTTCGATTTCAAACCGGCGAATGCCGCATCGGTGCCGCCGCCGCTGGCGACGTCGACCACTTTCATCGGCAGGTCGAGTTCTTCGTATATTTTCTTGCCATACGCTGACACCGTGCGCGACGCGGCGTTAGTTTCCAGCGGCGGCCGTCGCATTTCAAATTTCAGCTGGACCTTGGCGTTAGGAATCAATTGTTTCTTGATGCTTTCTTGCAGCTGGGTTTGCAACTGATCGAAGTCGCTCATTTTCAAGGCGCGGGCATCGGCCTGGGCGCTGGCGCTGGCAGGAATGACGTTGCGGTTGGTGCCAGCCTGGGCAACGGTCCAGTTCAGCTTCAGGCCGCGTTCTGGCTGCGACAAATTGTTCAGTTGCAGCAACTGGTGCGATAACTCATAGAGTGCATTGATCCCTTTTTCCGGTGCCGCGCCGGCATGCGAGGATTTGCCTTGCACCGTCAGATAGGCGGCGGCAATACCGCTGGTCGCCAGGCGCAACTGGCCTTGGGGACCGCCGCCTTCATAGGAAAATACCGCATCCTGCTCGGCGCCGAATTTGGTATGCAGACTGCGGCCGCCAGGCGAGCTGATTTCTTCGTCGCCGTTGATCTGCACCGTCAAGGTGTCGTAATCCTTGAAGCCGATTTTCTGCAGGATCGCAATGGTATGGAGGATGGTGGCAACTCCTTGCTTGTCGTCGGCAATGCCGAGGCCGTAGGCTTTGTCGCCGTCGACCCGGTACTGCTGGTCCTTCAGCATGCCGCGCAGGTACACCGTATCCATGTGCGCGATCAGCATGATCTTGCGCTTGCCCGTACCCTTGAACTCCGCATGGACGATCTGCCCGATTTTTTCCGGAGTGTCGCCCATGCGGTAGATCTCTGGCGCGTCCAGCAATTCCGCCTTGCCGCCGAGTTGCGCCAGACGATCGCGAATCAGCGCCGCGATCTTGGCCAGGCCTTCCAGGTCGCCGCTACCCGATTCGATATTCACCAGGTCACGCATGGTGTCCATCATCGCCGGCTTTTCTTTTTGCGCCAGTTCATAGACCGGCGCCACCGGTGCTGCCGAGGCGAAGCCAGCCGCCGCAGTCCAGACGGAAAAAATCAGCGTCTTAAGTAGTTTTGCTTTGAAAGAAGGGGATGCTTGAGTCACGTTTGTCTCCATTTTGTTATTTAACCGATTTTGCAGCTAGACGTTTTGCAGATTCGCATCGCGTGTCTCACGCATGCACAACACCGCGATCAGACTCAGGCCCGCAGCTACAGACACATACGCGCCGACATAGGCCAGCCCGCCGCGTTCCGCCAGCAATTGTGCGATATAGGGCGCAACCGAAGCTCCCAGAATCCCGCCGATGTTATAGGCGACACCGGCTCCGGTGTAGCGTACGCTGGTCGGAAACAGTTCTGGCAGAAGGGCGCCCATCGGTGCAAACGTGACGCCCATCAGGAACAGGAAGATGATCAGGAACAAAGCGATCGCAGCCGTATTGCCGCTGCCGAACAGCGGCTGCATGGTAAAGCCGGCGGCGATGGCCGCGAGCGTGCCGACGATCAGCACCGGGCGGCGACCGAAGCGGTCGCTGGCCAGCGCCGACAATGGCGTCGCCAACGCCATGAACACCACGGCCAGGCACAGCAACGCGAGGAATTCCTGGCGCGGAATATGCAAGGTGCCGACGCCGTAGGAAAGCGAGAACACGGTCGCGATATAGAACAAGGTATAGCAGACAATCATCGCCGTAGCGCCCAGCATCACTGGCCGCCAATGATCCTTGAACAGGGTCACGGCTGGCATCTTGACGCGTTCGCGTTTTTCCAGTGCCGCAGTAAACACCGGCGTTTCCGCAATTTTCAGGCGTACATACAAGCCCAGAACCACTAGCGCTGCGCTGAAAATAAACGGCACGCGCCAGCCCCAGCTCTTGAATTGTTCATCCGATAGCGTCAGGGCCAGCGCCAGGAACAGGCCGTTGGCCATCAGGAAGCCGACCGAAGGACCGAGCTGCGGAAACATGCCGTAACGACCGCGTTTTCCGGCTGGCGCATATTCAGTCGCAAGTAGCGCCGCGCCGCCCCATTCGCCACCAAGGCCGATGCCTTGCGCAAAACGTAGCACACACAACAACATAGGGGCCAGCGCGCCGATGCTGTCGTAGCCTGGCAAAAAGCCAATCAGCATGGTGGAGATCCCCATCACCAGCAGTGAAATCACGAGCGTTGATTTGCGGCCGATGCGATCGCCGAAATGACCGAATAGAAAGGCGCCGACGGGGCGCGCAATGAAGGCGATGCCAAACGTGACAAAGGCCGACAGTGCTTGCGCCGTCGGCGAGTCATGCGGAAAAAACACCGGTCCGATGACTAGCGCTGCGGCGGTTGCGTATACATAAAAATCGTAGAATTCGATGGCGGTGCCGATGAAGCTGGCAAAGATGACGCGCCTTGCGCTATTGGCTGCCGGGGTGGCGGATGTGATTTGCTGCGACGCAGTATTCATCGTTTCTCCTTATTCTGGTCTCGCCCTAAGCATAGCCGAGATGAATAAAAAACGACACAACTACGACCGCAGCTTTTCTAGTTCAAGCCGCTGGCGCCGGCAGCTGCCGTAATACGCGAACCTCGGAATCGAAGATGATCCACGCTTGTACGACGAACCCGACCAACGCCAGCACCAGGCAAGCTGCTTCACCCCAGCGGGCGCCGACCAGGCCGCCCAGCGCAGCGCCGATTGGGCGCGCGCCGGTATTGACCGTCAGGAAAATCGCCGACACCCGTCCCAGCATGGCTCCCGGTGTGACGGTCTGGCGCAGTGTGGTTGAGGTGATCACCCAGATGATAGGGCCGACGCCGAACAGAAAGAAGGACAGGGCCGCCAGTATGCCGCTTGGCACTGCAAGAGTCGCCACCATGGTGAGCGCAGCCAGCACAGAAACGGCTGGGCCGAGCTGGATCGCGCGGCCGAACGGCAGCTTCGCTACTATTCGCGGCGTCAACAAAGCGCCTAGCATCATGCCGACCCCATAGGCGCCGAGCGTTACGCCCACCTCGCCGGCGCTGAGACCAAGCTTGCGCACAGCATAGGGCACGTAGGCAGCTTGCAGCACGAACCAGGATATATTCCAGGCCACAGCGGTGAGCAGGATCGGCCGCAACAAGTTGTCGCGCCACACCATGTGCGCGCCATCGCGAAGTTCCAGCAGAGGATGACGCGGCGCAGCCGGCGCGCGCTGCGGTTCGCGCAACTGCAACAGCAACACGACGGCCGAGCCGGACAGCATGGCCGCCAGCACGAAGGCGGTGGAAGCACCGGCCCATGACGTTAGCGCACCACCCAGGGCGGGGCCGGCGGCAAAGGCAGCGCTCCGCGCCAGTTCCAGGCGGCCATTGGCTTTCGCCAGCAGTTCGCGTTCTACCAGCGCCGGGACGATGGCCGGGGCCGCGACGCTGAAGCCGACGGTGCCGACAGCGCCAATGAAGCCGAGCACCGCCAGCAATGGTATCGACAGATGGTTTAGCAGAAGCGCTGCCAGCACGCCTAGCAAAGCGAGCATGCGGAGCGCCTCGGCGGTTACCATCAGGCGCTTGCGCGAGGTACGGTCGGCCAGCAGGCCGAACGGGATAGACAGCAAAAGAAACGGCAGCGACTGCACTGCGGCCAGGGTGCCGATTTCACCCGGACCGGCGCCTAGCAGCAGCACGGCCATGATAGGCGTGGCCGCCAGGCTCAGTTGCTCGGCTGATTGCGCAGCCAGGTTGGACCAGGTGAGTGCGACCAGGGAGCGTGGGAATTTTTGACTCATGACTTTTTTTACAGTTTTTTCGATGACGGCAGTGTAGTGCCGGCGACGCCGGCAAACACTCCGTTTCCTGGCGCACAATTCGCATGCGCGCCGGATAGTGCGCTGGCTTAGCGACGTTGCGGCGTCAACACGCTGGGTAATGCCTTGGCCAGGGTTTCAGGATAATCCTGGCTATAGTGCAAGCCGCGGCTTTCGTGACGCGACAAGGCGCTTTCGACGATCAGGGAAGCGACCTGGACCAGGTTGCGTAACTCGAGCAAATCGCGGCTGATACGGAAGTGAGCGTAGTATTCGTCGATCTCTTCCTTGAGCAGGCGGATCCGGTGCTGAGCTCGCTCCAGGCGTTTGTTGGTACGCACGATGCCGACGTAATTCCACATGAAGCGCCGCAATTCGTCCCAGTTGTGGGAGATCACGACTTCTTCATCGGCGTCGATCACGCGGCTTTCATCCCAGGCCGGCAAGGCTATCGCTTTCGGCTTTTCCTGCTGCGCGATGAATTTGGCGGCGGCGCGACCGATCACCACGCATTCCAGTAATGAATTACTGGCCAGGCGATTGGCGCCATGCAGGCCGGTATAGGCGGTTTCGCCGACGGCATACAAGCCGGGCAGGTCAGTACGGCCATTGAGATCGGTGACAATGCCGCCGCAGGTGAAGTGAACTGCCGGCACCACTGGAATGGCTTGCTTGGTGATGTCGATTCCCAGTTCCAGGCAGCGTGCATAGATGGTCGGGAAATGTTCTTTCAGGAATTCCGGTGACTTGTGCGTGATGTCGAGATCGACATGGTCGAGGCCGCGCTTTTTCATTTCAAAGTCGATCGCTCGCGCAACGACATCGCGTGGCGCCAGCTCGGCGCGCTCGTCATGTGCCGGCATGAAGCGCAAGCCGGCATCGTCGCCTTCGGTATCCGGCAATTTGAGTACGCCGCCTTCGCCGCGTATCGCTTCGGTGATCAGGAAAGACTTGGCGTAAGGGTGATACAGGCAGGTCGGATGGAACTGGATGAATTCCATATTGGCGACCCGGCAACCGGCGCGCCACGCCATGGCGATACCGTCGCCGGTAGCGCTGTCGGGATTGGTGGTGTACAGGTAGACCTTGCCGGCGCCGCCGGTGGCCAGCACCGTGTGGCTAGCGGATAAAGTAAGCACCTTGCCGGTCTTGACGTTCTTGGCGTACAGACCGAGGCAGCGCGGACCGCTTTTGTCGGCGTCGCCGGTGGCTACCTTCTTCGAGGTGATCAGGTCAATCGCGTAATGGTCTTCCAGCAACGTGATATTGGGATGGGCGCGCACTTTCTGCTCCAGCGTCACCTGCACCGCATGGCCGGTGGCGTCGGCGGCATGGATGATGCGGCGCTGGCTGTGGCCGCCTTCACGGGTCAGATGGAAGCCCATTTCAGCGCTGGCGTCAGGCGTGAACGGTACCCCTTGTTCAATCAGCCATTCGATCGCGGCCTTGCCGTTTTCAACGATAAAGCGGGTCGCGCTTTCGTCGCACAGGCCGGCGCCTGCGATCAGCGTGTCGTTGATGTGCTGTTCATGGCTGTCGCCGGAATCAAGCACAGCGGCGATGCCGCCCTGGGCCCAGTTGCTGGCGCCGTCGAGCAGCGCGCGTTTGGAGATGACTGCGACCTTGTTGGTTTCAGCGAGGTGCAGGGCGACTGACAGGCCGGCAAGCCCGCTACCGATAATGGCGACATCAAATTTCATGGCGAATGATTGGTTATTGTTTTATAGGATCGCCATGATGGCGACGTCTCTGTTGCTGTTTGCTGCTGTTTGCTCGAAACTTATCCGCGAAAAATACGCAATGCACGAAAAAGTGGTTTTTGAATTTCTTCTGGTGCTTCTCGTGCTCCTTGTATTTCTCACGCCTTTCGCGGACAAGGTCGTTACCGCTTAAATATCAGTTGCCGCTTATTCAGCGATAACCGGTTTCACTTTGGCCGCCGCCTGCTTGGCGCGGATACGTGCAGTCTCTACATCATCCGCAGTGGCCAGCGCCACACCCATGCGGCGGCGGGCGAAGGATTCCGGTTTGCCGAACAGGCGGATATCCGCGCCTGGAACGCGCAGCGCATCCGCCACGCATTCAAAGCCAATTCCCTTGGCGTCATGCTGGCCATAGATCACTGCTGAAGCCGCCGGGCTACGCAATGCAACGTTGACTGGCAAGCCGAGGATGGCCTTGGCGTGCAACTCGAATTCGCTTTGCTGCTGGCTAGCCATGGTGACCATGCCGGTATCATGCGGGCGCGGGCTGACTTCGGAAAACCAGACCATTTCATTCTTGACGAATAGCTCAACCCCGAACAAGCCCAGGCCGCCCAGGTTATCGGTTACCTTCTTGGCGATATCGCGGGCCTTGAGCAAGGCTTCCGGATGCATGGGATGCGGTTGCCAGGATTCGACATAGTCGCCTTGCACCTGGACGTGGCCGATCGGTTCGCAGAAGTGGGTGGCGACGCTACCGTCTGCTTGCAGCGCTCGCACTGTCAACAAGGTGATTTCGTAGTCGAAATCGATAAAACCTTCGACGATCACACGGCCTGCATCGACCCGGCCGCCGGCTGCGGCATAAGCCCAGGCGGCTTCCACTTCATCGGCGCTGTCGATTTTCGACTGGCCTTTGCCAGAAGACGACATCACCGGCTTGATCACGCAAGGAAAACCGATCACCGAGCAAGCGGCTTTCAGTTCATCCAGGTTATTGGCAAAGCGGTAAGGCGAAGTCGCCAGCGCCAGCGTTTCGCCGGCCAGGCGACGGATGCCTTCGCGGTTCATGGTCAGCCAGGCGGCGCGGGCGGTTGGGATCACGGTGACTTTACCGGCGGCTTCCAGCGCCACCAGGGTTTCAGTCGCGATCGCCTCGATTTCAGGAACCACCAGGTCCGGCTGCTCCAGCGCAATCAGCGCTTCCAAAGCGGCGCCATCGGTCATGTTGATCACGTGCGAACGATGTGCAACCTGATGGCCGGGCGCATTAGGATAGCGATCGACGGCGATGACTTCGACGCCCAGGCGTTGCAGCGAAATAATGACTTCCTTGCCGAGCTCGCCGGAGCCCAGCAGCATGACCTTGGTGGCGGAAGAGGAAAGCGGAGTACCTAATCTGGTTGGTGTCTTCATATTGGAAAGTTACGGCGAAGCGGGAAGCAACGCAATTGTCATTGATAAGTGAGATGGATGGTGGCAGCGACGATACGTATGAGGAGGGCTTCTTGTTTAAGTACGGCTGGCTACGGGTTAGATCATGGTTATCTGCTGCCAACGCCCGACAATAGCAAATATCGGGCCGCATGGACAGTTGGCAAAATGAAAAAAGCCGCCAGAATCATCTGGCGGCTTTTTTTACGCTGCTCAGGCATAGCCGTAAGGATATGCCATATTTTTCAAGAGCGCTCGGTCTGGTAGATATCGTTGTCCTTGGTTTCCTTGACAAACAGCATGCCGATGACGAAAGTTGCGGCGGCAATCACGATCGGATACCACAGGCCGTAGTAGATGTCGCCCTTGAAGGCAACCAGAGCGAAAGCTGTGGTTGGCAGCAAACCGCCGAACCAGCCGTTGCCGATGTGGTAAGGCATGGACATCGAAGTGTAGCGAATACGGGTAGGGAACATTTCCACCAGCATTGCTGCAATCGGGCCATACACCATGGTGACGTAGATCACCAGGATGAACAGAAGCAGCAGCACCATCGGTTTGTTCATCTGCTCGGGATCAGCCTTGCTTGGATAGCCTGCACCCTTGATATCACCGGCCAGCTCTGTCGAGAATGCTTTATCTTTGGCGGCAGCGTCTTCCTTGGACAGACCGTTCGCATCGTACGAGGTGAGGATTTTTTCACCGATCTTGATGGTGGCGACCGAACCCGGTGCGCCAGCCACGTTCTCGTAGTTCACCGATGCCGCCGATAGCTTGGCCTTGGCGATATCGCAAGACGAGGTGAATTTCTTGGTGCCGGTCGGGTTGAACTGGAACTGGCAGGTAGCTGGATCGGCAGTGACGATCACCGGTGCATTTTTCAGCGCTGCTTCCAATACCGGATTGGCGTAATGGGTCAAGCCGGAAAAGATCGGGAAATAGGTCAGCGCCGCAATCAGGCAGCCCGCCATGATGATTGGCTTGCGGCCGATTTTATCGGACAGGGAACCGAAAATCACAAAAAACGGTGTGGCAAGCAATAACGCCAGCGCGATCAGGATATTGGCGGTAGACATATCTACTTTGAGCGACTGGGTCAGGAAGAACAAGGCATAGAACTGCCCTGTGTACCAGACCACAGCCTGGCCGGCGGTCAAGCCGATCAGCGCAAGAATCACGATTTTCAGGTTTTTCCACTGGCCGAAGGCTTCAGTCAGCGGTGCCTTGGAAGTCTTGCCTTCTGCCTTCATACGCGCAAACGCCGGCGATTCATTCATCGACAGGCGAATCCATACTGACACTGCCAGCAGGACAACGGAAAGCAGGAAAGGAATACGCCAGCCCCATGCCGAGAAGGCTTCTTCGCCGACCGCGACGCGTACGCCCAGGATTACCAGCAATGACAGGAACAGGCCCATTGTCGCTGTAGTCTGAATCCAGGAAGTGAATGCCCCGCGTTTGTCGTTAGGCGCATGTTCTGCGACATAAGTGGCGGCGCCACCGTACTCGCCACCCAGCGCCAGGCCTTGCAAGATGCGCAGGGTAATCAGGATGATCGGTGCGGCAATCCCGATCGTGGCGTAGTTTGGCAAGATCCCGACAATGAAGGTCGACGCCCCCATGATCAGGATCGTCACCAGGAAAGTAAATTTACGGCCAATCATGTCTCCCAGACGGCCAAATACCAGAGCGCCGAAAGGCCGCACGATAAAGCCGGCGGCAAATGCCAGCAGTGCGAAGATGAAGCCGGTGTTGGGATCGGTGCCGGAAAAGAACTGCTTGGCGATGATTGCCGCCAGCGATCCGTACAGATAGAAGTCATACCATTCAAATACGGTGCCGAGGGATGAGGCAAAAATAACCTTGCGCTCTTCTGCGGTAATGCCGCGGTTAGCAGGTTTAACTCCCCCTGCGGTAGGTTGTAGTGTGGCCATGCTGGTCTCCTAGATTATTTATATTTGGTACAGCTAGTCTGAGTGTGCGACCCGAACCTTACGTGGGACTTGCTTGAAACTTACAGAAACTTACACAGGGGAAATATGGGAGGGGCAAGTTGCCGCCTGTTAAGTTTGACAGCTGTGCCGATTTCTTCAGAGCGTTAAAATTACTCCGTCTTCTACACTCTCCCCGAGTTTGGATTCAGCCCGTGACCGCAAGGTATCACGGGCTTTTTTTTGCCTGTGCCTGTGCTTGTCTTGTACTGGCACCAAGGAATAATGCAAAAGCTCATGTGGCCGTCATGCGGCTGTCATGTTGGGTGGGTAAAATGCGTAGTGTTGACTTAGTGCTCACTCATAAGGCTGAATCCAGCCGGATAAATGCCTTTCGAAGGGTGTCTTGCGCATCGACAGGTTGGCCGGTAGCCTCGATCACCGGCACCAGATATGGCTCGTCAAATAAACCCGCTACCGTAAGGTGTGCGGGTTTTTGCATTGACGTCACCGATGTCCGACGGACGGTCAGCCGGCGCTATAATGTTTGACCACCCGCTCGACGGTGAAATCATTCACGATAAAGCCATGCCATTTTCTGCAGATGTTGCAACCGAGGCAATTTTGCCGCCAATGCCTGACTCTCTTAGTCATGTCGGTATGCGTTATGTCATTGGTGCCGGCCAGCTGACGCAGTTGAAAGCAGAAGGCATTGTTTTGCCAGGTGCCTTGGCGAATGCGGTGCTGAAGCGCCAGGTGGAATTCGCCGCCGGCCGCTTTTGCGCGCGTCAGGCTCTGCAAAAACTTGGCTATGGCAGCGTGGCGACGCTGGCGATCGGCGAGCATCGTGCGCCAGTCTGGCCCGAGGGATATCTGGGCTCCATCAGCCATGGCGATGGTCAGGCAATGGCGGTTGCGGCGCGCAGCCAGGAATGGCGCGCGCTAGGTATCGATATCGAAACCGTACTCACCAATGCGGCTGCGCAACCGCTGGTTGAACACCTGATGACAGCGGCCGAACTGGCCATCGGCACTGCTGCCGGCATGACGCTGGAGCGCTGGCTGAGTCTGGTTTTCTCGGCCAAGGAAAGTCTGTTCAAGGCGTTGTATCCGTTTGTCGGCCGTTATTTCGACTTTCTGGATGCCGAAGTGTGCGAGTTGGATCAGAAGCAATCCAGCCTCATGCTAAGGCTGGCGAGCAGCTTGTCGCCGCAATGCGTCAAGGGCAGCGAGTACTGCATCCGCTACCGTTATTCAATGAATAATGTCGCTACGCTTTGTCTATTTTGAGCATCTGACTGATAGCTGAGAGCGACTGGAAATTTGCGGTACGGCATCTATAATAAAAATCTTCTGGAGGTTTTTATGAAGGCTGCGAAAATCGTCGAGATGTGGGGTAGAGCAAGTCGTCAGGTGCCGGTCACCAGCGACGACGACATTGTGCAGATGTTTGCCAATGAAATCTCCAAATTGTCCTATAAGCTCACGGAAGAAGAGCTATATCGGCTGATTGCTGTCGGTGCGCTGGTGTATCAGCGCGGTTTCCGCGAATTTGACGGCAACGTCATGGCCGACTTGCTGATCAGGACTTTACGCGAGGGTGGCCGAGCCTAGGGTTGCCGCAATTTCATTCTGCGTATGCAAAAAAAAGCCTGCGTCCTCATGGCCGCAGGCAGATATTTTTTGTCAAAACACTGCTTAAACCCGCAATATTTTCTCGCCGGTTTGAACAATCACGTACTTTCCTTCCGAATATTCACTCAGCGCGCGTCCGTCCGCCAGCCGATAGGTCCGGGGGCCGGGCAGGGAGCTGATGGCGCCGCCAGCGGTCGCTATTTCTATCGGGCTTCCATAGCATTCAACGTGAAACGCGTTACCCGATTCCTTGCCTTTGGCGTCGAATTTTTCTATTAAGTCCATAAATGTCTCCTTGTGCTCGAGGTTGGAATGCCTGCAGATTCGTTAGGGAATCAGTTGGGCCGGCTAGCAACAGATGCTGCGGTGCGTCGCAAAATGTCAGCGTATTCCCTAACGAACCCTGAGGTAACGATACCAGATTTTATTTGGCGGTTGTAGCTAATCCATGGTTAATCCAAGGTTAATCCATGAGGTGGCCCGGGTTTTCAGCCCCGCGCCTTGCTGCTATCCATTGCGGCGCGTACCATGAGGATCGCAGCATGAAAAAAACTTACAGAGGAAGCAGTAATGAACGACGGTTTGACAAAAGATGAATTCGACGCCTTGGGGCAAATCGGCAAGACGCCGCAGCGTGGCCGGGTCAGTGCATGTATCGCCAGAAATACCAAGCGCCTGATCGGGCTCAAATACATCGCTTACGAGAAAGACGGCACACTGGCGTTGACCGAAAAGGGGCAGCAGACCTTGTTCATCAAGAATTGCATCGAGGGCTTGCGCGCCGTGGCCAGCGATTCGAGCAGCAAGCTGACGGCCGACGTTGCCTCATTTCTCGGGAAAAAGGGTCACATCAGCGCCAGGCCAGCAGGTGACGGTTTCGACATTACCGACAAAGGGCGCGAATCGCTGGCGGATATTGACTCTTCGGCCAATTAAACGACGGTCGACGTATCAAGCTTGTGCGTTCGGTGAAAAACCTTATAAATCAAATGCTTGATTAAAATTTTTGATGGTTATCCACAGGACTGTCCACAATTTCTGTGGGTAACTTTCAACCGGAGCTGGATGTTGACCAAGCCCGGCTGAACTTTTCTCTAACCTGACTACGCCTTCCACCAGGAAAACCATGCCCATGTTGAGAATCGGCCTTCTAGGCTACGGCTTTGCCGGCGCAACCTTCCATGCGCCGCTGATCGGCCATTCTGGTCGTACCGAAGTCGGTGCAATCGCCAGCAGCCAGGCAGAAATCGCCGCCAAAGCCTGGCCGCAGGCGCGTATCGTCGCCGATCTGGATGCCTTGCTGGCGGACTCTACGATCGATTGCATCGTGATTGCGACGCCGAATGACACCCATTTTGAATTTGCCCGCCGCGCGCTCGTCGCCGGCAAGCACGTGGTGGTCGACAAACCGGTCACGCTGACTTCTGAAGAGGCCCGCATCCTGGCGCGCATGGCCAGCGATGACAAGTTGTTGCTGGCGCCATTCCATAACCGGCGCTGGGATGGCGATTTCCTCACTGTACAAGCGTTGATCGCCAGCGGCCGGCTCGGCCAGATTACTCATTTTGAATCGCATTTCGACCGCTTTCGCCCCATGGTGCGGCAGCGCTGGCGCGAGAATACGCAAAGCGGCGGCGGTTTGCTGTACGACCTTGGTCCACATCTGATCGACCAGGCTTTGCTGTTGTTCGGTGCACCGCAAACTGTCAATGCCACCGTTGCCGCCTACCGCGAAAATGCGCAGGCAGACGATTATGTCCATTTACAGCTGGGTTACCCCGACAAACAGGTAGTGCTGCATGCAAGCGCCTTGAGCGCATTGGAAGCGCCGCGCTTTGTGCTGCACGGCCGGCGCGGTAGTTATCTCAAAACTGGACTCGATACTCAGGAAGATCAGCTCAAAGCCGGTCTGCGACCGGGGCAGCCAGGCTGGGCCATTAATCCGCCGGGTCAAATCAGGGAAGTGGCTGGCGATCTCGACCTGCGGGCCGAATTGGCCACTCTGGATGGTGCTTACGTCGAGTTTTATCGTGCAGTGGCGGCGACGATCAAGGACGGAGCGCCATTTCCAGTGAAACCGGGTGCCGCCGTCAGTGTTGCAGAAATCCTTGAGTTGGCGCGCCAGAGTGCCGAAGAAGGGCGTCGTTTACCCTATGTAGCGCAGGGATGGTAACGCTATCATTGGTGTGAATAACTGTTATACGTTAAATAAATTGGCGGATGGCGGAGAGGCTCTATATAGTTGCACCTGTCTCCTCCAATACCTCCTAAGGTTTGGATTCAAGCCCGCGCCGCAAGGCCTGCGGGCTTTTTTTTGCCTGGAGTGTGGCAAATTGGCAGTATTTGGCTCGTTTTGCTTGCATTCTTGATAAAGTATGTGTAGTCTTCAATAACTGTCTGTTGCGTTCAGCTGTAAAAATGCAATACGGACCAATACAAGAGTAGATTCGTTACACGTCGGAGCCACTTTCCAGATAGGTCTGGGTTTCGGGAATCTTCTCCTGTATTGAAGAACACAAAAAACCTGCTTACCTCACACGGTCGCAGGTTTTTTTGCGTTTGCGACTACCGTATTTTTACTATATTGCAGCGCATCATATTTCATCATATAGTGAATTCGTCTCCTCCAACCCCTATGGTTTGGATTCAGCCCGCGCCGCAAGGCCAGCGGGCTTTTTTTTGCCTGTCGCAAAGGAGAGGGGGCCGTATGAGGCGACATACGGTCGTTATCCCGGACGGAAATACGGAACACTGTTTGCGTTGCTGTTCGGCCAGTAGACTTGGCTTTCGCTCACTGATGCGGTTTGGCAGTCCGGCCGCGTTGCAGCCTGGCGTTGGAGCGCGCATTGCGGTTGTACGTGGAGAGAAAACCGCGGCTTTTGAGCTCCTTGCGCAGCAGGAAAGCGGCAAGAAGGGCGGCGAAGGTAGCTGAGGCGAGGATGATTAACATTTTTGTCTGTTTTTCGAGTGATATAGAAACACAGCAAAATCCGCGCCATGTAACCATTTTTGGCAGACCCTATCCGTTGGCCCAGTTTGTTATCGCGCCATCAGCGTATCCAGCAGCCAACTGCCGGCTGGTCCGAGTCCACGGTGGCGCGACCAGACTGCATCCACCTGAATACTTTTCGGCCAGCCGCGCACCTTTAGTTCCAGCAGGCTGTTGGCGGCAAAACGCTTGGCCAGCCAATAAGGAAGCTCGGCCCAGCCGAAGCCAAGTTCCGTCATTTCCAGCAGCAACAGGTAGCTGGAGGCTGTCCAGCACTTGCCGCGCCGGCGCTGTATGGCCGCCGCGCCATCGTCGCCATAGGTGCTCAGACGCAGTTCGCGGGCGCCATGCAACATTTCAATGGTGATATGCCTGGTTTTTGCCAGAGGATGTTGCTTGCCGACATACAGGCCGATGGCGGAACGGTCGGGTACCGATTCGAAGCCGATATCCGGCGGGTAATCCGGCTGCGCCGCCACCAGTCCGAGATTGGCGCGTCCTTCCTGCACCAGCGACACCACGTCGTTGCGCTCCGCAATCATGCATTCCAGCTCCAGTTCGGGATAGCGCTGTTCAAAACTGGTGAGAATTTCTTCAAAACGGTCTGACTGATACGTATCGGACAGCACCAGGGTCAGTTGTGGCTCCAGGCCGTCAGCCAGCCGGTGGGCAGAGCGCTCGAGCCGGTCGCTGGCTTCGATAACTTGCTGTGCGTGCACCAGCATCGCCCGGCCTTGCTCGGTGAGAGTAGGGCGGCGGGTGCTGCGGTCGAATAGCGTCAGGCCGAGATCGATTTCCAGGTTGGCGATTGCCTCGCTGACGCTGGATTGCTGCTTGCCCAGCTTGCGCGCAGCCGCGGAAAACGAGCCTAGCGTAGCAGCCTCGATAAACATGAAAAGCGTTTCAAGTGAATGGCGCATAGAGGGCAAGGAATTGGTTTTATATATCGGTTTATCCGATGATAACTAGTTGGATAGTATCAGTTTAATCCCGGAGAATAGCTTCATCAGATATTTCTGAAGCAAAGGAGCAAATATGAATACCAATAAAACCTGGGGTGAGCGCATTACCCATGCCTTGATTTTCGAAGCGCTGGCGGTCGCGTTGACTGCGCCGGTATTATCTTGGGTAATGAAAATGCCGATGGCGCACGCGGGTGCGCTGACCCTGATGATTTCTCTGGTGGCGATGACCTGGAACATGATTTTCAACGCATTGTTCGACCGCCTTGAGCGGCATTGGCGAATAGCACGGACCATGGCGGTTCGGGCGGTGCATGCCATTGCATTTGAAGCCGGCCTGGTAGCGATTGTTGTGCCCCTGGTGGCATGGTGGCTGGACATGAGTTTGCTCGATGCGCTGATTCTCGACATCGGCTTGCTGATGTTCTTCCTGCCCTACACATTCCTGTTTAATCTGGGTTACGACAAGCTGCGCGAAGCATTGCTGAAGCGGCGAGCGACACTCAACGCCTAAGCATCAATGGCAGGCATGGACTGCCTGCGATTATTACATTGAGCTTTCCGGCCGGCGTTGGAATGACTCGTTGGGATTACTGGAAATAACCGCTACCGATCACCAACGGTTTGCCCTCAAGGCCGGCGCCGATCAGACGCCGGGCGACGCCTTCGATTTTGCTCTGGAACGCACGGTAGGTATCGAGCAGATCGAGCTTGGGATCTTTCGAATGCGACAGGTCGCAAAGAGTGGTTGCCGGCACCAGGCATTGATATTGTTTGAATTCGACTGTTACCGAAAACAGGATGCCGGCTTTAGTCAGAAGAGGTGCAGCAATTACGTTGTCCATCATGGTCTCCACGATAATACGGTTGCGCAGAGTCAGACGGGATCGATAAGGCAGGCTATCTGGCTGCTCCCCAATCATGGACGCAAACCGTCCGGCTGGCAAGGACAATACAAAGCCAGGATCGTGATTGGTTATGCGCTCGACGAATATCAGGTATGTGAACTAAAAAGCATACAACGCCAAGTCGTATTGCTATAGTCCTACCTGTCTCCTCCAACACCTCCTAGGTTTGGATTCAGCCCGCAAGCTTCAGCTCTGCGGGCTTTTTTTTGTCCGCAGTACTGGCATAAAAAAACCGCCGCACCAGTTCGGTGAGGCGGTTTATGTGCAATCCGTGCACACGCTAATTGCTAGTTATTTAGCATCGGTCAAAACGCCGCTGCAAAAAAATCAATGTGCCATGCAATAGCCATCCAGCTCCAGCAATAGCTGCTGCTTGACTGTGGTCGGCAAGAAGGTCGCTTCAACGGCATTCCGCGCAAGCATCACGAGCTCGGTACGGCTCAGTCGCAATGCTGCCGCTACCGCCAGATAATTGGCATTCATGTAGCCGCCAAAATATGCCGGATCATCGGAATTGACGGTGACCGCCAGACCTGCATGCAGCAAACGCGCCAGATTATGCTTGCGCATGTCGTCGACCACGCACAGCTTGAGGTTGGAAAGCGGGCATACCGTCAGCGGAATCCGCTCTGCAGCCAAACGCTTCATCAGTACCGGGTCTTCTTCGCTGCGGACGCCGTGATCGATGCGCTCGACATGCAACACATCCAATGCATCTTTGACGTACTGCGGTGGGCCTTCTTCACCGGCGTGGGCCACCAGATGAAAACCGAGTTCGCGGCAGCGCGCGAACACGCGCGCAAATTTTTCCGGCGGATTGCCGCGCTCGGCGGAATCGAGGCCGATGCCGATCCACAGGTCGCGGTATTCTGCGCGCAGCGGCAGTGCGACTTCCAGCGTGGCGAAAGCATCTTCTTCCGATAAGTGACGCAGGAACGACATGATCATGGCGCTGCTGAAGCCATGTTTTTCACGCGCTTCGCGCAAGGCGCGGGCAATACCGGCGAACACCACATCGATGCCGATGCCACGCTCGGTATGGGTTTGCGGATCGAAGAAAATTTCAGAATGACGGACGTTGTCGGCGCGGGAGCGGACGATGTAGGCCATCGTCATTTCGTAGAAATCCTGCTCGGTCTGTAACACCGCTGCGCCGGCGTAATACAAGTCGAGAAACGATTGCAGGTCGGTGAAAGCGTAAGCGGCGCGCAGTTCTTCCACCGAGGCGTATGGCAGCGCGACGTTGTTGCGTTGCGCCAGTGAAAACAGTAACTCAGGTTCCAGCGTGCCTTCGATATGCAGATGCAATTCCGCTTTCGGCAAACCTTCGATGAAGGAAATCATTTCAGCTGCGAGGGGCGGGGTAGTGCTTGTTGAATTCATGTGTGCTTCCATTGAGAATGGTGCCTGATAACGGTGCCTTAATCCGCAATTTTACAGAATTGTGCAGCAACTCCCCAATTTGACACTTTATCGCTTACTTTTCCTTAGAGGCTGTTGCAAACACACCCGGCGTTGTTACCCTTGCAGGGCGCCCCCGGGCTTGCAAGCCCGGGTCGTTCCGCAGGCAGACGACAATGTCGTCTGAAAACCCCGCTACACCCTCCTTGCCATACTACTCGTACTGTCTTCGTCGGAGCGCCTAGCCATCTGTGTTCGCAGCAGCCTCTTAGTTTGACGCGCCCAGGAATTGTTGGAGTTCCACCGTTTTCGGGTGCGCAAAAATTTCTTCCGGAGGGCCGATTTCATGGACTTTTCCTTGATGCATGAACACCACCCGATCGCAGACTTCACGGGCAAAGCGCATTTCATGCGTGACCATCAGCAAGGTCATGCCTTCTTCCGCCAAGCTGCGCACCACGGTCAATACTTCGTTCACCAGTTCGGGGTCCAGCGCCGAGGTGATTTCATCGCATAGCAAGGCTTGTGGCTGCATTGTCAGCGCCCGGGCGATGGCTACGCGCTGTTGCTGGCCGCCGGAGAGTTGATCGGGATAAGCGTCGAATTTTTCCGCCAGGCCGACCCGCGCCAGATTGTCTTGCGCCGATTTGCGCGCCGCCGCTTCGGTGGTGCCTTTGACGACCATCGGCGACAGCATGACGTTGCGGCCCACAGTCAAATGCGGAAACAGGTTGAACTGCTGGAAGATCATGCCGACCTTGAGACGCAGTGCGCGCAACTCCAGCTCGGTCTTGCCCAGGTGCGCGCCGGCGACGCTGATATTGCCTTCGTCGACACTTTCCAGACCATTGATACAACGCAGCAAGGTGCTCTTGCCGGAACCGCTTTTGCCGATGATGGCAATCACTTCACCGGCTTCTACATCCAGCCGGATACCCTTCAGCACCTGATTGTCGCCAAAGCTTTTCTTTACATTGTCAATCGCGATGAGTGCCATTGAGTTTCCTTTCCAGAGACTGACTGAATTTGGACAGCGGCCAGCACAACGCGAAATACATCAGCGCTACCACGGCATATACCGTGAATGGCTGGAATGTGGCGTTGGTGATCATGGTGCCGGCTTTCGACAGTTCGACGAAGCCGATGATCGAAGTGACCGCGGTGCCCTTGACGATTTGTACGCTGAAACCGACGGTAGGCGGAATTGCGATACGTAATGCTTGCGGCAGGATTACATGGCGCATTTGCTGCAGATAAGTCATCGCCAGCGATGACGAAGCTTCCCATTGACCACGCGGAATGGCTTCGACGCAGCCGCGCCAGATTTCCGCCAGGTAGGCGCTGCTCCAGCAGGTCAGGGCCAGGCCGGCCGCCAGCCATGCCGGAACGTCGAGACCGAACAGCGCCAGGCCGAAAAACGCCAGGAACAACTGCATCAGCAGCGGCGTACCCTGAAACAGCTCGATATACATTTTGGTAAGGCGTTGCAACCAGGTTTTCTTGGAGGTGCGCAAGAACAGGACGATCAGTCCCAGCAAACCGCCCAGCGCAAACGATGCCAGCGACAGCAGTACAGTCCAGCGCAGCGCCAGCAACAGGTTGCGCACGATATCCCATAGCGAGAACGAAATCATGCAACCCCCTTTGGCGTGCGCCGGCCAAACATCCGATTGCCGAGCAGCCGCAATAACTGGCGCAAGCCGATCGCCAACAACAAGTAGATGGCAGTAGACAGCAGGTAAGATTCGAACGAACGGAAATTGCGGCCCTGGATAAAGTTGGCGGCATACGCCAGTTCCTCGACGGCGATTTGCGAGCAGACCGCAGAACCCAGCATCACAATCACCACCTGACTCGACAAGGCGGGCCAGATTTTTTGCAAGGCAGGTGGCAAGATCACGTGACGGAAGATCTGCATCCTGGTCATCGCCAGGCTCAAGCCGGCTTCGATTTGGCCGCGGGCAACCGCAGCAATGCCAGCCCGTATGATTTCACAGCTATAGGCTCCCAGGTTGATCACCATGGCCAGTAGCGCTGCTTCCATCTCGCTGATTTGTAAACCGATCCCTGGCAATCCGAAGAAGATAAAAAATAGCTGGATCAGGAACGGCGTGTTGCGGATCAACTCAACATAGGCGCTGATGAAGGGGCGCAGCCAGCGCGGTCCCTGCGTCTTGGCCCATGCCGCGAAGATGCCGACGGCGATACCAAGCACGCCGCCGATCGCGATCAGTTCAATCGTGACCAGCACGCCCTTGATCAGCACCGCGGGATAGTCGAATGCTGCCAGGAAATCAAAGTGGTAGCTCATGTAAAGCCCTATGTCAGCTTACGCCGTGTGCTTACAGATTGGCCGGCAGCGGCAATCCCAGCCATTTCACGCTGATCGCGTTCAATTCGCCGTCTTTCTTGGTTTCAGCCAGGATCGCGTTGACCTTGTCCAGCAGCTTCTTCTCGTCCTTGTTGAGGCCGATGGAGCATGGCGAATTCTTGATCAGGAATTTCGTTTCCGGCTTTTTCGGCGGATTCTTGGCGATGATTGCTGCTGCGACGACGTTACCGGTGGCGACCAATTGCACCTGTCCAGACAAGAAGGCGCTGATGGTGCCGTTGTTGTCTTCGTAACGCTTGATGGTGGCGCTGGCAGGGGCGATCTTGCTCAGTTCCAAGTCTTCCACCGCTCCACGGGTCACGCCGACAGTCTTGCCGGCCAGATCGGTTGCACTGCTGACCTTCTGATCGGCGCCGCCGAACACGCCGTTATAGAAAGGCGCATAGGCTTCGCTGAAGTCGATGACTTTTTCACGCTCAGGGTTTTTACCCAGGCTGGAAATGATCAGGTCGACTTTCTTGGTTTGCAGATAAGGTACGCGATTGGCGCTGGTGACCGGCACCAGTTCGATCTTGACCCCCATTTTCTTGGCGATCAGCGTGGCGACGTCGATGTCCAGTCCTTGCGGCTTGAGATCGCTGGTGACCGAGCCGAACGGCGGGAAATCTTGCGGCACCGCGACCTTGAGGACGCCGCTCTTGACGATCTGGTCGAGCGCATCGGCTCTTGCGGTGCTGCTGAAGAGGGCAGTGGCAGCAACCATGGCTAACAAGATCTTGGGAAATTTCATGTTAAAACTCCTTCAGCTGGGGTGATATGGTGGGATTGCGAATGACTGCTTGTCGAAACTGTTTCTATCTGTAAGCGGCGCCAGCGCCTGTTGCAGCGGCGACAGCGGATCGCTGCGCAGCGATGCCTCTAGTCCCGCTTCAACATTGCATAAATGGTCGTGCATCAATTGTTCCGCCTGCGCCAGGTCGCCGCTTTCGAGCGCCGCGACGATACCGACGTGTTCAGCGCAGGATTGCTTGGCGTGGTGTGAAGATTGGTATTGCATGGCGGTCAGCGTGGTGCGCGTGGTGAGATCACGCAGGGTATCCGCCAACAGCGAGTTGCCGAACGATTCGCACAGGCAGACATGGAAATCGCCTAATAGAAAGCTGCGAGTGGCGACATCGTCGCCTTCCAGCGCTACCTGTTCGTGCTCTACGTGCAGGCGCAACGCCTTGATCGCTTCAGCGCTAAGCGGCCGCGCATGGCGCAGCAGGCCCAATTCGAGCACCCGCCGCGCTTCAAACGCATCTCGCGCGTCTTCCGACGTCGGTTCGATCACATACCAGCCGCGGCGGGCGCTGACGGTGACGATCCCGCGCGTCACAAGGCGCGTCAGGGCTTCTCTGATCTGCGTGCGGCTGACGCCAAACAATTCCGCCAACTGCTGCTCACCCAAACGCGTACCGGGCGCAAGTTTACGCGCCAGCATCGCTTCGGTGATCCGTTCAGCGATCTGGGTGGACGATTTGGCGGCGGCGGTCATGTTGATTACACAGCAAATCGTGTGCCAGCCAGTCAACTCCAGCTGGTACACCAAACTGATATACAAGATTGATGTATCAGTTCACCAAATTGGTATGTTGTGTCGATAATTGTCACTAAAAAGGGGAGCGGTTGCGCTTTTTGGGCACGTACGGGGTGCGGCGGGATACTGATAGAATCGCTGTCGAAAGAATATTGACATTGTGATGCACCCGATCAGGATCCAGAAAATGACCCAAGCAGCGCAGATAGTGAATGCCGATTTTTCCGATGCGCGCCATGCCAGCGCGATTGTCGAGCTCTTGAACGGCTACGCCATGGATGCAATGGGTGGCGGCCAGCCGCTAGCCGAATTCGTCAAAGACAACCTGGTTGCGACGATTTCCAAAAGAGGCAATATCCATGTGGTGCTGGCGTTTGTGGACGGCGCCCCCGCCGGTTTGGCGATCTGCATAGAAGGCTTTTCGACTTTTGCCTGTCAGCCTTTGCTGAATATCCATGACCTGGCGGTTGCCAAGGCATTTCGCGGCCAGGGAATTTCCAAGTTACTGATACAGCAGGTCGAGCAGGTGGCAAACGACCTGGGCTGCTGCAAGATCACATTGGAAGTACTGGAAGGTAATCAGCCGGCGTTGAGTTTGTACAGGGCAAGCGGATTTGCCGGCTACGCACTGGTTCCGGCGATGGGTGAAGCCATGCTGATGCAGAAGAAATTGTAAAGTATCAGTGTCTGTTCACACTTCCAAAGAAGGTGTGAACAGGCCTTAAGGCGCCAGGTCGACCGGCAGTTCCGTCTTGCCTGTCCATTGCCCGCGCAAGCGGTCTCCCGAAATCGCCAGATGCATCGTCGCTTTGTCCGTACTGCCTTGCACTGCGTCTTCGCTCAATTCAAGCGCATCGCCGCTCTGGCGTCCGCTGAGTTTGATGGGTTTGCGGTATTTGTCATAAAAATACACTCCACCCACGGAGTTGTCTGATTCCTTGTACAACACCATGGTGATGGCGATCTTGCTGCCCATCTTGCCGCGCAAGAGCTGGCCATAGACGTTGTTCTTCGGTGCTCCCGATCCTTCGCCAAGAAGCAACGCTTTTCCATAACCGGTCAAATACGGCTTCAGTTCGGCGTAGGGAATCGCCAGTGTGACGTCGCCCACATCATCGAGCGCGCGCATTGCATGGTTGCTGCACCGTCCCGCCGTCAGTTTGAATGCTTGCTCGGCGAGTTCATAGTTGAAATACCTGAACGTTGAAAGCATGGCGGCTGCGCTCGGCAAGCTCTCGGTATTGCCGACGTCGCCGAGGCAATCGGTATTGAGCGCAATGCGATCGTTCAGGTCGCTTATCGTGTTCTGACTGTCCGGCTTGTGCTCTTTCTGGGCAGCTTTCAGGTCCTTTTTAAGCGATACTAATTGCCGCCGATATTGAGACTGCCGCTCCTTGGCCATCTTTTGCGCGAGATTGCGCATGCCCGATTCGGTCAATAAGTCGTCGGCGCCAAGCGTACGGCCAGTCTTGATGTCGAAGCTATGGTAGGTGTTGTAATCTTCGCAGTAGGCGCCACAACCTTCCGCCGCAAACGCGATCGTCAGAATTCGGCCGTCGTTGCGCGAAATCGTGAATTCCTGGCTCGCCATGCCGGCGATACGGTCGCTGCCAGCTGCGCTAAAGAATTTTCCCGGTTGTATCGGCGCCATGACGCCGACTTGCCCGATAAACAGATAGTCATTGATCTTTGCCGCGACTTTCTGATCGCCCATTGTCACAAATGGCATCGTGATTGCCTGTGCATCCGGGGTCTCGTTCTTGCCTTGAAATGTCAATGACCGAACCGATACATCGGGAGTTGCGTGCGCCAGATTGGCAAGAAAAAGAGAAAGCAGCAGGAAAGTTCGCATTTTTGTCCCATATCACATGCTCACGCGTGCATGCGTGTTAAGCGGAGGGGAGCCAGTACTGCCGGCCCCTCCGGCCATACCATAATTTTTTGCCAGCGATCAGCCGGTATTACGCAAGCCGGCAGCAATGCCATTGATGCTCAAATGGATACCGCGTTTTACTCGTTCCTCTGTCGTGCGGCCAGCCGCGGTAACGCTGCGGTGACGCCTGATCAGTTCGACTTGCAAGTGATTCAGCGGATCGAGATAGGCGAAGCGATTCTTGATGGAGCGGGCCAGCAACGGATTGCCCGACAAGCGATCCTTGGCGCCGGTGATGGCCGACAGGATGCTGCTGGTCCGCTCATGTTCGTCGACGATGCGCTTGAAAATGCTGTTGCGCAGCTTGCGGTCGGTGACCAGCCCGGCGTAGCGCGAAGCCACCGCCAGGTCGGTCTTGGACAGCACCATGTCCATGTTCGACAGCAGGGTGGCGAAGAACGGCCATTCCTTGTACATCGCCCGCAAGGTCGCCAGCTTCTGGCTTTTCAGCTTGGCGTCCTTGCCTCCGTCGTTACCTTCTTCCAGCCAGCTTTCGATGGCGCTGCCGAAGCCATACCAGCCTGGCAACAGCAGACGGCACTGGCCCCAGGAAAAGCCCCATGGAATGGCCCGCAAGTCTTCGATGCGGCGCGTCGATTTGCGCGAAGCAGGGCGCGATCCGATGTTCAGTTCCGCAATCTCGGCAATCGGGGTCGCCGAGAAGAAATAGTCGGTGAAGCCCGGAGTTTCGTAGACCAGGTTGCGATACGACTGATAGGCGCGTTCCGACAAGCCATCCATCAATTCCTCGAACTCACCCAGCTTCTTCATCTGCTTGCCGTCGGCGGTATTCGGCATCAGGCTGGCTTCCAGCGTGGCGGCCACCAATAACTCCAGATTGCGGCGGCCGATTTCCGGATTGGAAAATTTGGAAGCGATAATTTCGCCCTGTTCGGTCAAACGGATCTGGCCGTTGACCGTGCCTGGGGGTTGCGCCAGGATCGCCTGGTAGCTTGGACCACCGCCGCGGCCGACGGTGCCGCCGCGGCCATGGAACAGGCGCAGCTTGACGCCGGCGCGATCGAATACCCGCACCAGCTGGATCTCGGCTTTGTACAGTTCCCAGTTCGAAGTCAGGAAGCCGCCGTCCTTGTTGGAGTCGGAATAACCCAGCATTACTTCCTGCAGCTTGCCGTGCTTGGCGATCAGACGCTCTACCGGCGGCAAGGCCATGAATTGTTCCATGATGGCAGCGGCGCGGCGCAGGTCGGGAATGGTTTCGAACAACGGAATCACCATCACTTCCAGAGCGCCTGCGTCCTTGCCGGCTTTGCTGTCTTTGGCGTCAGGGCGCAGCAGGCCGGTTTCCTGTTGCAGCAACAAGACTTCCAGCAAATCCGATACGGTTTCAGTGTGCGAGATGATGTAGTTACGGATCGAGCGAGCGCCATAGCGTTGCCGCATTTCTCCGGCTGCGCGCAGGATCGACAGTTCCGACACTGTTTCATCGGAATACGCGATATAGGGTGAATACAACAGGCGCGGCTTGGCCAGTTCGGCCAACAGCAGCGCGATCTTCTGATCTTCGTTCAGCTGGTCGTAGGCAGTTTCCACTTGTGCTTGTGCGAACAGTTCGGTCAGAACGCGTTCGTGCACATCGGAACTCTGGCGCATGTCGAGCGACGCCAGGTGAAAGCCGAAAATTTCGGAAGCGCGCTTGAGTGTCGCCAAACGCGGCTTGATCAGCGCGCTGCCGTGATGCGCACGCAAAGAGTCTTCGACGATCTGTAGTTCACCGGTAAATTCCTGCGGCGTTGCATAGTGTGCCGCGGCGCCGACTTCCTGGCGCAGGATATTGGTGGCGCCGAGTTCGCGCGCAGTCGATGCCAGGCGAGCGTAGATACCGATCAAGGCGCGGCGGTAAGGTTCGTCGGAACGGTGGTCAGAAGTATCCGGCGATTTTTCCGCCAGCGTCAGCAATTCCTGGTTGACGCTCACCATCAGGGTTGAGACCGACAGCTCGGCGCCGAGGGCGTGCACTTCTTCCAGGTAGAAATCGAAAATGGTGGTCGATTGCCGCGTCAGCGCGCGTTGCATGGTGCTGGCGTTCACATTAGGATTGCCGTCGCGGTCGCCGCCGATCCAGCTACCCATCTGCACGAACGGCGCCAGCTCGGTACTGGCTTGGCGGCCACGAGTAGGGAACTGAGTCGCGATTTCGCCTTCGATGTCGTCGTACAGCGCAGGCAACTCACGCAGGAAAGTGATGCGATAGTAAGACAACGCATTCTCGATTTCGTCGGCGACGGTCAGCTTGGTATAGCGCAGCATGCGGGTTTGCCACAAAGTGGCGATACGGCCTCGCAGCAGCTCGGTGTTGTCGCGCAATTCCTTGGCGGTCAGCGGAAGGTCACGTTCGGCCAGCAGGCGGGCGATTTCACGCTCTGCATCGAGGATACTCTTGCGCTGCACTTCGGTCGGGTGAGCGGTCAACACCGGCGAAATCAGCGCATCCTTGAGAAAGTTGCGTACGGTGGCGCCGGAGACGCCGGCATCGTCCAGCTTGCTTAACGCATGTGCGACGCTGCCGGCTTGCGGCGTCGAGCCTGCCAGCAGGTGGGCGCGGCGGCGGCGGTTGTGGTGCTGGTCTTCGGCGATATTGGCCAGATGCGAAAAATAGGAAAATGCCCGCACCACGGAATTGGTCTGGTCGCGGGTCAGTTTTTTCAATAACTTGTCGAGATCGGCGCCGGCTTGCGGGTCTGACTCGCGCCGGAAACGCACTGCTGTCTGGCGGATGGTTTCCACAACTTCAAATACGGCATCGCCCTCTTGCTCACGCAACACGTCGCCCAGCAAGCGGCCCAGCAGACGGATATCTTCCTTGAGCGGCGCATCTTTGTTGGGAGTGTATTTTTTTACCTGGACAGCAGAATTCAATTGTTTTGCCATAATAACGAGTGCAATCAGCTTTTCTGGGGTGGGAAAGGAAGGGCTTGTAATTACATATAACTTATCAAACGCCTGCTATATCTCATGCGATATAGAGAGTACAACTGAGACAGCAGAGAGCGCATGCTAAAATCCGGCGCAAAAATATGTGGTACATATTGAGTGCGCGTGCGCTTCGTTACGTGTTTGGATGAAACTCGTTGGCGATTAGATAACTCTGTCCTGGCTGCATTTGCTGCATAGCTAAAATCCGAAAGAACCTGTGTCGAAAATATCCTCTCCTTCCAAGTTAGTGATCGCATCGCGTGAAAGCCGGCTGGCCATGTGGCAAGCGGAGCACGTACGCGCCCGGTTATCTGCATTATATCCAGACTGTAATATAGAAATCCTTGGTATGACCACCCGCGGCGATCAAATTCTTGACCGTACCTTGTCCAAGGTCGGCGGCAAAGGGCTGTTCGTGAAGGAACTGGAAGTAGCGATGGTGGAAGGCCGCGCCGATCTGGCGGTGCATTCGTTGAAAGACATGCCGATGGATTTGCCATCCGGCTTTGCCCTGGCAGCGGTGTTGGAGCGTGAAGATCCGCGTGACGCCTTCGTGTCGAATGAATATGCCTCGCTGGCAGAATTGCCGGCCGGTGCTGTCGTCGGCACCAGCAGCCTGCGCCGTCAGGCCTTGATCGCAGCGCGCTTCCCGCTATTGCAGATCAAGCCTTTGCGCGGCAACCTGGATACACGGCTGGCCAAGCTGGATCGTGGCGAATATGCCGCCATCATCCTGGCTGCCGCAGGCTTGAAACGGCTCGGCCTGTCGCAACGGATCAAGGCGATGATCGAACCTGAGCAAAGCCTGCCGGCGCCAGGGCAGGGCGCGATGGCGATCGAGATTTGCGATGACCGCGCCGATTTAAAACAGATACTGGCGCCCTTGAATCATCTGCCGACAGAGCAGGCGGTGACTGCGGAGCGCACCTTGTCACGCGCTTTCGGCGGCAGTTGCCAGATTCCGCTGGCTGCGTTTGCCACTATCGATGGCAGCCAGATGCGCTTGCGCGCCATGATCGGGACGCCTGACGGTTCGCGCGTGGTGACTGCCGATGCCAGCGGCGCCGCTGACGAACCGCAAGCATTGGGCGGGAAAATCGCGCAGGATCTGGCGACGCAGGGCGCTGCTGAAATTCTTGCGCTTTGCCGGGAGGCTTAGTGCCTCGCGGATCCTTGCATCCCATTGTTATCACCCGGCCGGCGGCGCAAGCTACCGCGCTGGCGCAGCAAATTACCGTGCGCGGCCGCCTGCCGGTCATATTCCCCTTGCTGGAAATCCTGCCATTGAAGGATAGCGCACCTTTGCAAGCCGCCCTGGCAAAGCTCGACAACTATGCCCTAGTGGTGTTTGTCAGCCCGAATGCGATCGATGCTGCCCTGCGCCATATTTCCAGCTGGCCGCGGCAGGTGGCGATCGGCATTGTCGGCGAAGGCAGCCGGGCAGCCCTGGCCAGGCATGGCCTGACGGCTGACAACGTGACCATCTTCAGTCCGCCCGATCCGGCCAGGACAGATTCGGAAGGCTTGTTGCAGGCGCTTGACCTTGACGCGCTGCGCGACGCGCAAGTGCTGCTGGTGCGCGGCGAGAGCGGCCGGGATTTTTTTGCCGACACATTGCTGGCGGCAGGCATCAAGGTGCGAGCCGTCGCGGCTTACCGGCGTCAAGCGCCGCAACTGGATGCGGTCCTTGAAGCCAGGCTGGTGCAATTGTTGAATAGCCAAAACGACTGGATAGTCACCAGTTCGGAAGCGCTGCGGCATCTGATGGACTTGGTGCAGCAGGTCGAAAGCGGGACTGGTGTTGCAAAAATCCAACAGCAGCATCTCCTTGTCCCACATGCTCGCATTGCCGAAACAGCACATGCGCTTGGATTTACTGACGTTACTCTCACCGGCTCAGGCGACGAACGGCTGCTCGACGCGTTACAATTCCCGCTATGAACGAATCGACACCCACTCCAGAATTGAACCAGTCCGCTGGTCCTGCCGTCAGTGCGGCGACATCGCCGTCCTCGGGGGCGCAACCCGTGTTGCCGCCTTATACGGTAAACAATGGAAAAAGCGCAGGCCGGCTTGGCCTGGTGTATTTGGCATTGGTGGTGCTGGCGCTACTGGTGGCCGGCCAATGGTGGGTGATGCACAATGAGAACAACAAGCTGCGGCAGGAAATCGCCCGTCGCTTGCAAGTCGGCGACAGCACCAATACCGAGACCAAGGTGCTCGTGAAGTCGGTCCAGGACGGTACCAAGGAGCTGGAAGGCAAGGTCAGCGTGCTGGAAAGCAAACAGCTCGAATCGCAGAGCCAGCAACTGGCTTTGGAGCAGCTCTATAAAGATTTGTCCAAGAATGGCGACGAGCAAGCCTTGTCCGAAGTGGAAGAAGTGCTGTCGACCGCCAGCCAGCAGCTGCAACTGGCCGGCAACGTCCAGGGCGCCTTGATTGCTTTGCAAAACGCCGACAAGAATCTGTCGCGTTCCGACAAGCCGCAATTCATCATCGTCCGCCGTGCTATCGCCAGCGACATTGAAAAACTCAAGGCTTTGCCGACGCTGGACGTGACCGGCATCGCCGTACGTCTTGACAGCGTCATCGGCCAGATCGACAGCATGCCGCTGTTGTCCGATGAAAAGCCGATTTTCGGCGTCAGCCAGCCGAGCAATCAACCGCTGGTTAGCAGCAAGGCCAAGCCATCCAAGGCAGGGGCCAATGCCAATATCGCCAAATCCCAGGCAGCAACCGATGCCGCAGTGACTGATTGGAAAAACCGCGTGCATGACGCATGGCAAAGCTGGAGTTCGGAGATGTGGACTGAAATCAGCCAGCTGATACGGGTTCGCACCGTAGCGACGCCGGATGCCTTGCTGCTGTCGCCGACCCAGGCCTATTATGCCCGCGAAAACCTCAAGCTGCGTTTGTTGAATGCGCGCCTGGGTCTGTTGTCGCGCAATGAATCGGCGTTCCGTAGCGACCTGATCGCTGCGCAAGAAACCATCACCAAATATTTCGACACCCGCGCCAAGCAGACGCAGGCGGTACAGACCATGCTCAAGCAGGTCCAGGGTAGCAATCTTTCGATCACCATGCCGGCGCTGGATAGCCCAACGGCGATCCGTACTTACAAAGGCAAGCCATAGTCCTATGCGATTCTTTCTCCGGCTTGTTGCTCTATTTGCGGTTGCCATCGGCCTGGCTGTGGTGGCGCGTTACAACCCCGGTAATGTGGTGCTGTTTTTCCCGCCATACCGGATTGACCTTTCCCTGAATTTTTTCGTCGTATTACTGGCGATTCTGTTCATTCTCCTGTACGTGGTGATCCGGACCATCCGGGTAACTCAGAAATTGCCTGCGCGCGTCATCGGTTATCGTCGTGGCAAACGTGAAACCACGGCCAATAACGCCTTGCGCGATTCTCTCAAGTCATTGTTCGAAGGCCGTTTCGGCCAGGCGGAAAAAGCCGCCACGCGCGCCGCCGAACTACCGGACAACCTTGGCGTGGCGGCGCTGATCGGCGCCCGCGCCGCGCATCGCATGGGGCAACCCGAGCGGCGCGATATCTGGCTGGCCAGCATCGAAGACGACGAACCGCTGAAAACTGCGCGCCTGATCACCACCCTGGATTTGCTGGTGGACGAGCACAAATCGCAGGCTGCGTTGCAAACGGTGAGTGAGCTGAACGCCCGCGGAACGCGTCACATCCATGCCTTGCGGCTGGCGCTGAAGGCCAATCAGCAAGCCAAGAACTGGCCGGAGGTGCTGCGTCTGGTACGCACGCTGAACAAGCATGACGCCTTGCATCCGGCCTTGTCGACGCGCCTGCGTGAACTGGCCTATGACGGTTTGCTGTCGGACGATGCGCACGACGCCGAGTCGATCGTGCGTTTCTGGGCCACGGTACCGAACGAAGACCGCATCAAGCCATTCATCGCCATGCGTGGCGCTAACGCTTTTAACAAATGCGGATTGCACGCCGAAGCACGCACTATCGTTGAAAAAGCCATGACTGCGGAATGGGACCAGCGTTTGCTGTCTACCTACCGTGATGCGACTGCCGCAGAAGCTACGCCCGAATTGCTGGCGCAAATCGAACACTGCGAGCGCTGGGCCGTCAAGGCCCCGAATGACGCCGAGCTGGCGCTGACCCTTGGCAGCTTCTGCTTCAAGCAAAAACTATGGGGCAAGGCTCAGCGTCACCTGGAGCAGGCGTTGTCTGATGCGGTGGCACCCTCCACTGTACGCGAGGCCCATCTGCGGCTCGGGCAACTGCATGAAGCGATCGACCAGCAAGAGCTGGCTGCCGAACATTACCGGCAATGCGCGCTGGCGACGACGTTATAGTTAGAGGCCGTTGCAAACACACCTGGCGTTGTTGCCCTCGCAGGGCGTACCCGGGCTTGCAAGCCCGGGTCGTTCCGCAGGCAGACGACAGTGTCGTCTGAAACCCCTGCTATACCCCCCCTAGCCGTACTGTTCGTACTGTCTTCGTCGGAGCGCCTAGCCATCTTGATTTTGCAACAGCCTCTTAGAAAACGGATATGCGTGCCAGCCATGTGCGGCGCGGAGGTGGGGCAGGGTTTTATGCGGTTTTTTTGCGTAATCGACTCTGCCCCATTTTTTCTTTGCTGACATTGAATGACGCCGATTAACGCCGATTAACGCCGATTTTGTCGAAAACGCCATCGTCCCCTATACTTGTGGTCCCTCATTACCTATGAAAGAGATTCGTTGAACAACCTGTTATTGGTTATCGCAGCATTATTTCTGGTAGCACTCAACGGTTTTTTTGTTGCTGCCGAATTCGGTTTAGTCAAATTACGCCAGACCCGCATCCGCGCCATCGCCAAGACGCAAGGCATGCGCGGCCGTATCCTGGCCATCGTGCACCGCCAATTGGACGCTTACCTGTCCGCCTGCCAACTCGGTATTACACTTGCTTCTCTCGGTCTCGGCTGGATCGGTGAGCCGGCCTTTGCCAGTTTGCTACAGCCTGTATTCGGCATGCTGGGCGTCAGCTCGGCGGAACTGATACATGGCATCTCGTTTTTCTTTGCTTTCTTCCTGATTTCCTTTCTGCACATCGTTATCGGCGAATTGGCGCCTAAGACCGTCGCTATCCGCAACCCGGAAGTGATTGGCTTGTGGTGTGCGGTGCCCCTGTACGGTTTTTACTGGGCCATGTATCCCGCCATCTGGGCGCTCAACGCCAGCGCCAATTGGATTTTGCGCATGGCCGGCCTGGCCGCCGCCCATGGCCACGATTCGCAGTACTCGGCCGATGAGCTCAAACTGATCCTGCGCGGTAGCCACACAGGCGAAAAATTCAATCGCGACGAATGGAATGTGCTGGCGCAATCGCTGGATTTCAGCGAGCTGGAAGTTTCCGACCTGATGCGTCCGATCAATGAGATCACGGCCCTGCATCAAGCCGCCAATCTGCAGGAGAATTTGCAGACCATCTATCGCCACCGTTTCAGCCGCTACCCATTCTTCGACCAGAGCGGCGTCAACGTACTGGGCGTGATCCATCTCAAAGACTTGTTTATCACACAGCAGGAAGGCAAGCCTATCGACAGTTTGAACGCCTTTCTGCGGCCGGTGGAATATGTCTCGCCGCGCATGCCTGCGCTGGAATTGTTCCGCCGTTTCCGTACAGGTGCGCCGCATTTTGCCATTATTGGCAAAAAGGGGCACAAACCGGAAGGCTTTATTACGCTCGACAATATACTTGGCGCGATGGTGGGCGAGATCCGCGATGAATTCCGCCGCAATGATAATGAATGGAGCCGTCTCGATGACGGTACCTTGCTGGGCAAGGGGAGCTTGCCGATTTTCAGCCTGGAGCGGATCCTGGGCATCGACGTCGTGATCGATGGCGATGAAGACGTCGATTCGGTCGGCGGCCTGATCATGGCCAAGCTGGGCGACTTGCCGCACGAAGGCCAGAAAATAGTCTTCGACGGCTTCGATATCGTCGTCAAGAAAATGAACGGTCCGCGGATTGTGCTGGTCAAGGTCTATCCGGCGCCGCGCACGCTCGACGCCGGTTCGTCCTTGCACTAACCGTGCAGCGGGCTCAGTACCAATATTTGGCTTTCTGCGCCCACGGATCGTTGGGATGCTGACTCTTCAATAGCTGGAACGCAGCTTTCGACACCCGTTTGGCATTGCTGCTGCAAGCGCCGCGGGTGCGTTGGACCAGGAAGTACAGCGCTTTCGGTACGTCAGCATCGGCCGGATTCTGTTTGGCGTAACGCAGCAGCTTGTCGCCGAAATAATTGACGCCGCCTCCGGCCTTGGCGATTTGCGCCGCTTCCTTGCGGGCCCGCTGCTGCTCGTCGCTGTTCAGGTAGAAAGCAGTCGCTGGTGCGCTTGCGGGACGCGCGCACCAGTCGCCGAAATCCTGCCAGGCTGCAACTTCCGGTTGCAGTTCCGGGCTATTGGCCCAGATCATCAGTGCCGCGCTTTCTTTCTCTGCAGGGCCGTGCGCCTGCTGATAACGCTGCCACAGGCCGGCCGTGGTTTTCTTGCCTTGTGCGACTGCCGGGCTGATCTGATCGACGCTGGCGTAATCGCCCAGCACCAGGCCGCGCATCCAGATGCTTTCTGCCAGACGGGTTTTCCATACCTTAGGCGTGCTGCCATCCTGCGCCAGGACCAGCCATTCACTTAGCGGCAGAGCGCCGTTGAGCATGGCATAGCCGTCATTGTCGAGACCATCGCTGCTGACCTCCATCCAGCGCCGTTGCGCGGCTTCGGCTTCCGCTGCGGCATTGGCGTCGTCTGGTTTGGCGGCAGCATTCTTGCTGGCTTCAACGGCATAATTCTTGGCGTAGGTTTGTTCCTGGTCGACCGGATGACGCCATAGGGCGGCGATAAAATCGTTGCGCTTGGGCGCTACCGGCAATGCTAGCGAACGCCACAGGTTGACGCTGCTCGGCCGGGCTTTGTCGCTGCCTTTTATTTCCGGAGAAGCGACTCGCCAGACGACATCGTTTTGCTTTTGCGCGAGTTCATGACGGGTGGCGTAATAACGTGCGCTTTGATAAGCGGTAGAGTCGGGCGGCAAGCTGTCGGCAGCCTTGATCAGGTCTGGTCCCGCCTTGCCAAGCGGCGCGCTGCTTAATGCCGCGATCAGCCATTCCGGATTCTTGTCTTTTTGCCAGCGCGCTTGCGCCTGGAGGTAAGCCTCGGCGGCGGCTGCATTGCGCTTGTTGTCTTCGGCGCTGGTTTTGCCACCGGCCTGCGGCTTATCTGAAGCCGCTTGCTGTTGCATGGCCAGGATCCAGCGCGTCATCGGGTCGAGCTTGGTCAGCAAAGCGCTATCCGGGGCTTCAAAGCGATCCAGCAGGCTCAAGTAATCCGCCAGGTCCTGGGCGGTCTGGCTACTCACCGGGGTGAACGACGTGGTGCTCAGTTTCTTGCCCAATTCAATCAGGCGTTGTTCTGGATTCAGGCGCGCTTCCAGGCGGGCCAGCATGCTTTGCGCCGGCGCATACTTGGTGGCGATCACGCGCAGCTCCATGCGCGCGGTTTGCAAATTATTCGTGTAGGCGGAGGAGCCTGCGGTTTCTCCCAGCTCGGCCTGGCGGATGAGCGAGCGCGCGGCAAGATAGGGTGCAATACGTTGCCACGGCGATTTTCCGTCCTCGGCAATGGTCTGGAACTGCTTGCGTGCGGCGGTAAAATTTTGCTGGTAGAAGAGGGCGGCGGCGTTTTGATAGGCGTAGTCAGTCTTCAGCCACGCTGGCGCCGTGGCCGGCACCGGCGTCAGCGCCGTGCCAGCGGTTCCGGCACATTGGCTGAAAACGGCGTCCTGGTTTTTCACCCACAACTTCAGCCATGAACCCGTATCAAGTTTTTTGCGCGCTTCCAGCGTCTGGGTGGCGTTGTCGAACGCATCTTTGGGGCAGTTCAGATAGCTTTGGAAACTGTCTTTGGCGCCCACCGCGCGCCACGGATCAAGATTGGCGGTGGTGATGACGCTGTCAGCATATGGCTGGCGCGCCGCCAGCCAGGGCTCGACGCCGTCATGGCTGTACATGCGGTCTTGCAACAGAGCGGTACGCCAGTCAACCACGCCCAGCGCTTCCGGCGCAGTGGCCCCAATCGGCATGTTGCGCAGGCTGCGGTAGGCCATGAACAAATACACGCGCCAGTACTGGTCGCCGACAATACCCAGCGTACCGGCGGCATACCGGGGCAATTCCTGCGGAGCGACAAAATTCTCCGGTGTGAACCGGTTGTACATGTCGTCATCGCCGCCGCTGGCTTGCGCTGTCATTGGTGCCAGGAGCACGGTCAGCATCGGGATTAACAATGGCGCTAGCCGGGAAGCGAATGCGCCCGAGGCGGTGTGGCTCAATTTAATTCCTGTCAGCAGATTTTTTTTCATGGTCGCGGAATGGAAAACTGAAAAGAGAAACTGGCTGGAGAATTCCTGATTTTACGGCAGAACCGAACCAAGGCGTACTGACCAGCTCGCCATCGATGTCGCCGACCAGGCGTCGCGGTTAAACAGGTACAACCGCTGACTGCGCAGCTTGTTTGGCCATGGTTGTTCATCCAGCGATAAGCCGAGGCTGGACTGGCATTCCGGACGCGGCAGGCGGCCATCCTGATCGAGGATCTCGCGCATGCGCTTGCCGTCGGTCGCCATGCGAAACGCCATTGGCACGATCTCATCGACTGGCAGATCGGCCAGCCAGGCGTCGCCTACGCACCAGGATGCCAGGGCGGTGATCGACAGTGCAACGTTGTCCGGCAGCGCCTTGCGGCTGCGTTGGATGACGTCGGCCAGAAACGGCTTCTGGCTATGCATGACTTCGAAATCCAGTTGCACCACCTGGCTCGGGCTGCGCGTCGCGGCAGCCACTACGGCTTTGACGATCAGTTGTTTCTGGTTGTTGTTCAGGGCTGGCTTATGCGCCCCGCGCGCCATGTCAATATGGACGATGGTGACCACCGGTGCTTTCGGCTGCAAACCCTTGGCCGCATACCATTCCGGCGGCAGGCGCAGCGGTTGCTGGCGGCGCCGCACGGTGGCGCTGCCGTCGCGCAGCAGCACGGTAGTATCCAGCACTGCCACGCCAATACGCTGCGCTTGCAGCGATGTGCCCGAGGCGTCGCTTGCTTCCACAGGTTTGGATTGCCTGGCGTTATTGCCGAGCCAGGCGCTGGCGTCGTCAGGTCGCTCCCAGACCCATAGCATCAATGGCGGCAGCGCTGCCAGCGCCGCTTGTCTGGTGGCGAATGCCGGAGCAGCTACGTTTGCTTTTGCCGGGATGTTTTTTGCCAATAGGGTGTGATTGCATGTCAGCAGCAACAGGCATGACAAGCAGTATTTCAGCTGTAGCAGCCTGGCGTTCCGGGATAAATATTTAGGTAGGCTCAAAGTGAATTCTCAGATCGATATTTTGCAGCATCCATTGCATGGGCAATGCCATAAAAAAAGGCAAGAAACGTTTCTTGCCTTTTTACTCATCTCAATGGTTGCGAGCTACGGTAATTACTGCATGAACCAGCCGTGGCTGACCACGATCGATTGACCGGTCAGCGCATTGGATTCGAAGCCGCCCAGGAAAATCGCTGTTTGTGCGACATCGTGGGTGGTGGTGAATTCGCCGTCCACGGTATCTTTTAGCATCACATTCTTGACCACCTGGTCTTCAGTGATACCGAGTTCCTTGGCTTGCTCTGGAATCTGCTTTTCCACCAGCGGGGTACGGACGAAGCCCGGGCAGATCACATTGGCGCGGATCTGGTTCTTGGCGCCTTCCTTGGCGACCACCTTGGCCAGGCCGATCAGGCCGTGCTTGGCGGTGACGTACGGCGCTTTCAACGGCGAAGCTTCATGCGAATGGACCGATCCCATGTAAATGATCGAACCGCCGTTACCCTTCTTGATCATTTCGCGCATTGCGGCGCGGGTAGTCAGGTAAGCGCCGTCCAGGTGGATCGCCAGCATTTTTTTCCAGTTGTCGAGGGTGGAGTCGACGATAGGAGCGATGATCTGGATCCCGGCATTGCTGATCAGGACATCAATGCTGCCATAGGCGGCGACCGTGTCGGCGATGCCTTTGTCGACCTGCGCTTCGTCGGTGACGTTCATGGCGACCGCCATGGCGATGCCACCCGACTGCGTGATTTCATTGGCAGTGGCCGTCGCAGCATCCAGGGCCAGGTCGGCGATCACGACCTTGGCGCCGGCGCGCGCGTATTCAATGGCGATTTCCTTGCCGATGCCGCTGGCGGAACCGGTAATCAGTGCAACTTTATCTTTGAGTGACATGGCATTTCCTTCATTGTTGGCTTGGTTGTTCGGAGACTTGTCTGAAAATTTATTTGGCAAGGTAGTCGTAAGCGACGGTGCCCAAGGGCAGGGTCAGGTCGGTCAAGATGTGCACTGCGGAGATGACTTCCAGCACTGGCAAATCAGCGACAGGCGCCAGCGCGTGGGCATGCAGGTCGAGCGCGCCGGGGCCACTCCAGGCGCCTTTTACGGTGATGTCGGTCAGACTGTACTGTACCAGTTCGCAGATGCGCGGGCTGCCGTCGACATGCGGAATGATCTTGAGCAGGAAGGCAGGGGTTTCCAGCGACTTCTTGATCACATCATTGTCGAGTATTTTGTGCTTGAAGCCCATGGTGCCTGTGGCGACGCGGAAATCGCTATAGTCCAGCGTGCCCATCAGCGTGTCGGTATGCACCTTTAACTCGGGATTACCCAGTTTCTTGGGGAAGCCCCACAGTTCGCGGCCACCGGCGATCGGTGGATGATCGTTCAGGAACATGCTGTGAACATAACCGCCGGCGACGCCGTCCAGCGTCACCGGAATGACTTGCCCCGATTCGCAATAATGGCCGAAACCGGTGGAATCAGGCATCTTGATGAACTCGAATTTGACAATCGGATCAGTGAATTGCAGCGGAGCCGGAATGATTTTCTTGAGCGCTTCCGGATCAGTACGATAGGTAATGATCAGGAATTCGCGGTTGACGAAGCGATAAGGGCCGGGTGGAAAGGCAGGATTGTGGATTGGCATCGCAAAAGCATTTTTGCGGACATCGTTTTCAGTCATACATCTTCCTCGTTATGAAAAGACCTGCTGGTGTACGGCTTGTCTGTGACAGCTTAAACAAGCGAAAGGTTGCCATTACTTTCTATGTCTTGCGTCAAGCCGGTGTTTTAACCCGGACGCAAAGTGTTGGATTGCTAAAATTGCAATTAAAGATGCATCTCCCCATTAGTCAGAATACACAAACAATATGACAAGGCTATCTCAAGTCTTGCGCAATAAATATCTCATGCAGGAATTTACTTGAAGAGCAATACAGAACAGAATGCAATTATATTTAAGGTCGGCAATGCAAGAGACATACCGCAAGATGATTGCACAAAGTGCAATTTCTTGCTGATGTGCGTAAATAACTTGAGTGGTGGTAGCGTTATCAGCTAAAGTTGCGCTCTTTTTTCCGTCTTTCCGTTTCTGGTGTCGGGGAGGATGCGCAAGCGGTTCGATGGTTTGGAAAGATTTAACAGCAGGGCAACATGATCAGCGCCGGTCGCGTCATTTGGGCGACGGCGATATTCTAAAAAAAACGTAATCTAATCGGAGAGGACAAATGGCAAAACCGGCACTCTACAAATCACTCTATGTACAGGTATTGACCGCCATCGTGATCGGCGTCGTGCTTGGACATCTTTATCCGGAAACCGGGGCTGCGATGAAGCCGCTCGGCGACGGTTTCATCAAGCTGATCAAGATGATCATTGCACCGGTGATTTTCTGTACCGTGGTGATCGGGATCGCCGGCATGGAAGACATGAAGAAAGTAGGCAAGACCGGCGGCCTGGCCCTGCTGTACTTTGAAATCATGAGCACTGCGGCGCTAATTCTCGGTCTCGTCGTGGTCAATGTCTGGCATCCGGGCACCGGCATGCATATCGATCTGTCGACGCTGGATACCAAGAGTATTGCCGCCTACACAGGCCCGGGAAAGATGGAGTCGACTGTCGATTTCTTCTTCCACATCATTCCAAGCAGCATGGTTGACGCTTTCGCCAAAAATGAGATCCTGCAGGTATTGCTGATCGCGATACTGTTCGGTTTCTCGCTGCACAAATTCGGCGGCCGTGGCACGCTGGTGTTTGATTTTGTCGAAAAATTCTCGCACGTGCTGTTCGGTATGGTCGGCCTGATCATGAAGGTCGCTCCTATCGGCGCCTTCGGTGCGATGGCTTTCACCATCGGTAAGTACGGCGTCGGTTCCCTGCTGTCGCTGGGACAGTTGATGGGCGCGTTCTACCTGACCTGCCTGCTGTTCATCTTCGGTGTGCTGGGCGTGGTCGCCAAGCTGCACGGTTTCAGCGTCTGGAAGTTCGTCAAGTACATCAAGGAAGAATTGCTGATCGTACTCGGCACTTCGTCGTCGGAATCGGTATTGCCGCGCCTGATGGGCAAGCTGGAAAACCTCGGCGCCAAGAAGTCGGTTGTCGGCCTGGTGATTCCAACCGGTTATTCCTTCAATCTGGATGGCACCTCGATCTACCTGACCATGGCAGCGGTATTCATCGCCCAGGCCACCGATACCCCGATGTCGCTGATGCAGCAACTGACCTTGCTGGCTGTGCTGTTGCTGACCTCCAAGGGCGCAGCTGGCGTTACCGGCAGTGGTTTCATCGTGCTGGCGGCGACCTTGTCGGCAGTCGGTCACGTGCCTGTGGCCGGCCTGGCGCTGATCCTGGGCATTGACCGTTTCATGTCTGAAGCGCGCGCACTGACCAATACCATTGGTAACGGCGTAGCGACCCTGGTCGTGGCGAAATGGACTGGCGAGCTTGATGAGCAGCAATTGCACAGTCAGCTGGATGGTAAGGCGATTGACGCAGAGCAGGAGTTGGCCGCGCATGATGCAGCCGTTGCGCAGGCTGATCAGCGCGATCATCACTGATCTGGTTTGCCTTGAAATGAAAAAAGGAGATGCAATTGCATCTCCTTTTTTACGTTGAACTATCTTGTTTTTGCTGATTAGTTCAGCTTGACCGCATGCTCCCGCGTTTCATGGAACACCACTTGCGGCCAGCGCTCTTGCGTCAGGCGCAGGTTGACGCCCGAAGTCGCCAAATAGGCCATGTTGCCGGCAGCGTCGAAGGCGACGTTGTTGCCGGCGGAGGATTTCTCGAAATCGGCCAGGATCTTCTTGTCGTCGCAGGTAATCCAGCGCGCGCTGCTGATACTGGTGCCTTCGAATACCGCATCCACGCCATACTCGTTGAGCAGACGGCTGGCCACCACTTCAAACTGCAGCACGCCGACGCCGCCCAGCACCAGGTCGCTGCTGGTGATCGGCTTGAAGACCTGGATCGCGCCTTCTTCGCCGAGCTGCTGCAAGCCCTTGTGCAATTGCTTGATCTTGAGCGGATTGCGGATCCGCACCGAACGGAAAAAGTCCGGCGCGAAGTAGGGGATGCCGGTGAACTGCAGCAGTTCGCCTTCGGAGAAGCTGTCGCCGATCTGCATGTTGCCGTGGTTCGGCAAGCCGATGATGTCGCCGGCGTAGGCTTCTTCGACCTGCTCGCGGCTGGACGCCATGAAGGTCACGACGCTGGAGACCTTGATTTCGCGGTTGAGACGCAAATGCTTGATCTTCATGCCACGCTGGAAGTGGCCTGAACAGACGCGCAGGAAGGCAATGCGGTCCCGGTGGGCCGGGTCCATATTGGCCTGGATCTTGAATACGAAGCCGGAGAAAGCGGCTTCGGTCGGCTGCACCGTGCGCACGGTCGCATCGCGTGCGCCGGGCGGTTGCGCCCAGTCGATCAGCGCGTTGAGGATTTCGCGGATGCCGAAATTGTTGATGGCGGAACCGAAGAATACCGGGGTTTGCACGCCGGCCAGGAAAGCTTCCTGGTCGAAAGGGTGCGAAGCGCCATGCACCAGCTCGACTTCCATCCGCAACTGTTCGATTTCACGCGGGAACATTTCGTCCAGGCGCGGATTATCGATACCGGAGATCACTTCAAACGCCTGGTCGGCCTTGTCGTTGCCGGCGGCGAACAGCAGGATTTCGTCGCGTAGCAGGTGGTACACGCCACGGAAAGTCTTGCCCATGCCGATCGGCCAGGTCACCGGCGCGCACTGGATCTTCAGCACTGATTCCAGCTCGTCCAGCAATTCCAGCGGATCGCGGGTTTCGCGGTCCATCTTATTCATCAGGGTGATGATCGGCGTGTTGCGCATGCGGCAAACGTTGAGCAGCTTGATGGTCTGTGTTTCAACGCCCTTGGCGGCGTCGATCACCATCAGCGCCGAGTCGACCGCCGTCAGCACGCGATAGGTATCTTCCGAGAAGTCCTGGTGACCCGGGGTGTCGAGCAGATTGACCACGTGATCACGGTATTCGAATTGCATCACCGAGCTGGCGACTGAGATGCCGCGCTGCTTTTCGATGTCCATCCAGTCCGACGTTGCATGACGGCCGCTCTTGCGGCCCTTGACCGTCCCCGCCAGCTGGATCGCGCCGGAGAACAGCAGCAGTTTTTCAGTCAGCGTGGTTTTACCGGCATCCGGGTGGGAAATGATGCCGAATGTGCGGCGGCGCGCCACTTCGCTTGCGATTTGTTCGGTAGAGACATTAACAATGACGTCGGCGCTATCGGCCGCGCCATCGATGTTAGGCTGCTCGGAAACGGGTTCTTGCATGATACGTGGTTCAGGCGGCTTCAGCCGCCTGCCTTGAGAGTAATAGAGTCATGAACGCGCGCGTATGCGCGAAAAACGGAAAATCTGCCAGCCGCGCTTTGTCGCACAGGGATGTCGGCAGTTTCGATAACCCGCGATTATAACGTATCCGGGCTGGCTTGGCAGCGGTAGGGTGTTGCTAAATGCGCAAGCGCTGTCTGTGTTTTCCGGTCGTTTCGCCTCTGATCCGGCGAAATTTCCGCCCAATGCTGCCGGCGTTGCAAGAGTCGTGTGCGAGAGCGATTTCGGCCATCCACAACCCGCAATCGGCTTTCAAAATAGATGCAGAATATCAATTTTTGTTGCTCTCTATATATATCTGTGGCGATGATCGTCCCTTTTGCCTTTCTTGCTTTTCGTGCCTACACTTCTCGCAGGGAGGCGCCTATGGGACGGATCTTGCCGCAGATCGAGCATATTGTGGTCGTCATGTTTGAAAATCGCTCGATGGATAACATGCTTGGCTGGCTCTATGCGGATGGCAGTGCGCCAGCCGCGGTTTTACCGGGCACGGGCGCGGCGCAATTCGATGGCTTGCGCGCCGACATGTGGAATCCGGCGAATGCCGGTTATTTCAGCGGCGATCCGCCGCAAAAGATCATGGTGGCGCGCGGCGCCGTCAGCAATACCATCCCCGATCCCGATCCGGAAGAAACCTTCGACAACGTCACTTACCAGCTGTACGGCCCGCAAGGTGCGGCCGCGCTGGCGCCCTATCCGATGCAAGGTTTCGTCATCAACTATGCCACCACCGCCACCAGCGACGCCACACAGATCATGCAATGCCATGACTGCGCCCAGGTACCGGTGCTGGCGGCGCTGGCGCGCCAGTATGCGGTATCGGATGCATGGTTTGCCTCGGTGCCTAGCCAGACATGGCCGAATCGCGCCTTTGTCCACGCCGGTACGTCGAACGGGCGCGTCAACAATGGCAGCCCGCCAGATCCGTTCAAATGGGATGTGCCGACCATCTACAACGTCCTGCAGTCGATTGGCGTCAGTTGGTCGGTATATAGCGATACTCTGGTATGTCCCTCCCTTACGCGCACCATGTTTCCCAAACTGTGGGATCCGCTGCTAAATTCGCACTTTTGCGGTTTTACCGGGTTTGTCGATGCTTGCGCCAGCGATACGCTGCCGGCCTACAGTTTTATCGAGCCGAGCTTCCTGCTGGAGCCGAATGACCAGCACTCGCCGCATGACGTCCAGGCGGGGGAAACGTTCCTGCATGCAATCTGGAGCGCCGTCAGCACTTCGCCCGGCTGGAACCAAACCTTGCTGGTGATTACCAGCGACGAGCACGGCGGTTGCTATGATCACGTGCTGCCGCCAGGCAACGTCGCGGCGCCGGATGCGGCTAGCCAACCGGGCGACGAAGGTTTCTGCTTCAACCGTTTGGGCGTGCGCGTGCCGACTGTACTGGTGTCCCCGTATATCGCTGCCGGAACGGTGTTCCGCTCGGATACAGGCGTACCCTACGACCATACTTCGATCCTGGCGACATTGCGCGAATGGCTCGATATTGCTCCGGCGGACATGTTGCCAAGCAAGCGTGTTGCTGCAGCGCCGACGCTGGCTCAGGTATTGACGCTGCCGATGCCCCGCAGCGACTTGCCGGTGATTCCTGTGCCTGGAACGACTTGGGTGCAACCGACGCTGTCGGCGCCGTTGAACGATTTGCAGAAAAGTCTGGTGAGCGGCTCGGCGCGCCGCTTCGGCCTTGATCCGACGGCCACGCTGGACAATATCCAGACGCGCCAGCATGCGGTGGATTTCTTCAAGCGTCGTCCAACCAGGGTCAATTCATGATGTTGCGTTGATGTTGCGTGTTACCTGGTTAAAACTGGTCAAATCCGGCTAAAGCCATGATGGTTTGGCTGTCCTTGGCAACAAGAGGCGGTAAATACTGGCAGAGTTAGGGACTAAGTCGCTGTTTTGTCGCGCTTTTTCGACATCGCTCTGTATAATTCGATCCTCATGTCAGTATCAGAATCCAACAAACCGCCGCGATCAGCAGATCGCCCAGATCCCCAGCGCACTGCTGGCCGTCCACCCCAGCCGCGCAATGGCGGAACTACGCGTCCAGACCCGGTGCGGCCTGCGCCTGAGCGCAACCCTTTGCCGCCCATCGTATTTCCCGAAGAATTGCCGGTTTCCGGCAAGCGCGGTGAAATCTCGGCGGCGCTGAGCGCCAACCAGGTCATCATCGTCTGCGGTGAAACCGGTTCGGGTAAAACCACCCAGCTGCCTAAGATTTGCCTGGAACTGGGGCGCGGCCTCAACGGCATGATCGGCCATACCCAGCCGCGCCGGATCGCCGCCTCGTCGACCGCCAAGCGTATCGCGCAGGAACTCAATTCGCCGCTGGGCGAGCACGTCGGCTACAAGGTGCGTTTCAACGACACCCTGACCAAGGGCGCCTGGATCAAGCTGATGACCGACGGCATCCTGCTGGCCGAGACCCAGACCGATCCTCTGCTGCGGCAGTACGACACCATCATCATCGATGAAGCGCATGAGCGCAGCCTGAATATCGACTTTCTGCTGGGTTACCTGAAACAGCTGCTGCCCAAGCGGCCTGACCTGAAAGTCATCATTACCTCGGCGACCATCGATGCCGACCGTTTCGCTCGCCATTTCGGCGCGGACGACAAGCCGGCGCCGGTGATCGAGGTTTCCGGTCGTCTGTATGAGGTTGAAGTACGCTATCGTCCGGTCGACAATGCCGACCGCAGCGGCGTCAATCCTGTTGCAACTACAGCCGCAGCCAAGCCGAATGCGCCGCAAAGCGCTGCCCAGCGCGACCGTGATCAGCGCGATCTGATGGATGCCGTGGTCGATGCGGTCGACGAGCTGGCGCGTATCGGCTCCGGCGATGTGCTGGTGTTCCTGCCGGGCGAACGTGAAATCCGCGACGCCGCCGAAGCGCTGCGCAAGCATCATCCGGCCCACGTCGAAATCTTGCCTTTGTTTGCGCGCTTGTCGGCGCAAGAGCAGGAACGCGTGTTCAAGGTTTCCAATGCGCGCCGCATCGTGCTGGCCACCAACGTCGCCGAAACCTCGCTGACGGTGCCAGGCATACGCTATGTGGTGGACGCCGGCCTGGCGCGGGTGAAGCGTTACAGCTACCGCAACAAGGTCGAACAGTTGCAGATCGAACCGATCGCGCAGTCTGCCGCCAACCAGCGCGCCGGACGTTGCGGTCGCGTCGCCGCCGGCGTCTGTATCCGTCTGTATGAAGAGAAGGATTATCTGCAACGGCCGAAATTCACAGAGCCGGAGATTCTGCGCTCGTCGCTGGCTTCGGTCATTCTGCGGATGAAATCGCTGCATCTGACCGATGTCGAAACCTTCCCGTTTATCGAACCTCCTCCCGGCCGCGCTATCGCCGACGGCTACCAGCTGCTGCAAGAACTGGGGGCGGTGGATGACAACAACCTGCTGACCAAGACCGGCCGCCAGTTGGCCAAGCTGCCGCTGGATCCGCGCGTTGGCCGCATGATCCTGGCGGCGCTGGACAATGTCTGCCTGAGCGAAATGCTGATCATTGCATCGGCGCTGTCGGTGCAGGATCCGCGCGACCGCCCGATGGAAGCTCAAGGCGCAGCTGACCAGGCGCACAAGAAATTCGCCGACGAAAAATCTGAATTCCTGAGCTACCTGAAGATCTGGAAATGGTTTGAAGAAGCCATCGAGCACAAGAAAACCAATCGCCAGCTGATGGATAACTGCCGCGCCAATTTTCTCTCGCAGTTGCGTCTGCGCGAATGGCGGGATGTGCATTCGCAGCTGCTGACCATTGTGCGGGAGCAGGGCTGGCGTCTGAACGAAGCGCCGGCCACCTATGAACAATTGCATTGCGCTCTGCTGACCGGTTTGCTCGGCAATGTCGGGTTCAAGGCCGACGACGATGCGCATTACCTGGGCGCGCGCGCCATCAAGTTCTATCTGTGGCCGGGTTCGAGTTTGTCGAAGAAGGCCGGCAAATGGGTCATGGCGGCCGAGCTGGTCGATACCAGTCGCCTGTATGCGCGCTGTATCGCCCAGATCCAGCCGGAATGGCTGGAAAAGGTTGGCGCGCATTTGTTGAAAAAATCGTATGGAGAGCCGCGCTGGGAAAAGCGTAGTGCTCAAGTGTCGGCATCCGAACGCGCCACCTTGTACGGACTAGTGGTGTACAGCCAGCGCCGCATCAATTTCGGCCTGATCAATCCGACTGAAGCACGCGAGATTTTCATCCGTGATGCGCTGGTCGGCGGTGAGTTCGATACCCGCGCGCCGTTCTTTGCCCACAACCAGAAACTGATCCGCGAGATCGAGAACCTGGAGCACAAGTCGCGCCGCCTCGACGTGCTGGTAGACGACGAACTGATCGCGGCGTTCTACGACAAGCTGATCCCGGCCGATATCTGCAACGGCATCACGTTTGAAAAATGGCTCAAGGACGTCAGCGTTCAGACGCCCAAACTGTTGTTCCTGAACCGTGACGAACTGATGCGGCACGAAGCGGCGGGCATCACCACAGAATTGTTTCCGAAGGTGATGCGCGTCGCCGGTATCGAGATGGCCTTGTCGTACCACTTCGAGCCAGGCACACCGCGCGACGGTGTTACCTTGACAGTGCCGCTGTATGCGCTGAATCAGGTCTATGCCGACCGCTGCGACTGGCTCGTGGCCGGCATGTTGAAGGAAAAAGTCCATTTGCTGCTGAAATCGCTGCCGCAGAAAATCCGCCGCAATTGTGTGCCATTGCCTGATTACGCTGCCGGTTTCTGCGAACGTATCCAGGCACGTCATGTGTTCGGCCACGGCAACCTGCTGGATGCGCTGATGGCTGACATTCGCGCCGAAACCACCGTCGCCACCCGCAGCACTGACTTCAAGCTGGAAACCTTGCCTGCGCATCATTCGATGAACTTCAAGATCGTCGACGAACATGGCCGCCAGCTGGATATGGGACGCAATCTGTCGGCGTTGCAGGACGAGTTCGGCGGACAGGCGCGTGAGAGTTTCCAGAAGCTGGCTGAAAACACGGTGGTGACCAGCGATGCGCTGCCGGTAGCCGCATCACAAACCACGCAGCAAGGCAACGCCGTCAAACCTGTAGTCAAAGGAGCCGATGCTGCCGCAGCCAAGCCGGCAGGCCAGTACAGCATGCTGACCAGCTGGACCTTCGGCGAATTGCCGGAGCTGCTGGAAATCCAGCAGGGCAAGCAGACCCTGATCGGCTTCCCGGCGCTGGTCGACAAAGCTAGCCATTGCGATCTCGAAGTGTTCGATGATCCCAATGAAGCGGCGCGTATCCACCGCCTTGGCTTGCGCCGCCTGTTTGCCTTGCAGTTGAAAGAGCAGTTGAAATTTCTGGAAAAGAATATTCCCGGCTTGCAGCAGATGGGCATGCAGTTCATGGCCCTGGGATCGCAGGAGGAGTTGCGCGACCAGATCATCTCTGCCGGCCTGGAACGTGCTTGCCTGCAAGCGCCGCTGCCAAAGAACGCCGAGCAATTCGCCCAGCGCAAGGACGAAGGCAAGTCGCGGCTGGGTTTGCTGACGAATGAAATCGCCCGGCTGGCTGGCTTGATCCTGGGGGAATACCACGGCTTGCCGAAAAAACTGCAGGGCGCCAAGGGCCATGCGCAGGCGGTTGCCGATATCCAGGTGCAATTGCAACTGCTGGTGGGCAAGCGCTTCATTGCGGATAACGATTACGGCAATCTGACGCATTTTCCGCGCTACCTGAAAGCGGTGAATGTCCGGCTCGAAAAGTTACGCGCCGATCCGACGCGTGACGGCCGTTTGTTGACGGAATGGCTACAAGTGGCGTCACCATGGCAACGCGCGCAAAAAGACCGCGGCAGCAAGAATTCGGATCCGAAGATGACGGAATTCCGCTGGCTGCTGGAAGAGCTGCGCGTGTCGCTGTTTGCACAAGAGCTGAAAACGCCGATGCCGGTTTCGGCCAAGCGTTTGCAAAAAGTGTGGGAAACGATGCAGCGGTAGTTCGACTGAAGCCTGGAAGATGGGCGCTTTACAGTCCATTTGGCGTAAAATTGCGCAAAATATATACCCTAACTAAAGATTGACAGAAAACAATGACGATTAAATCCGACAAATGGATACGCCGCATGGCGCAGGAAACCGGCATGATCGAGCCCTTCGAGCCCGGTCAGGTACGCGAGGCCAATGGCCAGAAGATCGTGTCTTACGGTACCTCGTCGTACGGCTACGATATCCGTTGCGCCAACGAATTCAAGATTTTCACGAACATCAATTCGACCATCGTCGACCCGAAGAATTTCGACGAAAAATCGTTTGTCGATTTCAGTGGAGATGTCTGCATCATCCCGCCGAACTCTTTTGCGCTGGCGCGCACCATGGAATACTTCCGCATCCCGCGCAGTGTGCTGACGATCTGCCTCGGCAAATCGACTTACGCGCGTTGCGGCATCATCGTCAACGTCACGCCGTTCGAACCGGAATGGGAAGGCTACGTGACGCTGGAATTTTCCAACACCACGCCGTTGCCGGCCAAGATTTATGCAGGTGAGGGCTGCGCCCAGGTGCTGTTCTTCGAAAGCGATGAAATCTGCGAGACTTCCTACAAGGACCGCGGCGGCAAGTATCAAGGCCAGCACGGCGTAACTTTGCCGAAGGCTTGAGATGCCGAAGAACAAGCGCCCGGCGCCACGCAAATCCAGCCTGTCTCCTGAAGATAAAGACGAAGCCGTAACCCAGCAGCTGTGCGACCTGGCGATTGATCTCGCAGAACAGGATAGCGAGGAAACGGAAGGCGCTGCCGTGGGCGAAGCCTTGCAGCAGGCCGGCATCGATTTTCACAAGATCATCAAGAAGAGTCTCCAGCAAAAAAAGGATGACATTCTTTACGACGCGATCGAACGCACCAAATACGCCGATCTCGACGCCTGGCAATTCTTGAAGGGTAATGTCGAGGAAGCCTCGGAAATCTTGCTGGTACGCCGCGATGAGGGCAAAGTGCTGGAGCTGAACGCCTTTATAGTGCCGTTCTTCGCGCATGTCGGCGGCGGTCTCAAGCGAGAACAGTGCTTCCAGGATCAGGACGCTTTCGATGCGTTGTCTGCCAGCTTCAAGAAGGCGCAGCTGGAAGGCCCCGACGCCACGGTGGTGCTGGTCAGTCACGCTTACCATCTGGATGAAATAGACAGCATCCGTTACAGCCATTTGTTTGAAATGAACCGCGACGCCTTTGGCGCGATGGCGGACAAGAAACTGGTGGCGACAACGGCGATTGAGCGCAGCATCAGCGGCTGGCCGGAGAATCTGTTCGGACCTGACGACGAAGCGGTCGAGTTGCGTTTCCTGCTGGGCTTTTCCCTCAAGGCCACCGACGACGCATTCTATGCGGTGCCGGAAGACGAAGCTGGCGCCGACGCCTATTTCAATGCACGCGAAGAACGTTTCCAAAGCTGGACCGAACAAGTCGCGCCGTTGCTCAAGCGTTGCCTGGTAACGGATGGCAGCGAGATCGATCTGCATTTCCTGTATCAGGATCTGTTCCACGGCGGTAAAGAGCGCGGCATCGCCGAATATTTCATGCTGCAAATGATGTCCGAGCTGAACCGCGGTCTTGATCAGTGCGGTGTCGAGCCATTCGAGGCCAATGCCGTTGTCGGTCCGGCCGATGTGCGCGGCGAGATGGTGTTGCGCGTGAATTTGTACGGCAAGGACGGTGCGTTGCTGGCCTCGTCCGAGAAGCCGCTGGGCACCGGCGGTGACCTGCAGGTTGAAGTCGACGATACCTATGATGCGTTGCGGACTATCGGCGTTACCTCGCTGGCGGTTGCCCTCAAATTCGACGCTGATGGCCAGCCACAAGAGGTTCGTTCCTACGATGCATAAGACCGGAACGCCGATATGTGTCCGGGAAAACTATTCTGGAGAGTTGTTGCATGACTGAAGAAGACGCAAAGAAGATCGCCACCCATCGGCACTACAAAGGCGGCTTGTACCGCTACGTCGGTGTCGCCAGACATTCGGAAACACTGGAAGCCATGGTGGTCTATGAACATATATGGCCGCATGCGCCAGGATTGTGGGTCCGTCCTGCGGACATGTTCAACGGTTTGCTGGAAAACGGTGTACAGCGTTTCACGCCACTGTAAAGCTGAATAAAGCTGAAGACGTAAAAAAACCGGGACGCGTTGGCTAGCGTCCCGGTTTTGCATTTCCAGCGTCAGTTTACTGTCTGACGCAATCCACGAAGTAATCGCGCTTGCCGTTCACTTCCCGTTTCACCAATCCATGTACGTCGGTCTCAAAGCCCGGAAATTTCTCATTGAAATCGCGGGCAAATTTGAGGTAGTCGACGATCGTCTTGTTGAAACGCTCGCCCGGAATCAGCAAAGGAATGCCTGGTGGGTAAGGAGTCAACAAGATCGAAGTGACGCGGCCTTCGAGCTGGTCGATTGGTACGCGGTCGATTTCGCGGTGGGCCATTTTTGCGAACGCATCGGATGGCTTCATCGCCGGCTGCATGTCGGACAAATACATTTCCGTGGTCAGGCGCGCGACGTCATAAGACTTGTAGGTTTCATGAATCTGCTGGCACAGGTCGCGCAAGCCGAGACGCTCGTAGCGGGCGTTCTTGCCATGGTTGGCGGCGGCGAATTCAGGCAGGATGCGCCAGATCGGCTGGTTCTTGTCGTAGTCGTCCTTGAACTGTTGCAGAGCGGTCAGCAGCGTGTTCCAGCGGCCCTTGGTGATGCCGATGGTGAACATGATGAAGAACGAGTACAAGCCGCATTTCTCGACGATAACGCCGTGCTCGGCCAGGTACTTGGTGACGATCGATGCAGGAATGCCGCTCTCGCCGAACTTGCCTTCCAGTGACAGGCCGGGGGTGACGATGGTGGCCTTGATCGGGTCCAGCATGTTGAAGTTCGGCGCCAGGTTGCCGAAGCCGTGCCAGTTGTCTTCCGCGCGAATCACCCAGTCTTCGCGGCTGCCGATACCGTCTTCCGAGAAGCTGTCCGGTCCCCATACCTGGAACCACCAGTCTTTACCCCATTCCTCGTCGATTTTCTTCATGGCGCGGCGGAAGTCCAGCGCTTCCAGGATGCTTTCTTCCACCAGCGCAGTACCGCCCGGCGCTTCCATCATGGCGGCCGCAACGTCGCACGAGGCGATGATCGAATACTGCGGCGAAGTCGACGTATGCATCAGGTACGCTTCGTTGAAGGCGTCCTGATCCAGTTGCACGCTTTCCGATTCGCGCACCAGGATTTGCGAAGCCTGCGACAGGCCCGCCAGCAATTTGTGAGTTGACTGGGTTGAGAAAATCATCGATTTCTTGGCGCGTGGGCGGTCCTTGCCGATCGCGTGCATGTCTTTGTAGAAATCATGAAAAGTCGCATGCGGCAGCCACGCTTCGTCGAAATGCAGGGTCTCGATTTCGCCGTCCAGCATGTTCTTCAGCGTCTCGACGTTATAGATCACGCCGTCGTAGGTCGACTGCGTGATGGTCAGGATGCGCGGCTTCTTGTTGACTGCTTCGCGTGCAAACGGATTGGCTTCGATCTTCTTGCGGATGCTTTCCAGCGTGAATTCTTCCAGCGGAATCGGGCCGATGATACCGAGGTGATTGCGGGTCGGCATCAGGAATACCGGAATCGCGCCGGTCATGATGATCGAGTGCAGGATCGATTTGTGGCAATTGCGGTCGACCACGACGATATCGCCTGGCGCCACAGTCGAGTGCCACACCATTTTGTTGCTGGTGCTGGTGCCGTTGGTGACGAAGTAGCAATGGTCGGCGTTGAATATGCGCGCTGCGTTGCGTTCCGAATCGGCGACCGGACCGGTATGGTCGAGCAGCTGGCCGAGTTCTTCGACGGCGTTGCAGACGTCGGCGCGCAACATGTTTTCGCCAAAAAACTGGTGGAACATCTGGCCGATAGGGGATTTCAGGAAGGCCACGCCGCCTGAGTGTCCCGGGCAGTGCCACGAGTAGGAACCGTCCTGGGCGTAATGCACCAGCGCGCGGAAGAAGGGCGGCGACAGGCCGTCCAGATATGACTTGGCCTCGCGGATGATATGGCGAGCGACGAATTCCGGCGTATCTTCAAACATATGAATGAAGCCGTGCAGTTCGCGCAGGATATCGTTGGGAATATGGCGCGAGGTGCGGGTTTCGCCGTACAGGTAGATCGGGATATCAGCGTTCTTGTGGCGGATCTCTTCGACGAAGGCGCGCAGCGATTTCAGCGCGTGGTCGGTTTCTTCAAACGAACCGGCGCCAAACTCTTCGTCGTCGATCGACAGGATAAAGGCCGAGGCCCGCGATTGCTGCTGGGCGAACTGCGACAGGTCGCCGTAGCTGGTCACGCCCAATACCTCCATGCCCTCGGCCTCCATGGCATCGGCAAGTGCGCGGATGCCGAGGCCGGAAGTATTTTCGGAGCGGAAGTCTTCGTCAATGATGACGATGGGGAAGCGGAATTTCATCGAGGTCTCCAGGAGACGGTGGTTGATAACAAGGCTGCGGACAAGACCGTAAAGCGGCTATTAAAAAATTGTCCCGGTGCGCCAGAAGCGGTCACGGGGTTGCCCGGATAGGGCAATGCAGCCTATCGTTTTCAGCGACGTCAAGATCCATGGTATTCAGCCACGCCAAAAGTCCACGGATTTTAGCGTGGCCGCTGTTGGCGGCTTCGCTGAAAAAGAAAGTCGAATTTTCGCAGATATGTGTGAAATGTGTGCGAAATTGAGGATAAAGATGATGGAAAACCAGCAGAAAACAACAGATGGTATTCCGTCATCTGGCCAGGTTAGCTGTTGGCCTCGCCGCTGCCGGCTGGCCGCCGCTGGTAGACCACGAAAGCGTAGTCGAAACCGTTAGCTTCGGAGTGATGGCTTTCGCGGGAAATTTCCTGCCATTGCAGCGGATCGCGCGCCGGATAAAAGGCGTCGCAGTCGAAATTGTGCTGGATCTCGGTAACGATCTGCCGCTCGGTCAAGTCCTGGGCGGCGGCATAGATTTCGGCGCCGCCGATAATGAATGCCTCGGCATCGCCGACCAGCGCCGCTGCGGCAGCTAGCGACGATGCGCTTTCGACGCCTTCGTGACGCCAATCGGGATTGCGGGTGATGACGATGTTGCGTCTCTGCGGCAGGGGGCGGCCAATCGATTCAAAGGTTTTGCGGCCCATGATGATCGGGTGTCCCGAGGTGGTGCGTTTAAAGTGCGCCAGATCCTCTGGCAAGCGCCAGGGCAAAGTATTACGGATACCTATGCCGTTGCGGGCATCGGTGGCGACAATAATCGTGAGGCGTGTGGTCATGGGCGCTGTTGCATGAGCCCGCTATGGGCGGGTTTGTATTAAAAGCGTGATCTTACTATAAAGTCACAGGATGGAACTTTGTCGTGGATGCTTGCTCTTAAAACCCATGGCCCGTTAAAACCTGGGCTTGGGTACTTTTGCCGTTACGGCGCATGCTGGCAGTATTCTGCTGCCAATTTGGCAAGTTTCTGCCATTCAATGCTGCAAGTCTTTATTGCTACTGGCGCTGATCCGGATGCGTCATCGCCAACTCGTTGCTCGATGGATATAAAAAATGATAGAACGCTGCTAGACTACCGCTTGCTCTCGATGATGCCCGAATGGCACTCTCGGGCAGGTCAATCTCAGCAGTGTCAGATGGGAATCCAATGCATTTAAATTTGTCTCAGCGGACGCGCTCGCGTATGTCCGTTCCAGTGCGAGCGCGCATCGCCGTCTTGCCACTTACTGCAGCGCTATTGCTGCCGTGTCTCAGCGGCAACACATTCGCCTTCGATTTCGATAACGTTGCCAAACAGGCAAAAGACCTGGCCTCCAGTTCATACAGCAAGCCAGAGGGCAGTCTGCCGAAGGAAGTCGGCAATCTCGATTATGAACAATACAAGGACATCCGCTTCCGCCTGGAAAAATCGACCTGGCGCAGCCAGAAATTGCCGTTCGAGCTGGCGTTCTTTCATGAGGGCTATGCCTTCGACCAACCGGTAAAGATCAATGAGATAAACGGCCAGAGCGTGCGTGAGATCCGCTTTGATCCTAACGATTTCGACTATGGCGCGAACAAGGTCGACCCCAAGAAAATGCGCGCGCTGGGCTTTGCCGGTTTCCGCGTGCATTTCCCGCTGAATACGGCTAAATACAAAGACGAGGCGATGTCGTTTCTTGGCGCCAGCTATTTCCGCGCACTGGGCAAGGATCAGACCTACGGCATGTCGGCAAGAGGCTTGGCGATCGATACTGGCCTCAGTTCAGGGGAAGAGTTTCCGCGTTTTACCGAATTCTGGATCGAGCGTCCCAAAGCCAGCGATAAAGAGCTGACCATTTACGCGCTGCTTAACTCGCGCCGCGTCACCGGCGCCTATCGCTTCGTGCTGAAGCCGGGCGTCGATACGACGGTTGACGTCAAGGCCCAGCTCTACCTGCGCGAAAATGTCAGCAAACTAGGCCTGGCACCGTTGACCAGCATGTTCTTGCATGGCGATAACCAACGTTCGCAGGTTGATGACTACCGTCCGGAAGTCCATGATTCCGACGGCTTGTCGGTCGCTTCCGGCACAGGCGAATGGATTTGGCGGCCGCTGGTCAATCCGAAGCGCTTGCTGGTGACCTCTTATTCGCTGAGCAACCCGGCCGGTTTCGGTCTGATGCAGCGCGATCGAGATTTTGCCAGCTACCAGGATCTGGGTGCACACTATGAAAAGCGCCCGAGCGCCTGGGTCCAGCCCAAGGGCAATTGGGGTAACGGCAGGGTAGAACTGGTGCAGATTCCGACGCCGGACGAGACCAACGACAATATCGTCGCCTTCTGGGTTCCGGAAACGGCGCCCAAGGTAGGTCAGCCATTCAATCTGGAATACACTTTGTCATGGCAGAAGGATGCTGACAAGCGGCCGCCATTATCATGGGTAACGCAAACCCGGCGCGGTCTCGGCGTGCTGAAAAAGACCGATGACAACAGTATCGGCCTGGTAGTGGATTTTGAAGGTCCGGTATTTAAAAAGCTGGCTGACAAGGTGCAGCCGGAAGGCGTAGTCAGCGCTGACGATAACGGCAAGGTGCTGGACGCCAAGGTGGAGCGCAATGACGTCACCGGCGGCTGGCGCATGTCGGTGCGGGTGCGCCGTAATGAAGATAACAAGCCTGTCGAACTGCGCGGTTTCTTGCGCGCTGGCAGCACCACTTTATCTGAAACCTGGAGCTACATATTACCGCCCAACTAGACCGCCAGCCGATGCGTGCGCCGGACGCCTCAGGGGCGCCGGATTTATCCGATATGTTGCCTGAAACCAGTGAGCGCTACCTTGATCGCCTGCCTTTGTCGGCAGAGCGCCGCGCAGCTTTGTCGGCGCAATTGCGTGCTGCCGGCGATACCTCGCTGACAGCCTTGCACCATGCCCTGGCTGCAGATGGCATCGTCGCCGGCGACGATGCGTTGGCGCAAACCAATCCCGCCTACGCATCGGTAGCCGCGCGTCTGCAACTGACGTTTTCCGATACGCCGTCAGCGGTGCAAGCCTTGCCCGAGATTAGTACCGACGCCTCCGGCCGTTCACGTATCGAGATTGCGCCGCCGTTGCACCGTACGCCTATCGTCGCCCATCCTTGGGGAACATTGAATCCGCTGGTGCGCTGGATTGAAACCGCCAACAGCAAATTCGACCTGCGGCCGCGGGCCAAGCAGCGCCGCCATAAAAAAACCGTGCGCTCGACAGCGTTGCCGCAGCCAGAACCATTGCCGGTAGCCGAAGCAGATAGCCAGGACCAGCATAGAAGCAAGTCGCGCGGCAATCTGCGGCGCATCGTGCTGCTAATGTTGATGCTGGCGCAGACGGCGATGGCGACTTATTTCATGAGCGCGGTGCTGCCGTACCACGGCGACAAGCCGTTGGAACTGGTGACGCTTGGCTTGTTTGCGTTGCTGTTTTGCTGGGTTTCGGCGGGCTTCTGGACCGCCATGGCCGGCTTCCTGGTGTTGATGCGCGGTAGCGACCGTTATGTGATCTCACGCGAAGATGCTGCGCCGGGGCCGATTCCGGCCAGCGCCAGAACGGCGATCGTGATGCCGATCTGTAATGAAGACGTGACCCGGGTCTTCGCCGGCCTGCGTGCGACTTACGAATCGGTAGCCGCCAGCGGCGAACTGGACCGCTTCGATTTTTTCGTGTTGAGCGATAGCGGCGACAGCGACATCTGCAGCGCCGAGCTGGATGCCTGGGCAAGTCTGTGCCAGGCAGTGGGCGGCTTCGGGCGTATTTTTTACCGGCACCGCAGGCGTCGCGTCAAACGCAAGAGCGGCAATATCGACGATTTCTGCCGACGCTGGGGCGCCAACTATAGTTACATGATCGTGCTCGACGCCGACAGCGTCATGAGTGGTACGTGCCTGACCACACTGGTGCGCCTGATGGAAGCCAATCCAACCGCCGGCATCGTCCAGACTGCACCGCGCGCGGCCGGACGCGACACGCTATATGCGCGCATCCAGCAATTCTCGACGCGGGTCTACGGGCCTTTGTTCACCGCCGGCTTGCACTATTGGCAGTTGGGTGAATCGCATTACTGGGGGCACAACGCTATTATCCGTCTGCAGCCGTTCATGGAGCACTGCGCCTTGGCGCCGCTTCCGGGTGAGGGTGCGCTGGCCGGTGAGATCCTGTCGCATGACTTTGTCGAAGCAGCACTGATGCGGCGCGCCGGTTGGGGAGTCTGGATTGCCTACGATCTGGCGGGCAGCTACGAGGAAATGCCGCCCAACCTGCTGGATGAATTGAAGCGTGACCGTCGCTGGTGCCAGGGCAATCTGATGAACTTCCGCTTGTTCCTGGCGCGCGGCATGCATGCTGTGCACCGTGCGGTGTTCGTGACCGGCGTCATGGCCTATCTGTCTGCGCCGTTGTGGTTCTTGTCGTTACTGTTGTCGACCGTCTTGCTGGCAGTGCATACGCTGGTTGCGCCCGAATATTTTGTCACGCCAGGGCAGTTGTTTCCGGTATGGCCGGAATGGCATCCGGAACGGGCGCTGGCCTTGTTTACGGCGACTGCCACTTTGCTGTTCCTGCCGAAAGTGCTGAGCGTGGTGCTGATCTGGGCCAAGGGAGCAAGGGAGTTCGGCGGCGCCTTGCGCCTGACCTTGAGCATGATTATGGAGCTGCTGTTCTCGATGCTGCTGGCGCCGGTGCGGATGCTGTTTCATACGCGGTTTGTGGTCGGTGCATTCCTCGGCTGGACCATCAGCTGGAAGTCGCCGCCGCGCGAGGATGCCGAAACCAGCTGGGGCGAAGCCTGTCGCCGGCACGGCGGCCATACCTTGCTAGGCCTGGTGTGGGGTGGCGGCGTGTATTGGCTGGAGCCGGGATTCCTCTGGTGGCTGTTGCCGATAGTCGGTTCGTTGATGCTGTCGATTCCATTGTCGGTATTTTCCAGCCGGATCACGCTAGGCCGCAGTTTCCGTCGCGCGCGCTTGTTCGTGATTCCGGAAGAAGTCGATTTGCCGCCTGAACTGGCGGCGACCACGGCCTATAACGACAACGGTAAAGCGCTGGCCGGTTTTAACGATGTAGTGGTTGATCCGGTCATGAATGCCTTACTGTGTGCAGCAGTGACAGCGCGTCCGGAGGTGCCGCCGGCGACCCTGGCGCGGCGTGCGGCACTGCTCGAAAGCGCGCTGAAAGGCGGTCCTGATAGCCTGACGTCGCAGCAGAAAAATGCCTTGCTGGACGATCCTTTGACCTTGTCCCGGCTGCATTTCGAGATCTGGAATTCAGCACCGGCCAATCGGCGCTGGCAAGCCTTGCTTTCTCCCTGATAGGACTTGCGCAAAATCGTCCTGGCAAGACGCATCGACGAAGGCGGTACGAATGTACGGCTAAGAGATGCAACGCGGTCAGGGCGATTTTGTGTATGTTCTGCCTAAATATCTTCTTCAGACAAGGAGCACCATGTTACGACGTGATTTTTTGAAAGCGTCGGCGGCGCTTGCTGCCGCCGGCTTCCCGGCAACTTCATTGCTGGCGGCGGGAAGCGCCCCGGGCCAGCTGAAGTTCCTGGGTGCGCCGCAAGCATTTGACTACGCCTGGCTCAAAGGCCGGGCCCGACAGCTCGCCGGCCAGCCTTACCAGCCTCCCGAGAACCACATCCCTGATGAGGTCAAGACGCTCGACTGGGATCAGTACCAGGCCATCGGCTACCGCGACGATCACGCTTTGTGGGCCAAGGATCAGTTGCGCTTCCAGGCCAAGTTTTTCCACCTGGGCCTGTTTTTCAAGAGCCCGGTGCAGATCTATGAAGTGAAAGACGGCCAGGCGCAAGAGCTGGCTTACGATCCGGCCATGTTCAACTATGGCAAGAGCGGCCTGAAGGCTGAACATATGCCTAAGGATCTGGGTTTTGCCGGCTTCCGGATCAATTTCCATACCGACCTGGAACGCGATATCACGGCGTTCCTGGGGGCCAGCTATTTCCGCGCGGTCGGCGCCGAATGGCAGTATGGTTTGTCGGCGCGCGGACTGGCGATCGATTGCGGCATGGACAAGCCGGAAGAATTCCCCATGTTCACTCACTTCTGGCTGGAACGTCCGGCCAAGGATTCGGGCAAGCTGGTGGTCTACGCTTTGCTGGATTCGCCTAGCGTATCCGGCGCCTATCGCTTCGAGATACAGCCATCGGCCACCATGGTAATGGATGTCGATGCCGCGCTGTATCCGCGCAAGACGATAGAGCGGATGGGGATTGCGCCGCTGACCAGTATGTTCCAGTACGGCGAGAATGACCGCCGCGTCGGCGCCAGCGACGACTGGCGTCCGGAAATTCACGACTCCGACGGCTTGTCCATACAACGTGGCAATGGCGAATGGGTCTGGCGGCCGTTGACCAATCCCGAGCATCTGCGCTTCAACGCTTATCAGGACGAAAATCCGCGCGGTTTCGGCTTGCTGCAGCGGGATCGCAATTTCGATCACTACCAAGATGACGGTGTGTTTTACGATCGCCGTCCGAGCCTCTGGGTGGAGCCAAAATCCGGTTGGGGCAAGGGTGCCGTGCAACTGGTGGAAATACCAACCGTCGATGAAACTTTCGATAACATCGTGGCGTTCTGGAATCCGGCCGATAAGCCGCAAGCGGGGCAGGAGCGATTGTTTGCCTATCGCCTGCACTGGGGCAGCAAGATGCCGTTCTCTTCGCCGCTGGCGCAAGTAGTGGCTACGCGTACTGGCATGGGTGGCGTGATTGGCCAGAAACGAGCTTATTACTCGCGCCGCTTTGCGGTCGATTTTGCCGGCGGCGACCTCGCTTTGCTGGGAAAGGACGCCAAGGTGCGGCCGGTAATCAGCGCCTCCCGTGGTAAAATCGAGATCAGTTCAGCCCGTCCGCTGGACGCGATTCATGGCTATCGCGTAATGTTTGACCTCAAGCCGACCGACGACAGCGTCGAGCCGATCGACGTGCGTGTATATCTTGCAACCGACGGCCAGCCATTAAGCGAGACCTGGTTATATCAATGGACTCCGCCAACCCCGGCTAAGCGCTCCTTTTAAGACAGATTGCAAGGTCGACGAAAGGCGCGCAAGACACGAACAAGTGCTTCGAAGCGTTCGTCGGCTAAGTTGCTTTGCACGATAGGACCGCCGGGTCGATTCGTGCATGTCTTGCCGCGACATGTACCTTGGCGCCTGGCAGTTCTCGCCTGAGCGGATGCTACTTCAAGCCTCGTCCAGGCGCGTTCTTTCTTCTGTTTGCATCCGTAAGCGGCTGTTAAATTTGCAATATACTGTCTGGCTTGGGTGATTTTCCACCACGCCTATTTTTGGAGTGTTTCCATGTTTGGTTGGTTTGAAAGACTGTTACATCCTTATCCGGATACGGTCATGACGCCGCCGCCGCGCGGATTTTTTGCGTTCGTCTGGGCCTGTACCAAGGGTTTGCGCCCGTACATCATCGCCATGACCTTGCTGACCGCCATCACCGGCGCCTTCGAGGCTTTGCTGTTTGCCATGATGGGACGCATCGTCGATTGGCTCGGCAAAGCTGAACCGTCGACCCTGTGGACGCACCAAAGCACTAATTTGCTGTTGCTGGCGGCGATACTGCTGGCCAGCCCGATCGTGGTCGCCTTGCAAAGCATGTTCAAGCAACAGGCGCTGGCGGGTAATTTCCCGATGCTGCTGCGTTGGAAGTTTCACCGTCTGATGCTCAACCAAAGCATGCATTTCTATCAAGACGAGTTCGCCGGCCGGGTCGCCACCAAAGTCATGCAGACTTCGCTGGCAGTGCGCGACGTCTGCATGATCCTGTGCGACATCCTGGTGTTCGTGGTGATTTATTTCTTCACCATGGTGGCGGTGGTAGGCAGCTTTAGCGGCTGGATGCTGGTGCCGTTCCTGGGCTGGCTGACGCTGTATACGCTGGCGTTGCGTTATTTCGTGCCGCGCCTGAGCAAGGTCGCCAAGACCCAGGCCGATGCGCGTTCGCTAATGACCGGCCGCATTACCGATGCCTATACCAATATCGCGACGGTCAAGCTGTTTTCACACGCAGGCCGCGAAGCTGGCTATGCGCGTTCGGCGATGCAGGAATTCTTGCAAACGGTGCATGGCCAGATGCGTCTGGTGACCAGTTTTGAAATCGTCAACCACACCCTGAGCATGCTGCTGATCCTGAGCACGGCCGGCGCAGCGCTTTGGCTCTGGACTCAAGGGCAAGTCGGCATTGGCGCGGTTGCCGCGGCGACCGCCATGGCCCTGCGTTTGAACGGCATTTCGCATTGGGTGATGTGGGAGTTTGCGTCCTTGTTCGAGCAGGTCGGTACGGTACAGGACGGCATCAATACCTTGTCGCGCCCGCATGCAGTGCTGGACCAGGCTGACGCCAAGCGGCTGAAAGTCAGCCAGGGAAAACTCGATTTCGAGCAGGTCGGCTTTGCCTACGGCGGACAGCGTCCGGTGATCGACCACATGTCCTTGCATATCAGCCCTGGAGAAAAGATCGGCCTGGTTGGCCGTTCCGGCGCAGGCAAATCGACCATCGTCAATTTGCTGCTGCGTTTCTACGATGTCGAGCAGGGCCATATCCTGATCGATGGCCAGGATATTTCCCATGTCACGCAGGATAGCTTGCGGGCGCAGGTCGGCATGGTGACGCAAGATACTTCATTGCTGCATCGTTCGGTACGCGACAACCTGCTGTACGGCCGTCCTGACGCCACCGATGCCGACATGCTGGCGGCTGCGAAGCGGGCGGAAGCGCATGAGTTCATCCTGACTTTAACCGATCCCAAAGGCCGCACAGGCTACGATGCACACGTCGGCGAACGCGGCGTCAAGCTTTCCGGCGGCCAGCGCCAGCGGATTGCGATTGCCCGCGTGATGTTGAAAGACGCGCCGATCCTGCTGCTGGACGAAGCGACCAGCGCGCTAGATTCAGAAGTCGAGGCAGCCATCCAGGCCAGCTTGTACCGGCTGATGGAAGGCAAGACCGTAGTGGCGATTGCCCACCGCTTGTCAACCATTGCGGCGATGGATCGTTTGATCGTGCTTGACAAGGGCCGTATCGTCGAGCAGGGCGATCATCGCAGCCTGTTGGAGCAGGGCGGTTTGTATGCGCGTTTGTGGGCGCACCAGAGCGGTGGTTTCCTGGGTGAAGAAGCGGACGACGACGCACCCGCAGCGACCATGGGCGGCGCGCAAACGGAACTGGCTTAGGCCGGTATTAAGCCGATATTGAACTGATATCAAGCCGCTATCGCTCTCATCTTATTTGACTGAACCTGACTAACTCTGAGTTTGCACCAATGACCGTTGAATCGACCCCCGCACCAAGTTCTTTCGGGCATACCAGCCGACGTTGGCTGATCGTTGTCCTGGCTGTACTGATTGCGATCGGCGCCGGCTTCGTATTGTGGAAGAGACTCTTGCAGCACCCTCCGCCGGCGCCCAAGCCGGTGCCAGTGCGCCTGCAGACGGAAGCAGTGCGGCGTGGCGATATCGAACAGGCGGTGTTTGCCAACGGCAAATTGCAGCTGCACAAATACAGCGATGTCATGGCGCAAGTTTCGGGGCAAATCAAGGATGTGCTGGTGATGGTTGGCGACGAGGTCAAGTCGGGCAAGATGGTGGTCGAGATCACACCAACTTTGCCGTCGGCGCAAATCGAGAGCAACCGTGCCCAGCTGGCAAGACTCCAGGCCGAGCTGTCGGACCAGCGGGCTCAGCAGGATTTCGCCGAATTGCAATACAAGCGGCAGAGCCAGCTGAAAGCGGAAAATGCGACGCGCGAGGAATCCTATGAATCCAGTCGCATGAGCATGTATTCAGCGGCGGCCAAGGTGGAAGCGATCAACGCTCAGATCCGCCAGATCGAGGCGACTGTCAAAAACGACGATATAACGCGTAGCCATACCGAGGTGCTGGCGCCGATCAGTGGCACTGTCGTGTCGGTGGGCGCCCGTACCGGGCAGATGGTGAGTGCCGGCCAGCCGACGGCTCCGCTGGTGCGGATTGCCGACCTGAGCCGGTTGACGGTGCAGGCGCGGGTGGCGGAAATCGACGTGCCGCTGCTGCACAAAGGCATGACCGCCTATTTCACTACGCCTGGTTATCCAGGCAAGCGTTGGAGCGGCAAGTTGCGGCAAGTGGTGCCGGTGCCGGCCGATGGCTCGGGTGAACAGGGCAAGCAGACCTTTTATAACGTCTTGTTTGAAGTCGATAATCCGCAGCAGGAATTGATGAGCGGCATGAGCACGCAAGTACGCTTTGTGCTGGCGCAGGTGCACGATGCGGTGTTGCTGCCGGTGGCGCTGCTGGATAAGCCACAAGCTGATGGCAGCTACGTGGTCAATGTAGCCGGAGCCAGCCAGCAAGTCACTCCGCGTGTGATTAAAGTCGGTATCCGCAACCAGGAAATGGCGCAGGTCCTGTCGGGACTGAAGCCAGGCGAGTTGGTAGTGGTTCCTACTGCTGCTCCTGTTCCTGCAAAAAGCGCCGCAGCGGCGGCAGGCGCATCCGCCGCTTCCGCGTCTTCCGTTTCTTCAGCTTCTGCAGTCTCTGCCGTCAAGGGGCATTGATAGTGGCCGGTATCCAGTATGTTTTCCAGCGTTCGCGCGTCGTTGCGGCTGCTTGTTCAAGCGCCGTGCTGTTACTGTTATTGTCCGGGTGCGCCAACCGGATTGAAATGCGAGAGGCGACTCCCAGCGTCGAAATTCCACAGAGCTGGGATTTGTCGGCCAATACCGGTGAGCAAGACTGGCCGGATAGCGGCTGGTGGCAACGTTTCGGCAGCGAAGAACTGAGCCAGCTGGTCGCGCAAGGGCAGGCCAGCAATCTGGAAATCGCCGCAGCGGTATCGCGTGTGCGCCAGGCCGAAGCGCAGGCGCGGATTGCCGGTGCGCCGTTATTGCCGAATGCGGATTTTTCCACCAGTATTAACCGGGCCTTGCCATTGGCCTCCAGCGGCAGCGCCGTCACCTCCACCAGCGGCTTGGTGGAGATCGGTTATGAGGTGGATTTCTGGGGTAAGAACAGGGCCGGGCTGGTGGCTGCGGAAGCTTCCTTGCAAGCCAATCGTTATGACCGTGCGACGGTGGCGCTGACAGTCACCAGCGGCATCGTCTCGACCTATCTGCAAGTATTATCGCTGCGCGACCGGATCGAGATTGCTCAGCAAAACGTCGACAACGCCGAACGGGTGCTGAAGCTTGTGTCGGCGCAAAGCCGCGCCGGCGCTGCCTCGCCGCTGGACCTTGCGCGCCAGCGCTCGGCGGTGGCGGGCCAGCAAGCAGTGATTCCGGACCTGAAACAGCAAGAGCGCGAAGCACAGACCGCGCTGGCGATCTTGCTGGGGCGGCCGCCGCAAACCTTCACCGTCAACGAACCCGGTCTGGCCAAGATCCTGCTGCCGCAGGTAACGCCCGGCTTGCCGTCGGAGCTGCTGTCGCGCCGCCCGGATATCCGTCATGCGGAAGCCGAACTGGCTGCGGCCAACGCCAACGTTGCCGCTGCGCGTGCAGCGCTGTTTCCCAGCATTCGCCTGACCGGCTCGGCCGGCGGCCAGAGCAACGCCTTGCTGTCGCTGTTTAACGGCCCCAACATGCTGGCCAATCTGGGCGCCGGGCTGGTGGCGCCGATCTTCGATGCCGGCCGCCTCAACAGCCAGCGCGACCTGGCCATCGCCCAGAAGCAGGAACTGGTGCAGATTTATCGCTCAACCGTAATTTCGGCGCTATCGGAAGTCGACACCGCGCTAGGACAGATCCGCAGCCTGGACGAGCAGCGCAAACTGAAAGTGACGGAGATGGAGCAGGCGCGCTTTGCTTTCGAGCTGTCGGAAATTCGCTATCGGGTCGGCGCAGAGGATTTGATGACGGTGCTGGATACCCAGCGCTCCCTGTCGGAAGTGCAGAACGAATTGGGACAGATCAAGTTGAAGCGGCTGAAAGCGACGGTGTCGCTTTACAAAGCGCTGGGCGGCGGCTGGCAGGATGTACATCCCAGTCAGCCCGTAGAAGAGCCTACCGCCCATAATTAGCGGCCAGCCGGGGAGCGTGTTTACACTGCCACTGGCGCTTTGATGTGGGCTTGCGGATGGTAGTCGCTGATCTCGAAATCTTCGAAACGATAATCGAAAATCGACGCCGGATGGCGCGTGATGGTCAGCTTGGGCAGCGGGCCGGGCGTGCGCGACAATTGCAGTTCGACCTGCTCCGCATGGTTGGAATACAGGTGGCAATCGCCACCGGTCCAGATGAAATCTCCCACCTCGAGGTCGCATTGCTGCGCCATCATGTGCGTCAGCAAGGCGTAGGACGCAATATTGAAAGGCACACCCAGGAAAATGTCAGCGCTGCGCTGATACAGCTGGCAGGAAAGTTTGCCGTCGGCCACATAAAACTGGAAGAAGGCATGGCACGGCGGCAGCTTCATCTGCGGGATATCCGCAACATTCCAGGCCGAGACAATCAGCCGGCGCGAATCCGGATTGTTCTTGATCTGGTCGACCAATTGCGCGATCTGGTCGATATGTCCGCCGCTTGGCGTCGGCCACGAGCGCCACTGATAGCCATAGATCGGCCCCAGGTTACCCTCGCTGTCGGCCCATTCATCCCAGATTTTGACATCATTGTCTTTTAGATACTGGATATTGGTCGAGCCATTCAAAAACCAGATCAACTCATGGATGATCGAGCGCAGATGCAGCTTCTTAGTGGTGAGCAAGGGGAAACCGTCTTGCAGGTTGAACCGCATCTGATAGCCAAACACCGAGCGGGTGCCGGTGCCGGTACGGTCGGTTTTGACGGTGCCATGTTGTTGCACATGGCGCATGAGTTCGAGGTATTGGCGCATTTTTATCTTGATTGCTGAAACTAATTCCAAGATTGTAACGCATCTGCCATTGCCATCACTGCCACCGTTGCCGCCTTACTCCGTCTGCGCCTTCAGTATCCGGGCAATCCGCTCCTTGCTGGGCGGGTGGCTCGACAAATAAGGCGAGAAGGCCGCAGGCTGGCTATCGAGTTTTTCAAAGGTACGCGCTAGCTTGGTGAGGCTGATGCCGTTCGCCTTGAACATCGCAATTGCGTAATCATCCGCCTCCCTTTCAATATCGCGTGAATACTTGAGATCCAGTATCACGGGCGGAATACTGGCTACCAATGCAGAGACGTCGCCGAACAACAGCGTGGTGGTGACGCCGACTGCGGAAACCTGGATCAGCCGCCGCATCATATGGCGTTCATGCAGGTGGCCGAGTTCATGCGCCAGCACGCCCATCATGGCGTCGTCATCGTCTAGCAGTCTGACCAGTTCGTCGGTGACTACGATGTCGCCGGAGGGTAGGGCGAAGGCGTTCGGGCCGATCTTGCTTTTTCGGAAAATGATCTGGAATTCAGGTGCACCCTGGCGCGGCGGTTCCAGTGCACGGAAGCGGCTGATCAGAGCATCTTGCTGCGACTGCGGCAAAGTAGTGGGGCTGAAGACACGGTTGTCGAGAAAATCCAGCGTGCCGCCGCCGATTTTCCGTTCCACCGCCTCCGGCAGCGCGTTGGCAATCCAGCCTGAAGCTGCAGGCAGCAGATAAGCATAACCTAACGCCAGAATCACGATGAGCGCGGCAGTCGCTTGCAGCACGGCGCGCCAGCTTTGTTGCAGGCGAACTATCGGTGAGTCGGTATAGCCGGTGTTTGCCAGCAGCTCGGCAAAGGCGTCGAGGTCGATGATTTCGAGATAAGCGCCATCGGCAAAAGTGACCTTGCGAGACGCGCTGGAGCTCCGTTCTGATACCCGCAATGCGTCCAGCGGCGCTTGCCGCTGGACGTCGCCGGAAATGCTGGCGATGCCGGCCTCCACTTTCAATTCGACGTCGTATTTGCGAGATGTCTTGCCGTCAAAGTAAAACGCCCGCACTGCCTTCGGTTGCTGATTTTGCATTGGAACGTAGCTACCTTATAGCGACAAGTCGAAGTCCAGCAAATCAGACATGCCTTCGCCTGCGGCAGAACCATGAGGTTCTGCATCGGCAATGAAATTATCCAAAGAGCCGGCTGTCAGCAAGGTGACCGATTCAAGCCGGTATTTGAGCGCACGAATATGTGCAAAAGGCGTAAACAGGCCCAGGGTACAGACGATGGCGATCAGATTGGTGATCATGATGAAAAATACCTTGGTCCATTTCAGATTGCTCTGGAATTGATGCTCTCCAAGTTTGGTGCTGCTCCAGATGAGGTTCTGGACCATGGTCAGGCCCAGTGGAATAATCAGGAACATCCAGGCGTACATAGCAAATATCATCAGGAAAAACGGGCCGCTGAAGCCGGCCGGACCGGCATGTTTGCCTGCCGTGCCGAGCGCTACCAGGCTGCCGCCGAAGATAATGCCGAGGCCGATAAAGCCGAGCATGCCGATCACGAAGCAGATCGCGTAGATCTTGTAAAAAGCGCCAATGCTGGCGTCAAAGGAAAAATGCGTCGCGCCAAACTTGCTTTCGCTATGCAGGTACTTTTTAGTGCGCTGATGCGCAAAAGGCAAGAGCAGGCCAAGAGAAAGGCCCGATAGCACTGGCAGCAACAGATAGTTGAAGTAGGATTGGCCGGCGCTGCCTTTGAAGCCGAAGCGGATGCCGCGATAGCTGGAGTTGTACAGCTTGAATTGGTAGCTTCTCCAGACCAGCCATGGCATGGCCGCCATCAAGGGTATCAGGACCAGCAGGCCGATTTTCGGGTTGGTCCTGATGGCGACCTGGTAGCCGCCAATCAAGACCGCTGCGATGATGCGGCCTTTCAGGATCGCGATCGGGTTGCCGTGGTATTCGAAGCTGCTGCCGGCGACGCTGGTGTTGTCATAGAAATACCGGTTGCGGCGGACCTTGGCCCATGCCGAGTAAATTCCGAGAGTGACAATGGATAAAAGAATATTAACTATCCATATGCGAAAATATTCGCTGCCGCGGCCTGTGAAGGTAAATGCTTCTACCGTGGACGGCGTTGGAGATAGAGGCGTTGCTGCAAAATTGAACGACGGTGCATCAGAAGTAGCATTGCTCATTTCTGGGTTCTCCCTAACGTTATGTTTATAATTGATTATCCATCGAGCAATAATTATTCACAATCGGAGTCTGACGAGCGGTGATTGCTGTTAGAGTTGGTGTTTAGTGGCGGTTACAATTTAATGATTTTAGGCATGAACTTTTCTGATGGGTGTCTCTCGAAGGCTGGAGACCTTTGTCTCTTCCGGTCATTTTCATACCGCATCAGCGCGCTGGCCGCACTAATTGCAGGCAACACCATTCAGGAGATCACATGCTTAAATCAGACACGTTTTTCGGCGGCAAGCGAGAAACACCAACATCGAATTCACCTTTCAGCGCCAGCAGCAATCTCACTTCCGGCAGTACTTCCAACATACCAAAGGCTAGTAATCCTGTGAGCACTCCCGTCAACCACTCGTCGTCCAGCACCAATGAAGTCGGCAGCAAGTTGATTGTCGGCCCGAATATCAAGCTCAAAGGCGTCGAAATTACCGATTGCGACACCTTGGTGGTTGAAGGCCGGGTTGAAGCGACAATGAATTCACGCGTGATCCATATCGCCGAAAAAGGCGCATTCAAAGGTTCCGCTGAAATCGATCTGGCAGAAATCTACGGCGAATTCGACGGCGACCTGACGGTCCGCGAAAAGCTGGTGATTTATTCAACCGGCAAGGTTTCCGGCAAAATCCGTTATGGCAAGGTTGTCATCGAAGAAGGCGGCCAACTGACTGGCGAAGTCCAGGTCGGCACATCTTCCGGCAGCAAGCCGGCTGCCAGCGCGAGTAGCGTGACAGCCAGCGCTACAAGCAGCGCCGCAGCGACTGCGGTAGTTTAAGCGCCGTCATCTGCAGTTAGCTGCCGTCGGCCAGTCCGACATGCAGGATTTGCAACCACCCAGCCGAATGTCTCGGCTGGGTGGTTGCGTTCGCGCATATCAGCTAAAGTTGGGTTAGTTGGCCCGGTTTTTGTCTTGTGTATGCAGGCATGCGACAATAGCGGTTTTGGCTTCCTGCCAAAGCGTCACTTACCATTGTTCGCACTCGCCAATACCATGACCCATCCAGAATACATTCTTACCCTGTCTTGCCTCGATCAACGCGGCATCGTCCATCGCGTCTCGGGTTTTCTGGCCGATCACGGTTGCAATATCATCGATTCAGCCCAGTTCGGCGATGACCAGTCCAAGCTGTTTTTCATGCGCGTGCATTTTTCATCTGAAGATGCAGCGATTACTGACGAGGCTTTGAGGGCGGAGTTCTCTGCCCTGGCCGGCACCATGCAGATGAACTGGCAATTGCACGATGCCCGCAAGAAGCCGCGCATGATGTTGATGGTGTCGAAGATCGGCCATTGCCTCAATGACCTGTTGTTCCGCTACAAGAGCGGCCTGCTGCCGGTCGAAATTACCGCCATCGTCTCGAACCATACGGATTTCTATCAACTGGCAGCCAGTTACAACATCCCGTTCCATCACCTGCCTTTGGCGACCGGGGCTTCGGCAGAAGCCAAGCGGGCGCAGGAAGCGCGCGTAATGGAAATCGTCGAAGCCAACAATATCGACCTGGTGGTGCTGGCGCGCTATATGCAAATTCTGTCACCGGCCATGTGCACCGCCTTGACCGGACGTGCGATCAATATTCATCACTCATTTCTGCCGAGCTTCAAGGGCGCCAAGCCTTACTATCAAGCGCATGACCGCGGCGTCAAGCTGATCGGCGCTACAGCCCATTTCGTCACGGGTGATCTGGACGAAGGCCCGATCATCGAGCAGGACGTGGCGCGGGTGGACCATGCGATGGAACCAGAGACATTGACTGCTATCGGACGCGATGTCGAGTGCGTGGTGCTGGCGCGGGCGGTCAAGTGGTTCATCGAGCACCGGATTCTGCTCAATGGACACAAAACGGTCGTGTTCAAATAGAAAATTGAAAATGGCCTCGCATCGAGGCCATTATTTTGTTTGCAGTTTGTTTGCGGTATTTTCGGTTATCTGCAGACTTAACGCAGTGCTTCAACCATCTTTTCCAGCTTGACTGCATCTGCGCTGAACTGGCGTATTCCTTCGGCCAGTTTTTCAGTCGCCATCGCATCGTCATTCAACATAGTGCGGAAGCTGGTTTCATCCAGATCGATTTTTTTCACATCACTTTGCAGCGAAGCTTCCGGGCTGAGCTTGCGGCTTACCGGGGTATCGCTTTCCGCCAACGCCTGCAACAGGTCGGGACTGATGGTCAGCAGGTCGCAGCCAGCCAGTTCGACGATTTGCGCGGTGTTGCGGAAACTTGCGCCCATGACTTCGGTGGCGTAGCCGAACTTGCGGAAATAGCTGTAGATTTGCTTCACCGACAGTACACCCGGATCGTCGGCGCCGCTGTAATCATGACCGCTGGATTTTTTGTACCAATCGTAGATGCGGCCGACAAACGGCGAAATCAATTGCACGTTGGCTTCGGCGCAGGCGATCGCCTGCGGTAGCGAAAACAGCAAGGTCAGGTTGCAATGGACGCCGGCTTTTTGCAGCACTTCGGCGGCGCGTATCCCTTCCCAGGTCGAGGCGATCTTGATCAGCACGCGGTCGCGATCAATGCCAGCCGCTTCGTACAACTTGATCAGCGCATGGCCTTTGTCGATTGTGCCCTGAGTATCGAACGACAGGCGCGCATCGGTTTCGGTGGAAACCCGGCCCGGAATAATTTTCAGGATCTCCTGGCCGAAAGTGACCAGCAGGTGATCGATGATCTCCTTGGTCGACAGCTGTCCATGGTCTTTCACGGCCTGAGCCAGCAGAGGCTGGTATTCCGGCTTCTGCACTGCTTTCAGGATGAGCGACGGGTTGGTGGTGGCGTCGCGCGGCGCGAACGCTTTGATCGACTGGAAATCGCCGGTGTCGGCGACGATCGTAGTGAATTGCTTGAGTTGTTCGAGTTGATTCATGGCAGCGTAGAAAAGCAGAGACTGTTAATCGGAAATGCCTTTCTGCCATTCTACGCAATTTATCGGCTTATGCTACCGATACGGGCACCATGAAGATCTTACTTCTTTAATAATCATGCTTGCGCCAGGTTTCAGCTGATTCGTTCTTCTGTCTTGGCATCAAACAACACAGCCTTCGACAGGTCGAACGCCAATTGCATATCGTCCTTCGGTTTGGCCGCTGCGCGTGGGTGGGTACGGCAGGTCACGCGGGCGTCATTGAAGGTAGTAAAGACCAAGGTGTCCGGGCCGGTTGGTTCGGTCAGTTCTACCGTACAGCCAACTTCGGTCGGATGATAGTTGCTGTTGGTATCGCTGGCCTCCGAGATACGCGCGCTTTGGGCATCCGTAATGTGCTCCGGACGAATACCGAGAATGATCTCCTTGCCGATCCAGGCGTCGATTTCCGGTCTTTGCGTTTGCGCAGGGGCCAGCGGCAGCAGGGTCTTGCGGCCGGCATGCACCAGTTCGAACGCCGGGCCATGGCCATTGGCCACCAGGTTGCCGCGCATGAAATTCATCGATGGCGAACCAATGAAGCCTGCCACGAACAGATTGCTAGGATTGTCGTAGATTTCCTGCGGGCTGCCGAATTGTTGCACCACGCCGTCCTTCATCACGGCAATACGGTCGCCGAGGGTCATCGCTTCAATCTGGTCATGCGTCACGTACACAATCGTGGCGCCAAGGCGTTGATGCAGCAGTTTGATTTCGGCGCGCATCTCTACCCGCAGCTTGGCGTCCAGGTTGGACAGCGGTTCGTCGAACAAGAACAGCGATGGATCGCGTGCAATTGCGCGGCCCATGGCGACGCGCTGACGTTGTCCTCCGGACAGCAGGGCTGGCTTGCGGTCCAGCAGATGGGTGATTTGCAGCGTATTGGCGACCCGTTCCACGATCTGCTTTTGTTCGGCTTTAGGTACTTTGCGAATGCCAAGGCCGAACGAGATGTTCTCGCGCACTGTCATGGTCGGATACAGCGCGTAAGACTGGAACACCATGGCGATGTCGCGTTCTTTCGGCGGTACGTCGTTGACGCAACGGTCGCCGATCATGATCTGGCCTTCAGAGACTGTTTCCAATCCGGCGATCATATTCAGCAGGGTGGACTTGCCGCAGCCGGAGCCGCCGACCAGAATCAGGAACTGACCGTCTTCGATTTCGAGGTCGATGCCCTTCAGGACTTCGTTGCCGTTCGGGTAAACCTTGCGCACATTGCGAATTGATAAGCTTGCCATCTTTAACTCATTCCTTAAATTTATTCATTACACGATCGCGATGGAAGCAGCGACCGGACGCTTCGATTTAGCCTTTAACCGCACCTGCAGTCAGGCCGCGCACAAAATATTTTCCGGCCAGCAGATACACCACCAAGGTCGGCAGCGCAGCGATGATGGCCGCCGCCATGTTGACGTTGTATTCGGTAACGCCGGTAGAGGTATTCACCAGGTTATTCAACGCCACGGTCACAGGCTTGGCATCGGAACCGCCGAATACCACGCCGAACAGGAAGTCGTTCCAGATTTGCGTGAACTGCCAGATGAAGCAGACCATGAAAATCGGCAGCGACAGCGGGAAGATGATTTTGCGGTAGGTCATGAAGAAGCCTGCGCCATCGATGCGGGCCGCCTTGACGAGTTCTTCCGGCACAGTGACGTAGTAGTTGCGGAAGAACAGAGTGGTGAAGGCGATACCGTAGACCACGTGGACGAATACCAGTCCCGGTGTGGTGTTGGCCATACCGGCCATACCCAGCAGGCGTGCCATCGGCAAGATCACTACCTGAAATGGAATGAAGCAGCCAACCATCAGCGCAGTGAACAGGATTTCAGAACCGCGGAAGCGCCAGTGTGCCAGCACATAGCCGTTGAGCGAACCGATCAGGGTCGAAATCAAGACTGCCGGCACGGCCATCTTGATCGAGTTCCAGAAAAACGGTGCCAGCCCGTTGCAATCGACGCCGGTACAGGCGCTGCTCCAGGCCTTGCCCCAGGCGGCGCCGGTGGGCGACATCGGCAGCGACAGCAGGTTGCCGGAACGGATTTCATCCAGCGTTTTCACCGAGGTGCTCAGCATCACGTACAGCGGCGCCAGGTAGTACAGCGCGCACAGCACCAGCAGCGTGTAAATGATCACGCGGCCGGCAGTCAGTTTGCTGCCTTCGTTATAGATGGAATTGCTAGTGCTGTCAGCGGCCATTGCGGGCTCCTTTGGTTTCCAGGTACATCATGGGCACCAGCACTGCCAGTACGGTAGCCAGCATCATCATCGCCGATGCCGCACCCAAGCCAAGTTGACCGCGAGAGAAAGAAAATTGATACATGAAAATTGCCGGCAGATCGGAGGAGGTGCCTGGACCGCCTGCAGTCAGCGCCATCACCAGGTCGAAACTCTTGATTGCAATATGCGCCAGCACCAGCAGCACGCTGAAGAATACCGGGCGCAGCGCCGGGATGACGATGCGGCGATAGATGGTCGGCAAGCTGGCGCCGTCAACCATGGCCGCCTTGATGATGCTGTCGTCGATGCCGCGCAGGCCAGCCAGGAACAGCGCCATCACAAAGCCCGATGACTGCCAGACGCCGGCGATCACCACGGTATAAATGGAGAAGTCTGAGTTGACCAGCCAGTCGAAATGGAAATTGGCGAAGCCCCAGTCGTGCATCATTTTTTCCAGGCCCAGGCCCGGATTCAAGATCCACTTCCAGGCGGCGCCGGTCACGATGAACGACAGCGCCATCGGATACAGGTAAATCGCGCGCAATGCGCCTTCGGCGCGGATTTTCTGATCTAGCAAGATCGCCATGACGAGGCCGATCGCCAGGCAAAACAGAATGAACAGGCCGCCGAAAATGCCCAGGTTGGCGGCAGCTACCCACCAGCGGTCCAGGGCGAACAGTTCGACATATTGATTGAAGCCGGAAATTTCATAATTCGGCAGCATCCGTGAATTGGTCAGCGACAGCCACGCGGTTACCGCGATAAAGCCGTACACGAAGACCAGTGACAGGATAATAGTAGGCGACAATACCAGGCGTGGCAGCCAAGCATCGGCGATTGCCGCAATCCGCCCTTGTTGCTTGGGGGTGTGGCTTGGACTCCCGACAGCGGCTGCTGTATAGGGGAGGGTGTGATCGGACATGCAAGTCTCCTGAAGCAGGATCAGAGCCATGCCTGGCGGTGGCAGCCACTACCGGACATGGCGGGGGCCGGAATCGATGTTACTCGCTCCGGCCCCTGTTCTCATTTACTCTAATTAAACAATAAAAAACAGAATTATTGCGTCTTTGCTGCTTTTGCCAGCGCCTGGACTGCTGCTTGCGAGGTCATGTTGGAGTTCATGAACTTGGAAACCACGTCGAGGATAGCGCCTTGTACAGCTGAATTCACTGCCATGCCGTGCGCCATGCTTGGCTCCAGCGTGCCGGCCTTGTTGGAGGAAGCCATGTCATCCATCGATTTGGTGGCGCAGCTGTCGAACTTGGCGCGGGAGACATCGGAACGGACCGGGATCGAACCCTTGTTCAAGTTGAAGATCTCTTGAAATTCAGGGCTCATGATGGCGGTCGCCAAAGTCAGCTGGGCTTTTTGCTGTTCCGGATCCTTGACCTTGAACATAGCGATCGAGTCGATGTTGTAGGTGTAGGACTTGTCAGTGCCTGGTGCTGGAACGCAGAGGAAATCCTTGCCTGGCAGTTTGCCTGCGGCAGTGAATTCGCCCTTGGCCCAGTCACCCATGAACTGCATGCCGGCCTTGCCATTGATGACCATCGCAGTCGCCAGGTTCCAGTCGCGGCCGGCGGCGTTCTTGTCGATATAGCCCTTGATCTTACCCAGTGTATCGAAGGTCTTGATCATGGTCGGGCCAGTCAGGGTGGCCGGATCGAGCTTGACCAGCGCCTTGTTGTAGAAGTCGGCGCCGCCTACGCCCAGAGCGACAGTTTCAAACACAGTAGCGTCTTGCCAAGGCTGGCCGCCATGGGCAATCGCAATGAAACCGGCTTTTTGCATCTTGTCGGCAGCGTCAAAGAATTCTGGCCAGCTGGTCGGTGCTTTTGCGCCGGATTTTTTCAAGACTTCCGGGTTGATCCACAGCCAGTTGACGCGGTGAACGTTGACCGGAGCGGCAACATAGTGGCCTTGGTACTTCATGGTGTTGGAGACAACCTTAGGCAGTAACGAGTCCCATTTGCCTGGAATGGCTGCTGCATCGATATTTGCCAGAACGCCTTCCTGGCCCCATTCCTGGATCGATGGTCCTTTGATTTGTGCCGCTGTCGGAGGGCTGCCGGCGATCACGCGCGCTTTCAGCGCGGTCGTCGCGTTTTCACCAGCGCCGCCGGCAACTGCGAAATCCTTCCAGGTGACGCCCTTGGCTTCCATGATCTTTTTCAGCTCGGCGACAGATTTAGCTTCACCGCCGGAAGTCCAGTAATGGAGCACTTCAACTTCAGCCGCGTGAACTGCCGCGGCGCTGGACAGCAATGCAGTGGTTGCGAATACCGATTTTATTATTTGACTCAGTTTCATACTTGTCTCCTGTGTTGAGTTGCGCTTGTGATTAACTAACGTTTGCTTAACTTGCCTAATCTCTTACTTAATCTAACGCTCAATCAATGGTTGCTTGATTCGAACGCCTGATGTGGTGATCGCGTTGCCTTGGCTACTCTTGGTTTTCTCCTACCTTACTCCTGCCTAAAAATCTGTCCCATTGTGCACCTGGACGGAAATCCGTTGTTGTGCCGGCTGTTTGCGCAAAGCCTTGCCTGCGCATATTCCAGTCCATGTGTATCATGTGAAAACTAGTAAAACTACATGGACTTTTGAGTTTGCCTGCAAATAAGCCGGTTTTACTCTCTTCGCCGCTTGTAATTGTAGTAATGCTACATTAATATTGCAATATAAGTTTTTTATTTATTACAAAAATTTTGATGCAACCACATATTCCTTTTACATTTACCTTATTTGGCGCTACCGGCGATTTGTCGATGCGGAAGATTCTTCCTGCATTGTTTGTTGCTCATAGGGAAGGGAAGTTGCATCAAGATGGCCGTATTATCTGTGTAGCCAAACAGGATTTCAGCCAGGAAGACTATCTGGCCTGGGTGAGCAAGAGCGCCGCGCCCTATGTAAAGGGCAGTTTCGCCGGCGTCGACAATGCGCTGTGGCTAAGCTTTTTGGCGCGCCTGACTTATTTGCCGCTGGATTTACTGGACAGCGCTGGCTACCTGTCGTTGGCCAAGACGCTGGCCGCCGGCAAGGCGGTCTCGGTATTTTATCTGGCGACTTCGCCGGCGCTGTTTGAGCCGATTTGCGCCAATCTGGCGGCCAGCAAGATCGACTTGTCGCAAGCCCGCGTGGTGCTGGAAAAGCCGCTCGGCCACGATTTGATGTCTTCGCGCGCAATCAACGATGCAGTGGCGCGGGTGTTCGCTGAAGAGCAGATTTATCGTATCGATCACTATCTAGGCAAAGAGGCGGTGCAAAACCTGCTGGCCTTGCGTTTTGCCAATTCACTGTTCGAGCCGCTGTGGCGCCGTGAATCGGTGGCGCATGTGCAGTTGACGATTGCCGAACAGTTGGGCGTCGAGGGGCGTGGGGACTTTTATGATTCCACCGGCGCCATGCGCGACATGGTGCAAAACCATCTGCTGCAACTCTTGTGCATGGTGGCGATGGAGCCGCCTACTTCAATGGATGCCGATGCCGTGCGCGACGAGAAATTGCGAGTATTGCGCGCCTTGAAGCCGTTTTCTGCGGAAGACATGGAGCTTAAGGCGGTGCGGGGCCAGTATGTATCGGGAGCGGTAGAAGGGCAATCGGTAGCCGGTTACCAACAAGAGCCAGGCGTCGCTACACAATCGCAGACAGAAACTTTCGTCGCTTTGCATGCTGAAATCAACAACTGGCGCTGGGCCGGCGTGCCGTTTTTCTTGCGTACCGGGAAACGGTTGGCGCAACGTACGGCGGAGATCATCATTACCTTCCGGCCTATCCCGCACGCCATCTTGCCGATGCCGGGCGGCCAGCCAGGGACCAGTAGCAATCGCCTGGTCATCCGCCTGCAGCCGGATGAGTCAATCCAGCTGCATTGCCTGGCGAAGCAGCCGGGCGACGGCATGACTGTGCAGCCCGTGGCGCTGGACCTGGCGTTCGACCAGGCTTTCAAGCAGCGCCGGGCAGACGCCTATGAGCGCCTGCTGTTGGATGCGATCCGCGGGAACCTGTCTTTATTCGTTCGGCGCGATGAGCAGGAAGCCGCCTGGCGCTGGGTCGAGCCGCTGCTGCGCCATTGGGAAACCAGCGCCTCTGCGCCCAAACCTTATATGGCAGGGAGCTGGGGGCCAACCTCATCGTTTGCGATGATGGAACGGGCTAGTGCGCAATGGCCGGAAGATCGCTGAACACTGGATTCCGACTGACCAATTATTTTAAGAAGCGAGGCAGGCCGGTAGTTCACCGCCGCCATCCTACCAACAGTATTTAAGTGAAAGTTTTACACCATGTCTTCATCCACGATCATGAACGCTAGCGAGAATTCGGCTACTAGCTATCTGGATGGCCCGCGTTTGCTGGCAGATGTCGGCGGCACCAATGCGCGTTTCGCGCTGGAGCGTGCGCCGGGCCAGATCGACACGATTCAGACTTTGCGTTGCGCAGATTATGCGGAATTTCCCCTGGCGGTAGAGGCTTACCTTGCCAACAGTGCGCGTCCGCAAGTGCGACATGCCGCGATTGCGATTGCCAATCCGGTGCAGGGCGACGACATCAAGATGACCAATCACGATTGGGAATTTTCGATTGAAAATACGCGCCGCCGCCTGAATCTGGATACGCTGCTGGTGGTCAATGATTTCACTGCATTGTCGATGTCCTTGCCGCATCTGGAGCAGTCGCATTGTCTCCAGGTCGGCGCCGGTAGGGCGCTCAGTGGCGGTGTGATCGGGCTGGTCGGGGCTGGCACAGGGCTCGGTGTCGGCGGCCTGATTCCTACCGAGGGGCGCTGGATTGCACTGGGCAGTGAAGGCGGCCATGTCACCTTCGCTCCGGGGGACGCCCGCGAAGCGGCGGTGCTGGCTTATTGCTGGCGTACTTATTCTCACGTTTCGGCCGAACGGCTGGTGTCGGGTCCCGGCATCGAAATGATTTACCAGGCGCTGGCCGAGATGCAAGGCATCGCCAATCCAGAGCCGCTGCAGACGGCGCAAATTGTCGAACGGGCGCTGCAGGGCCAGGATGGCCTATGTATGGAAGTGGTCGAATGTTTCTGCGCGATGCTTGGCACGGTGGCGGCTGACGTCGCGGTCACCCTGGGCACGCTGGGCGGTTTGTATATCGGCGGCGGCGTAGTGCCGCGGCTGGGTGATTATTTCGCACGCTCGCCGTTTCGCGCACGTTTCGAAAACAAAGGACGCTTCAGCAATTACCTGGCGAAGATCCCGACCTTTGTCATTACCGCGCCGTATCCGGCGTTTGTCGGCGTCGCTGCGATCCTGTCAGAGCATCTTGGCGGCGGCAACGCCGTGCCTATCCTGGAAAAAATCCGCAAGGCGCGCGACCAGTTCTCTCCGGCCGAGCAAAAGGTCGCCAGCCTGATCCTGGCCCATCCGCGCGCCGTGATGAGCGAGCCGATTTCAGAAATCGCCCGCCGCGCCGATGTCAGCCAGCCGACCGTCATCCGCTTCTGTCGCACCATGGGTTGCCAAGGCTTGGCCGATTTCAAGTTGAAACTGGCCTCGGGCGTCACTGGCACGGTGCCGGTTGCGCACAGTCAGGTGCATGTCGGCGATTCTTCGCTGGATGTCGGCGTGAAGGTGGTCGACAACACCATTTCCGCCATGATGGAAGTGCGCGACAACCTCAATGCAGATACTTTGTCACGCGTGATCGAGGTGTTGAGCCAGGCTAGTCGCATCGAATTCTACGGCTTCGGCAGCTGCGGCCTGGTGGCAGAGGATGCGCAGCAAAAATTCTTCCGCCTTGGCATTCCGTCGTCGGCTTACACCGATCCGCAACTGCAGGAGGTTTCCGCCGCCATGCTGAAAAGCAGTGACGTCGTCGTGGTCATCTCGAATTCCGGGCGCCTGCGCCATTTGGCGCCTGCGGTCGAGGTCGCGGTGCATTCCGGCGCGACGATCATCGCTTTGGCGCCGAGCAACTCGCAACTGGCCAAGCGCGCTCATTACACGCTGGCGGTCGAGCACGACGAAAGCAGCATGATGCACATCCCGATGGTGTCGCGGATTCTGTTGTTGCTCCTGATCGACGTGCTGGCGGTGGGTGTCTCGCTCAATCGCTCCAGTCCGTTTGCCGAACTACAGCGCCAGGCCAAGCGTGGCATCCTGACCCATATCGCCTCGCTGGATGAGTCGGCCAGCGACAAGATTACGGCTGAAGGCGGCGGCAAGACAGTGCAGTCAACCCATGCCGATCAGGAGGTGACCTTGTCGCCGAACGTCATCTCGCATATCAAATAAGCCAAAACAAGGCCGCCACACTCTTCATGGAAGAGTGTGGCGGCTTCAGCAAGCTATTCTTGTTCCGCTCTTCCTCAGAAAACGTAACCTGTCTCTCAAGCTGATATGGGATTGATCTTTGGCGCGGATTGACCTTGTCGCCGGAGTTGTTTCGTCGCGAGACTAGATTATCCGCCGCAAGGTATTGTCGCGTTTGATGAAGTGATGCCATAGCGCCGCCAGGGCATGTAAGCCGATCACCCAGTAAAAGACATTTCCCAGCGTCTCGTGAACTTCCTTCACGGTCTTGGCTAAATCATGATCAGGTCCGACGATCGTGAACGCCCCAAGTCCCGCCAATGTAACTGGATGGCCGGCGAGATTGACGCAGAGAATCCCGAGTATAGGCTGGAGGATGATGAATAGGTACAGTAATAAATGTGAAGCCTTGGAAAGCAATTGCAGAGCCGGCAAAGCTGCCTCCGGCGCTGGCGGCTTCTGATAGCTGCGCCAGGCAACGCGAACTATCGATAACGCCAGTACGCT